>NZ_JCAFTJ010000005.1:0-383815 GCF_059370155.1 Stenotrophomonas sp. YJH_SMC_73 | reverse complement strand
GCAGGCACGACCACGGTAGTAGAAGTTGCCTCCGCCGCCCTTATTCAGGGAAACGGTTCGATCCCCCGCAATCAGCGACCAGTTGGCGCCGTCAGTACTTTCGTCGATTTCATAGCGCGTCGCGTCCGCCACTTCCAGCAGGGAGATCGAGTAAGCCGCGCCGATTCCCACCCCATCCGGCACGCGCAGGACCGGGGTCGCCGGAGGACCAATCACGCGCACGCCCGCTACCGCGGACCACGGTCCGCAACCGGCGACATTGCAGCCACGCACCTGGTAGTCCCACTGTCCCGGCCAGCGGCCGCCTCGGGCCACGGCGGTCGCACCGTCTTCCTGGGCGAGTCCGAAGCCACCCCCATTGAGCTGCTCCATCAGCTGATAGCTCGTCGCTGCGGGGATTGCGCCCCACCACATGCTCACGGTTGAACTGTAGCTCACGCCACCGAGATTGATCGCCGTGGCTTGGACCGGTGGCAATGTCACGACGATACTGCCTACGGCGCTTGACGCACTGCACCCGGCGTCATTGCATGCAAAGGCACGATAGGCGTAACTGCCGGCGATTCGTCCGCTGATGGCCAGTTGATTCCCACTGATCCGGTTGATCTCAGTCCATGCTGCTCCGTTGAATTGTTCTTCAATGCGATAGCTGCTGGCCTGTGCCACGCTCGAAACAGAGACGGCGTAGCTGCCGTTGTAGCTCGCAGCAGGTACCGACAGTGCGGGTACGGATGGGGCATACAGCGCGGTAATCGCCGCTTCGGCCGAGTAGACGCCGCAGCCCTGTGGATTGCATGCTTTGACCCGATAGCGATAGGTGCCTGCCGGTTTGCTGGTCACTTGATAGGTGCGGCCAGCACCATCAAAGACCACGCTCCATCCGCCACCCACGGCCTCTTCAAGCACAAAGCGGGCGGCACCCTGTACCGCTGACCAGCTCAGGAAATAGGTTCCGTTGATACCTTGCGCCGGTGCAGTGATCACCGGCGCAGCGGTGGGAGCAAGCTCCACCTGGATGGAGGCTTCCACACCCCAAGCACCGCAGACAGTGCCATTGCAGGCACGGCCACGATAGCGATAGACGCCGGAGCTTCGCCCGGCCAGCGAAACGTTCAGCGCAGGCCCTTGATAGACAGCCTGCCAGTCACCGCCACCCGACTCCTGCACCTCGTAACGCTGCGCACCGGCAACGGCTGTCCACTGCACCGCAAACGCACCGTCCGCGCTGTAACCCGGAACCGTTACGACCAGTGCTGCAGGCGCGATATCCACGGCACGCTTGGCAACAAGGCTGCCGTTGAGCTGGATATAGTCAAAGCCCTTCGCCTGGCGCTGATCGTGCTGATAGCGCAGCACGCCATCCTGCCCATAGAGGGAACGAATGTTGCCATTGGGCGCACTGGCCAGGGTGCGGCGTCCATGCGCGTCGTACTGATAGGCCTCCTTGCCATCGACCTCGCGCAGGCGATTGCCGTAGTCGAACCGGAACGCCACGCCATTGCGGATCTTCAGGTTACCCTGGCTGTCATAGCCAAGCCCGGTCACGGTCGCACCACTGCCGACATCCCGCACGTTCGTCAACCGATTGTTGAAGTCGTACTCAAAGGACTGCCGCCGTGCACCAACGCTGGCGGTGACGATATTGTCCAGAACGTTGTACGCATAGCTTGCGTTTCCGAAGCTGGCCGCCGTCACCGTGGTCAGACGATCCAGGCCGTCGTAACGCATGTCGCGGTTTCCAGGGGCTGCCGGCAGGCCGTCACTGATGGCCGCCACATTGCCATTGGCATCGTAGTCGTAGCCGTCATCGATGACCTTGCCACCTGCACCACTGTCGGTGCTGCGATCGGGCAGGCCGCGCGCGTTCTGCGTCATCTGATGCACGACGCCGTTGCCATAGGTGAAGCCGCTCATGCCGCCGTTCGCGTAATAGCGCACGTTGGTGGCGAAGGCTCCGGCTCGCGTCGGCTGCCCCAGCGCATTCGGGCCGTAGTCGATCGTCAGGCCGGACGGCTGCACATGGGTTGCCAAGGCGCCGTTTGCATCGTAGCCATAGCCCAGCGCCCAGGCCTCGCCACCGTCGTAGGCCACGCTCTCGGACGTGGGCAGTCCACGCAGATTGTAGGTGTAGTCGTTAGTGGTGACGGCGCCGTTGTTGCGCGTCTGCACACGCTTGACTTTCCCGCCCGGCCAATAACTCCAGTCCTGATCACCCTGGCCATCAGAGAAACGCAGGGTCAGCAAGCGATTCATGCTGTCGTAGCTGCGGTCAGCCCGCGAAGGCGACGCATAGGCAGCGTCGCTGTCGCACTGAGGGCCCAGCAACGTCAGGCCCGAGGCAGACCAGAGCAGATTGCCTGCAGCGTCATAGCCCATGCCGGTCGCACCGGTCTCAGGCTCCATGCTCTTGCACAGCCGCTGGGCGCCGTCATAGACGTACTGGCGCCGTACACTGACGCTGCCATCGTAGTTGCGCCTCAGGATCGACAGCGGTTTGCCCAGCGTGTCGCGCTGAATCTCCGTCACTACCCCTTCCGCGTGGAGAATCCGGATGGGCGTGTCCTGGCTGGGCTTGCCGTACATCAAGTAGTCGGTGGTGGTGGCAATGCCGCGCGGATTGGTCACCCTTACGCTGCCTCCGCCGATCTGCTCGGTGGTCGTGACAAGCCGGCCCAGTTCGCTGTCCTGCTCGCTGCGATTGGGGCGCCCGAGCGCGTCATAGCCGGTATGGGTGCCGGGCAGCGCCGAGCGGAAGTCGGACGCCGCGCGCGTCGGATAGGAGGTAAAAACCAGGCGCCCATTGCTGTCATAACGGGTCACCGTCTGGCGCAATGTACCGCCACGGTCCGCAGCGTCGAACGACTCTTCCAATACTGGGCGCCACAACCCATCGTAGTACGTCACCGCGCGTGCGTTGCCGGTACTGGACTCGCGCTTCCAATGTCCCGCTTCCAGCCCGATCTCCGCTCCCGCCACCTGGAAGAATCGCGTTGTAGAAGGATTCCAGGCCACGCTGTCATTGGCGGCCTGGGTCGCCAGTACGATTCGGCCCATCCCGTCGTAGTCGAAGCTTCGGCTGGCACCATTGGGCTCCACCGCTGCGCGCACCCAGCCATTGTCATCGACCTGCAGCGAGGCACTGCTGCCGTCCGGGTACGCGACACTCTGCGGCAGGCCACGCTTCCAGCTGCCAAGCGCAATGGCATTGCCCTTGCCATCGGCCACGGAGGCGAGCGTGCCATCGGCGTGATAGCCCAGCGTCTGCTGCAACGCGCCGAAGGCGTAGGTACGTTGCGGGCGCGCCATCGAGTCGAACTCGGTGCGTTCGGTCTCAATCTCAACGCCGCCAACGCTCTGTGTGCTGCGCGCGACTTGGCTGAGTATCCAACGACCCGTGTCGTCGAAGTAGGTGGTTCTCAGCGTTCGCGCGCGCCCCAACGAGTTACTCTCGGTCTGCACCACCGGCCGCACATGCGCATCGAACTGATCGGTCGTATTGACGAAGTTGACGCCATCCTGGCTGAGCACAGATTGCTTCAGGGGACGAATCTTGACGGCGAAGGGATCATCGGCCGCGGTCATCGAACCGTAGCTGTCCGGGAACGGTCCGGCCTGGACCTCGTCCGAACTCATATAGGTATTGGTGATGACCTGGACGATCTGACCGTCCGGCGCACGCACCGCCTCCTGCAGCAACTGCCCCTCGTTCTCGTCGAGTTTTCGTCCGAACACACTGTGACGGCGCGTACCATCTGGCTCCACAATCGTCGACACTGCGGAGTTGGCCAGGCCCGAGTCATATCCGCCCGACTCGTACGTCCAGGTCAAACTGCCCAACCCGGGCCCCGTCAGCGTCTTGCTGGTGATCGCGAAGAGGTCGAACGCATTGGAGGCGCGTTGCGCGTAGCGCCCACCGCCCATGTCTGCGCAAGCGGTACTTTTTACACCCAGCCGGGTGCGGCGCAGGTACTTGAACTCAAACTGTCCACGCGTTCCTGATGGATGGGTCGCGATCAGGGTGAATCCAGACTGCTCGAACGTGGGCTTGATGCAGAGCTTCGGTTCACCATCCCAGCTCTGATACTCCGGGTTCAGGCCCCCGAATCCGCCGTCCTGCCAGCTGTACTCATAGCCGAAGCGAGCACCATCCGGCTGCTGCACGGCACGCAGCGCAGGCCAGCGTGCGAATCCCATTGCACCGGAGCCCTCGTTGTACTCATAGCTCCAGGTACGGCCATTGGCTGTTGCACTTGCAATACGGTCCCCGGCATAGGCAATGGAAATGGCGCGACCATCACTGCCGCGAATGCCAACCAGCTTGTCGCCCGAATAGTCATAGGCTACCCAGTTGCCGTGGCGATCTTCGACCCGACTGGCCATCAGCAGAACACGCACCAGTTTTGAACCTACGCCCTGGCCGAGATCCATGAAACCGGCTGTTCGTTCAATACCCACATTGAAGAAGTAGCGATTCCCCGATGCATCCACGCCCAGGAATCCCTCACCGGGATAGCCATTGGCCGTCGAGCCCAGGCAACTGAGGCGCATGTTGCCCCGAGTACCCCAGCGATAGGTTTCACCGTTGGTGGGTTTAGGGTTGGAGGCGTTGGCGATCAGCAGCATCTCCTGCTCGCCCTGGTCGGGGACACGCACCTGCACGCCGGTCCATATCTCGAAGGTGCCCACGCCGGTACGCGTCTTGGGGTAGAAGGTCTGCGAGCAACGCTGGGTGGCGCCATTACCCGACTCGTTCCACTTCCAGATGGAGTCGAAGGTGGCGTGCATGTAGGGGACTTCGATGTCCCAGCTGCCGAATCCCCCCAACGGCTGCCGGTCCTTGAAGGACTGCACAGCGAGACGACGCTGCAATCGCACCGGCAGCGCGTTGTTGCCTGGCAAGTCGATGTCGGTAACGACAAATTCGGTCGACCCCGAGCTGGGGCTGATGCTATCCCCGAACAGGCTCGAGGTCAGCGGTGCCAGCCCCTCGCTGTTCTTGATCTTTTTGTAGTACTCGGTATGCGGGGTGACCGGGCTACTCGCCCAGGTCCACCCGGATGACACGACCAATGCCGCGCCCAACAACGCCTGCCACTGCCAGATACGCATGGAACATCCCTTTGTCCAATTGCGTCGGCAATCACCAGACGATCGGTAATCCACCGACGTGTGCTGGCGTCATGTTCCGGCCAGAAAGCAGCTGCGCCGTCCCTTGCGCCCCCTGTACTTCAAGGGAGGACAAGCCCCCCTTCACGACAGCTTCATATGATATTCACCCAAAGTAAATACCCCAGGTGGGGACTGGGTGAGGCCCACTTCCGCAGCGTGTCTACGCTCCCACCCGGTTCGCACACACCCGCCCCTCCGCAAAATCGCGCAGGTTCCCCAACGTGATCGCCGAGATCTCCCGCAGCGCCTCCACGGTGAAGAAGCCCTGGTGGCCGGTCACCAGCACGTTGGGGAAGGTCATCAGGCGTTGGAAGGCCTCGTCGTCGATGATCTCGCCGGAAAGGTCCTGGAAGAACAGCGCGCTTTCCTGCTCGTAGACGTCGATGGCCAGATGACCCAGCCGCCGCGATTTCAGCGCGCGGATCACCGCATGGGTATCCACCAGCGCGCCGCGCGAGGTGTTGACCAGCATCGCGCCGGTCTTCATCCGCGCCAGCGAGGCGTCGTTGATCAGGTGCTGGGTATCGGGCGTCAGCGGGCAATGCAGCGATACGATGTCGGCCCGCGCCAGCAGTTCATCCAGACCAACCCTGTCGCCCACGCCGGCGAAGGCCGGCGACGGATACGGATCATGCCCCAGCACGGTGCAGCCCATGCCCTTGAAGATGCGCGCGGTGGCCAGGCCGATCTTGCCGGTGCCGACGATGCCGACCGTGCGCCCATGCAGGGTGCGCCCGAGCAGGCCATCGAGCATGAAGTTGCCCTCGCGCACGCGGTTGTAGGCGCGATGGGTCTGCCGGTTGAGCGTCATCACCAGCGCCAGCGCGTGCTCGGCCACGGCTTCGGGGGAATAGGCCGGCACCCGTGCGACGAACAGGTCCAGCGCTTTCGCGGCGGCCAGGTCCACATTGTTGAAGCCGGCACAGCGCAGCAGTACGGCGCGTACGCCCAGCGCATGCAGCGCGTGCAGTACCGGCGCGTCGAGGCGGTCATTGACGAACACGCAGACGGCGGCGCAGTCCTGTGCCAACGCAGCGGTATGCACGTCCAGCGCGGCATCGAAATACACGAATGCAAAGCCCTGCCCGGCCGCATCGCGCTGGTTGGCCTCGTCGAGGAAACGACGATCGTAGGGGCGGGCACTGAAGACGGCGATCTGCATGACGGGGCCTGGCGGGAGTTCCCTGCCGACCATACCGCAGCACCTGCCCTGATGGGATGGCCCCGGCGATACGCATATCGCCGGGGCCGGGTACCGCTTAGAACCGGTAGCCCAGGCCCAGCATCACGCCGTTCCGGATCTGCCCGTCGCGGCGCTCACCCACGTAGTCGGCCATGATCGACAGGCGCTCGCTGGCGCGACTGGTCACGCCCACGTTCCAGGCCAGCACCTGCTCGCCCACGGCCTGGCTGCTGGCACCAAACACCAGGTCCGGGGCCGCAGCAAAACCGGTGCTGTAGCGCGCCTGTGAATCGCCCAGCTCCTTCTGCCAGGCCACGCGGGCACGCGGGGTGATGCGCTCGCCGTTGTTGCCCTCGAAGGTCTTGAACAGCTGCAGGCCGGCACCCACGCGGATGCTCTCCAGGCTGCCGCTGCGCCCCACCAGCGCGCCAGCGCCCTGCTCTTCGTTGAAGCGGGTGGCCGAGGTCCGCGCGTAATCCACCACCGGCAGCAGCGGCTGGATCACCAGTCCCTTGCCGGTGGTGAAGGAGAACGCGTGTTCGACCCGCGCCGAGATCGCGTCGTTGCTGTATCGGGCGCGCAGCGGCTGTTGCAGGCCATCGATGGCCGAAAGGCTGCGGCGGGTATCGTGGCGCAGGTCGGTGTAGCGCACGGCCGCCGACAGGTAGCCACGCGAATAGGTCGCATCCAGGTAGCCTCCCACATCCAGCGCGCGCACGTCGCCACTGAAACCGGAGCCATCGCTGGCCTTGGTCGACATGTCCGCGGCGGCCACGCTGACGCCGAGGGTGACGCGGTCATCGGCCACGTGCGTGTCGGCACCGACCACGATGCCGCCGATGTTATGGCTCAGGCCGGCCACGCCACCGTCGGCGTCGATGCGGCCATGGCTGGCGAAACCGCGCGCCCACAGGCCACGGCTGCCACCCGCCGCGCGGCTGTCGCCAGCAGCCTCGCCGGCCGGCTCGACCAGATGCATGGCCAGCTGGTTGAACAGGCTGCCATGGCGCATGCCCGGCTGCGCCGACACCGACTGCGCCGCCTGCGAGGCCAGGCCATCGGCATCGCCGCCACTGCGCATCGCCGCCTGGTGCTGCTGCACCACGTTGCCGATGCTGCCCAGCAGTGCATTGTCGGCCAGGCGCAGGCTGGCGTGTGCATCACCGCGCAGGGCGCCGGCCTGCTGTGCGATCACATCGCGGTCGGCGAACTGCAGTGCGCCGAGCAGCGACTTCAGGCCGCTGTCCTGGCGATCCGATGCGGCTGCCAGCGCGCGCCCCAGTCCATCGCCGGAGGTGCCGTTGGCAAACAGGCCCAGCTGATCGAAGCCCGGGTTGGCGGTCAGCCACAGCCCGTCGGCCGTCTGGTTGACGTTGAAGCTGAGCAGCGAATTGTGGCGCGGGCGGAATACTTCGCCCGCGGTGATGCTGGCGCTGTAGCCGGTGTCGCCCAGTCGCACGGCATCCTGGAAACCGCCCTGGTAGATCGGCCCTTCCACCAGATCGCGGCGGTAGCCGCCGGCATAGAAGCCCTGGGCGACGTTCAACGCCAGGTGTGCGCCCTGCGCGATCACCAGCGCCCCCTCTTCGGCCCCGCCATCGTAGAAGCTGCCGACGCGCAGGCGGCCACTGCCGGTGCCCCCGGCCTCGGTAACATCGAACAGCACCTGCCCGCCGGGCATGATGTTGACGTAGCCGTGGGTCACCAGATCACCGCCACGCGGCATCAGCGTGCCGAACACGCGCAGTCGGTTGAAGCCGTCTTCGCGCCAGGACGGGCCGGTGCCATCCAGCAACGCATCACTGTCGGTGCCGACCGATGCGATATCGCCATGGCCAACCACCACGCTGCCCGGCATCACCCGCAGCTCGGGGGTACGCAGCGCGCCGCCCTCCAGCGCGATGGTGCCGTTGTCGACCAGCATGAAATCGGCGCCGGTGGTTTCGGCGGTGCGCCAGGTGGCGCCATTGCTGACACGGATCACGCCCGCCGAACCTGCCAGGGTGGACGCATCCAGATCGGCCAGCCGCAACTGGCCGCGCAGCTCATCCTGGAGGTCGGGGTCGGCAAGCAGCTGCTGCAGCGACTGCGTGCCGATGCCGTTCGGCCCCCGCGTGGAGACGTTGTACAGGCTCACCGCGTAGTTGATGTAGGTGCTGGCCCAGTCGGTGTTCCAGCGCGCGAAATCGTCGTCGACGAAGGCCTGCAACTGGCGCGCGGTGCGCAGGTAGCCCGGATTGATGTCGCCGCTGACGTTGCTGGTCACATGCAGGGTGTCGCCCGGATCGCGATAGCCTGCCGTGTTGATGATGTTGTTGCCGCGGATGTCCTGGCCCGGGAACGACTCCAGCTTGCTGCCGCTGCCATCCGGATCGAAGGTGACCGATGTACCCGTGGTGCGCGCCGGGTCGCGGAACACCAGCAGGCCATTGGGCCGCACCACCTCATACATGGCCTTGTGCAGCAGGCCGGCATCCATGCCGCCGCCATAGTTGCCGGTGTAGATCTGGGTCATGCGCGGCGACGGTGCGTAGGTGATCCTGCCACCACTGCTGGCGGCATGGATCTGCACCGAATCGACCAGCGGCAGGTCGCCGCCGAGATAACGGTTGACGCCGCCGGACTGCATGATCGAGCAGGACGAAATGCAGTGGCCGGACACAATCGTGTCCAGGCCCTGGGTGCGGATCACCGCCTGCAGCCACTCGCCGGCGATCAGCGCGCCACCGTTGGACGTGCGCAGCACGACTTCGCGGATCGGGCGTCCTTCGGCCTGCGCCTTGGCCAGCAGCGCGGGCAGCGCCACCACATCGGCAACGGTTACGCCGCCGCTGAGGAAGACGCGATCGTCCTGCACGTGATAATTCATTGCCATGACGTCATCAACCGCCGCCATGGCGGTGATGCCCAGCAACGCTGCCAGGGCCAGGCTCAACTTCGAATGCTTCATGTGTTCTCTCTCTCCACCCGCAACGCACGGGTCGAAAGTTCAACGTCCGGACGGTGCGCCCTCCCCCAGTGCAGCGCCCCTCGAAACATGAACGCATTCACAATGGATTCGTGGGCCACGCACACTCTTCCCCATCCGGTCATCGTCGCGTAAAACTCGAAGACGTACCCGCCACCGACGTCCGAGGCCAGCCCTGTCCGCCCCCTCTCCTCTGATCCATCGCGCGCCGGACCTGTCCGCGCCGGCGGACGCGTTCATTGCGTTCGTGCGGGAGGAACGCGCGCCGTTGTGTGCGTTCCTGCGCACGCGCGGTGTCGGGCCGGAGGATGCCGAGGACATCGCGCAGGACTGCATGGAGCGGCTGATCCGCTATCGCGCGCACAGTGCCGACGAGCTGCGGCTGCTGCTGTATCGTATCGCCCGCAACCGCCTGGCAGACCGCGGCCGTTCGTCGCAGTCGCGGCCGCATCTGTCCCTCGCCGAACATGATGGCGGCAACGAGCCTTCCAGCACGTCGCCCGATCCATTGCGCCAGGCCGAGTCCGGGCAGATGCTGTCCCTGCTGCGGCAGGCCCTGTTCAAGCTGCCCGAGCGCGCGCGCGAGGTGTACCTGCTCAACCGGATCACCGGCATGAGCTACACGCAGATCGCGCGGCACTGTGGAATTACTGCCAAGACCGTGGAAAAACACATCGCCCGCGCCCTGCAGGGCCTGCGCCAGGAACTCGGAACGGATCCGCTGCACAACGACAGGGACAACGGATGAGTCACGCCAGGCCCAGGGAAGATACGCAGCTGTTCGAACGCGCCAGCGCCTGGGTGGCGCGGCTGGAGGCTCCGGACTGTACGCCGGGCGAGCGCGAGACGTTCGAGGACTGGTTGGCCGAGGACCCGGCCCATGTTACTGCCTGGGTCCAGGCCGAGACCCTGTTCCAGCAGGGCGAGGAACTGGCCGCCGACCCGTGGCTGCGCACCGCCGCGGCACGTGCGGCACGGCCGGCGCCGCGTCGCTGGCTGCCGGCAGTGGCCGCTGCCGCAGGCGTCTGCCTGGCCATCGGGATCGGCTGGATGATTGCCGTCGACGGCAACCCCACGCCGCTGCGCTATGCCAACGATTCCCACCAGCCCCGGCTGCAGACGCTGGCCGATGGCAGCGTGGCCACGCTGGATGCGGGCACCACCCTGCACGCCCGTTTCGGTTGGCGCCATCGCAACCTGGTGCTGGAACGTGGCCGCCTGCAGCTGCAGGTCGCACCGTCGGGCAAGGCCCTGCAGCTGCGCGCCGGCGACAGCACCATCCGCGACATCGGCACCACCTTCCAGGTGGAACGCCTGCATGATGGCCTGGTCGAAGTCGCACTGCTGGAAGGTGCGGTGGAAGTCAGCAGCGGGGGCACCCAGCACACCCTGGCGCCCGGCCAGCAACTGCAGGTACTGCCGTCGGGCCGCATCCAGCCCGGTCCGGCACTGTCGTCCAATGCCGCCGCTGAAGGCTGGCTGCAGGGACAGCTGGTGTTCGATGCCACACCGCTATCGATCGTGGTCGAACGCATGAACCGCTACGGCCACACGCCGCTGGTGATCGCCGATCCGGAGATCGCCAGCCTGGCGGTAAGCGGCACCTTCCGTGCCGGCGACGCGCAGGAACTGCTGTCGGCACTGGAACTGGGCTGGTCGGTGGCTGGCCAGACGCGACCGGATGGCGCGCTGGAACTGCGCCGCACGTACTGAGGAGGCCTGCGGTGATGGCAGTACCGGGCGCGCTGCAGGGGGGGCTGCTGCTCCGCACCCTGTTCTGCCTCGCGTTGGGCATCCCCGCGCTGCCGTCTGCCGCTGCGGCCGAGCAAGCGGGCACCCTGGAGGTCGATGTTGGCTCAGGCCCGCTGGCGCCGGCCCTGCAGCAATGGGCGCGACAGAGCGGCATTGCCCTGCTGTTCGATGCGCGTGAGCTGGATGGCCTGCGCACGGCCGGCACCCATGGCCACCGCGATGCGGCTGCGGCCCTGAAGGAACTGGTCGCGGGCATGCCGGTGAACATCCTGCGTACGCCTGCTGGCGGATTCGTCGTCCGCCGCACCCGCCCCGCGCCACCATCGCCACCGTCGGTCGCGGCACGCGCCACGCCCGCAGCACGTTCGCCACACAAATCCGCCGACGCGCCGCCGCAGGTGGAACTGGCGCCGATCCATGTCACCGGCAGCCGGCTGCCGCGCACCTCCGTGCAGACCACGCTGCCGGTCACCATCATCGACCGCGATGACATCCTGCGCAGCGGCTACGGCAGCCTGTTCGACCTGCTGCGGCACTTGCCGGGCATGAACGGCCACCCGGCGATGAGCACCTCGCGCAGTGGCGATTCGCAGTACCTGCCGGTGGGTGCGGCCACCACCACCAGCCTGGACGGCATGGGCCCGCGTGCGACCCTGTTCCTGGTCAATGGCCGGCGCCTGCCACGCTATCCCATGGTGTCGCTGGAACAGGGTGGGCTCACCGATCTTGGGGGAATTCCGCTCAGCTTCGTCGAACGCATCGAGCTGGTACGTGGCGGCGCCTCGGCCATCTATGGCGCCGACGCGATGTCCGGCGTGGTCAACATCATCCTGCGCGACCAGGCTGACGGCCCGGAAGCCATGCTGCAGACCGGCCTGAGCGGGCGCGGCGACGCTGGCCAGTATCGCGTGCAGGCGGCCACCGGCGGCGTGCGCGACGGAGGGGACCGCTGGTTCGCCGGCATCGACCTGCACCGCATCGACCACGTGGCCGGTGATCGCCGCCAATGGCATGCGGAAACCTCGCAGTACCTGATCGGCGCGTTCCGCGATGGACGCTACTGGCCGGCAGAACGCTGCGAAGGCCCATTGACGCGGCGCGATGGTGCCTGCTGGTTCGACAGCGCCCGACCGCGCTCGCTGCAACCGGCCTCGGATACCGCCTCGGCCTACCTGCGCTACCGGCATGAACGTGGCGAAGGTCGCTATGCCTACGCCGAGGCGCGGGCCAGCCACAACCGGCAACGCTTCGACCTTGGTCCAACCGCCGTTGCCATCGGCCTGTACGGGTTCACCTTCAACAGCGTGCTGCGCGAAGCTGGCAACGTGCGTCCGCATGTACGTGCCACCGACGCCGACGTCACCTTCGGCATTGGCCGCGACCAGGGCCGGCGCAGCTGGGATGCCGGCATCAGCGCACAGCGCAGCGATGTCAGCCTGTCCACGTCGGGCACCGTGCGCGCCGAGCCCCTGCTGCGGGTCGCCGAGACACTGGATTTCCTGCCCGGCTTCACCTCGTTGCCGGCGGGCGCGGCCGAGCAGTTGTTCCCGTCGATCCGCAATCGCGGGCGCACCGAGCAGTGGCAGGGCTGGTGGGGCATGCAGCGGGAGCTGATGCCATTGGCCGGCGGTGCTGCACAGCTGGCCACCGGCATCGACCTGCGCCAGGAGCGCTGGACCTCGCATCCCGACGCCCTGCTGAGCCAGGGTGACCTGGCGCTGGGCCTGCCGCAGGAGCAGCGCCACCTGGCGCGCCGCAGTGGCGGCGCCTACGCCGAACTCGGCCTGCCCCTGGCGTACACGCTGCGCATGGACCTGGCCGCACGCTGGGACCGCGACGGCGACTACCAGGCCTTTTCGCCCCGCGTGGGCGTGCGCTGGAGCCCCACGCCCCAGTGGTCCTTCCTGCTTGCCAGCGGGCGCGGCTATCGTGCGCCCAGCCTGTTCGAACAGCGGCGTCCCCCGGGCTACTTCGGTGCGATCGAGCTGCCGGCCTCCAGCGCCCTGCCCGACTGCGCGCAGAGCAGCGGCAACGGGCGCTGCAGCGTCACCGTGGACGTGGTGGAGAACGATGCGTTGAAGGCCGAGCGGTCGCGCAGCCATTCCCTGGCCGCGACCTGGACGCCGACCGATACGTTCTCGCTGTCACTCACCCACAACATCGTCGAACTGCGCAACGAGATCCTGGCCCTGCAACCGGCCGACGCGGTGTGGAACCCCGGCACCTGGGAGCTGGACGAGGACGGCCACCTGAGCAACCTGCGCCTGTCCTTCGACAACATCGGCCGCACCACCTCGCGCAACTTTGTACTGCGCGGGGAGTACCACATCGATACCGGCAACACCGGCCAGTGGCTGTTCTCGCTCGATGCGCTGAAGCAGCAGGAACTGCGCCGCGAACGTGGCCATGATGCAACGGTGGACCTGCGCGGCCATGTCACGCCGACGATGGCCGCCGTGCTGAACGTGCAGTGGCAGAACAGCAACTGGGACATCGCCCTGCGCGGCAACCAGGTGGGGCGCACGCGCGCCTGGCTGCCCGGTGCGGAATGCCCGGAGGAACAGCGCGAGCAGAACCACTGCATGAACCCCCGGCAGCTGCGCTGGAACCTGCATCTCGCACGACGCCTGGGGCCGCGCGTGGTCGCCGCGCTGGACGTGCACAACGTGCTCGACACGCAACCGGTGAACTATCTGGTCGGCAACGGTGGCCAGATGCCGGGGCTGGACGATCCGCTCGGCCGCTACTTCCTGCTGACCCTGCAGATCCGCTGAGCGTAGTACCCTACGCGCCCTGTTCCATCGGTTCCCCACCACCCCATGAAGGCCTATCTCTGGTTCTGGGGCGCGTTCCTGCTGTTCTTCGCGTTGCCCTTCCCCTGCATCCTCTATGTCGGCACGTCGTGGCCGGTGCAACTGGCCGACCGCAGCGCGCCATGGCTGGCCCTGCTGCTGCTCGCGCTGTCGGTGATCCTGTGGCTGGCCCTGCTGCTCGCCTTCCTGCACTACCTGCTGCTGGGCCCGCCGCGCGCACTGCATCGGGTGCGCACCATCCTGGCCGGCGGTGAGCCGCGCGACGCGTTGATCGAACAGGCCGAGCCGACCGGCGTGCACGTGCGCGGCTTCGCGCAGTGGAAGCTGCAACTGGGCTTCCAGAACCTGTCCGGCACGCCCATCAACGAACAGATGCTGGTGGTGGACAGCAAGCCGCAGCTGCAGCGTTTCGTGGCCGGCAAGCGTATCGAGGTACGCCTGAGCCGGATGCCGGGCGCGTTCCCCAACGTGGTGCTGGAGGGTGCCCAGCCTGAATTGGATGTCGCCAGCCTCTGGCGTCGTGGTGTCGGCGCAGCGATCGGCATCGTGGCGGTGGCCAGTGCCTATGTGGCCGCCTATCGGCTGCAGAGTGAGGGACTGGGCTGGACCTTCCTGTCGCTCGGTCATCCGCTGCTGGTGTGCCCGCTGGTGTTGTGCGGCTACGCGCTGGGCCTGCGCCTGCTCGGCCGGCTGCTGCAGGCCGACGCCCGCGGTGACGCGCTGAAGTATCGCGGCATCGGCGTGGATGCGAAGGTGCTGAAGCTGCGCCAGACCGGCACCTATCTCAACGAGCAGCCGCAGGTGGAGTTCCAGCTGGAATACATCGACCGCGAAGGTGGCGTGCAGCAGGTGAGCGTGCGCCGCTTCATCCCGTTGATCGAGCTGGCCAATCTTCCGCGCGAGCGGGTCACGCTGTTGTACGACCCGGAAGATCGCCGCAACGTTCGCCTGGAGGGTGTATGAAGCAACCGCCCTCGACCCGGCTGGTGTTCTCCGTGGTGTTGCTGGTGCTGGCCGGCGTCGCCGTGGCAGGCGGAGCCCTGCAGACGCTGGGCGAAACACTGGGCCATTCGGTGCAGGCCAACAGCGCAAGCGCGCCGATCGCCATGCCGCCAGCGCGCGAGAGGCCCGCTTCGCTCGCGCCGATGACCGAGCCGCGGTTGCCGCCGGTGCCCGAACGCAACAACCGGTTGTTCGATGCGGACTACCTGCTGGCCGCCCGCCAGGCACTGGAACAGATGCCTGCGCTGGCCGGGCACCGGCTGACGGTATTCCACAGCATCCACTTCTACGACGATGGCCGGATCAATCTGGACCTGGTGGATCCGCAGCAGCCGTCACGCGTGGACAGCTACCACTTCGAACGCGGCCAGTGGCGCAAGGGCGACCCGGTCAATCCGCAGCGCTTCGCGCCCACCATCACCCTGCGCCGCAGCAGCACGGCGCTGGCCAACATCGATTTCGAGGCGGTGCCGCGCGTGGCCCAGGCACTGCAGGCACAGCGCAACGCATTGATGGGCACTCCCGGTGAAGTCGGCCACGTCTATGTGATCGTGCGCAAGGGTGGCACTCTGGTCTGGCTGCCGGACGAGGTCGCCGGTGATCGCCAGTCCGCACGACTCTCTTTCGACGCACAAGGCCGTTCCGGCAACGCGACCCTCCGATAGTCAACGCGAAAAGGGGACGGAGGGGATTAAGTCGTTTGTGCCTTGGTGCCGTCTGCGACTTAATCCCCTCCGTCCCCTTTTTGCTGTTTCACGGAGCGGGCGATGGCGTACTGCGCGCCGTAGTAGGTGGACAGCACCAGCAGGCTGGCCAGTGGCAGGCCGCCGGCGAAGCGGTCCCAGGCCAGCAGCGAGTCGCTGGCGACGAACAGCAGCGCACCGGCGGCCGCCCAGCGGGAGCTGCTGGCATCCATTGCATCGGTGTGCGGTCGCCGCCACTGGCGTGCGAGCGCCAGGACCGCCATCGAGGCCAGCACCACCACGTATGCCAGCACCGGAATGCGCATCGGTGCGGGCAGGTGCGGCCACAGACCAAGTACATTCAGTACAGCGAACGCGCCGAGCAGGACGCTGGCGGCAAGCAGGCCACGTCCGGCACGCAGGCCATCGCGGAAGGCGACGATGTAGCAGAGGTGCGCCAGCAGGAACGCGACCAGCCCCGGCACGAACGCATCCACCGGCAACATCAGCGCGATATCCCCCACGCACGACAGCAGCATGCCAGCCAGCACCGCGCGTCGGTAGAACGGCTGCGCTGGATCATGCACGCGCCAGGCGATGGCAGCGATCAGCAGCGTGGTGGTCGGCTTGGCCAGCCAATGCAGCCAGCGCCCGTCGCCGTGCAGGAATGCACCGAGGATGGCGAGGATCGCCATCAACAGGATCATGCCATCGCGGGCGCGCGGTTTCATCGCGCCTTCCACAGGTCCGCAAGGCGGTCAGGCTTGCCGGCGATACGCTCCAGCACCGGGTACTGCAGGCCACCGTGGTAGGCGATGTTCATCGTTTCGATGCGGTCGAACTGCTTCACCAGCAGCACGATCGGCGCCTTGTCCTTCGCCGCCGCAGCTACCGCATCCTTCAAGCGCTGGCTGCTGTACTCGCGCCCGCCAACGGCAATCACCTTCATGCCCGGCGCCAGGCCGGCATTGAACGCCGGGCTGTCCCAGATCACGTCGCCGACCACACCGCTGTCGAGCACGGTCGCACCCAGCGAGTACGCCAGCAGCGCCGCCTTGGCGCGTTTTTCCTGTGCCTTGTAGGCGTCGTTCGGCGTATCGCGGTAGACCAGCTTCCAGCCCGCCAGTTCCAGGCCGCCGGTCAACGAACCGTGGCCGTCCAGGCGCCCGCGCAGGAACGTCGCCCAGTCATACGGCGCTATGCCGTTCAAGGTCGCGACCACGTCGTTGAAGGTGTACGGGTTGACGTCCCAGTCGCCGTTGCCGACGCCGAAGAACGCACGTGCGAAGTCATCCAGGCTGCGCCGGTTGCCGCTCAGTTCGCGCAGCTTGCCCTCCACTTCCAGCCACAGCATCTGGCCGCCGGAGTAGTAGTCCTCGCTCATCTGGTAGTTGCGGTAAGGCAGCGTGCGGCGCTGCGCGATGGTCGGGTCATTGGTGGTGTCCTGCAGCGGCCGCCAGGCCAGGCCCGGGCGACCACGGTCATAGGTCGCGGCCACGTTGGCCAGCATGTCGCGCGCCTGCGCGGTCGACCACAGCCCTGAACGCGCCGCCAGCACCTGGCCCCAGAACTGGGTCTGGCCTTCGTAGACCCACAGCAGGCTGTCGCCCATCGGCGTGTTGAAGTTGGCGGTGGCCAGATCGGCGCCGCGACGGTACTTGCCATTCCAGGAATGGGTGTACTCGTGCGGCAGCAGATCGCGCATCCACGCGTTGTTGTCCCACTCGGTGAAGTAGCCCGGGTCGGCACTGTTCTCGCTGGAACGGTGATGCTCCAGGCCGATGCCACCGAGGCGGTCGGTCAATGCCAGCAGGAACTCATAGTGGTTGTAGTGCCGCGCGCCGTAAAGCTTGTCGGCCTGCTGCACCAGCGCGCGGTGCATCGTGATCTGCGCCTCGCTCGGCTTCAGCGATTTGGCGTCGTCGGCAAACACGTTGAGGTGCACCGGCACCTTCGCGCCCGGATCGAGATCGATGCGCTGGTAGTGCTCGCCGGCAAACAAGGGCGAATCGACCAGATGGTCATAGGAGATCGGCTTGAACACCACGGTGTCACCGTCGCGGCGCGCGGTCTCCAATGCAGTGGCGAACGACCAGCCCTTGGGCAGGGTAACGCTGGCCTGCGCCTGCAGCTGGCGCGCGTCGATGCCGGCCGGATACAGCGAGTTGGCGTTCCACTGCAGGTTGAGCATTTCCGGGGTCATCACCACCCGGCCCTGGCTGCCGCCCTGCGAGGACAGGAAATCGAAGTGGGCGACGATCTCGCTGGCGCCCTCGGGCACGTTCACCTTGAACGCATAGACGTTGTACTGATCGCGCTGCCAGGCCAGCGGCTTGCCGTTGGCGGTCACGCGCAGGCCGGCCAGCTTGTCGATCGGGCCGGTGGGCGAATGGTTGCCGGGAATCCACTGCGGGTACAGCAGGGTCATCGGGCCGGGCTTGGCCGGCACGGTGGCGGTCACCTTGAAGATGCGCCGGGCCAGATCGCGCGCGTCCACATCGATGCGCAGCAGTCCTGGGGCCGCCGCGTTGGCCGGTGGCGAGGTCTGCGCAAGTGCAGGCGTGGCCGCCAGCGCGAACAGCAACGACATCGCCAGGGCTCGGGTCTTCATCAGGCAGTTTCCAACAACGGGGAATCCTCCGATGCTAGGCCTGTGCGATGGCCGGCCCCATGGCCAAAGGTCATGGGCGGTGCGCCCACCCGGCCATGCCAAAGGCGTGCGAACCAAGGTTCGCACCCACCAGATCAGTTTCGGTTCGCACCCACACCGGGGAGTGGCGGGCCGTACCCTGCAGACGTCCTTCCGCGCTCAGTCGACCAGGCGCAGGCGCAGTTCCTTCGGCAGCGCGAACACCATCGATTCCGGTTCGCCGTCCAGCTCGCCCACGCCGGTGGCGCCCAGCTCGGCCAGGCGCGCCAGCACGCCATCGACCAGCACCTGCGGCGCCGAGGCGCCGGCGGTCACGCCGATGTGCTGCTTGCCTGCCACCCATGCCGGGTCGATCTCGTGCGCACCATCGATCAGGTACGACTCCACGCCTTCGCGGCGGGCCAGCTCGCTCAGACGGTTGGAGTTGGAGCTGTTCGGCGAACCGACCACCAGCACCAGGTCGCAGCGCTTGGCCAGGTCGCGCACAGCATCCTGGCGGTTCTGCGTGGCGTAGCAGATGTCGTCGTTCTTCGGGCCCTGCATCGCAGGGAACCGCTCGCGCAGCGCATCGATGATGCCGCGCGTGTCATCCACCGACAGCGTGGTCTGGGTGGTGTAGGCGAAGTTTTCCGGCTGGTTGATCTGCAGCGTCGCGACCTGCTCGACATCCTCGACCAGGTAGATCTGCCCGGTCCCGGCTTCGCGGTTCCACTGGCCCATGGTGCCCTCCACTTCCGGGTGACCGGCGTGGCCGATCAGCACCACGTCACGGCCGGCACGGCAGTGGCGCGCGACCTCGAAGTGGACCTTGGTCACCAGCGGGCAGGTGGCGTCGAACACCTTCAGGCCACGGCGCTCGGCTTCCTGGCGCACGGCCTGGGACACGCCATGCGCGCTGAAGATCACGGTGTTGTTGTCCGGAACCTCGTCGAGCTCTTCGACGAAGATCGCGCCGCGCTGCTTCAGGTCGTCGACCACGAAGCGGTTGTGCACCACTTCATGGCGGACATAGATGGGCGCGCCCAGCGTTTCGATCGCGCGCTTGACGATCTCGATCGCACGATCGACACCGGCACAGAAACCACGCGGGTTGGCGAGCAGCACATCCATCAGTTCAGTCTCCCGGCGGCAGCCGGCTTACGGTTTCGGGTTGGCATTATCCGCCTTTTTGGCGGACTTGCCGTCGAACAGGCCAAACAGCGCGATGCCGACGGCACCCACCACGATGGCCGAGTCGGCGATGTTGAACGAGGGCCAGGTGTAGCTGCCCACGTACCACTGGATGAAGTCGACCACGTGGCCGTGCACCTGGCGGTCGATCACGTTGCCGATGGCGCCACCGATGATCAGCGCATACGGCACCGCGGCCTTCCAGTTGCCGCGGGCGGTGCCGCGCAGCCACCACGCCATCAGCCCGCTGATGGCGATCGCCAGCGCGGTGAAGAAGTACTTCTGCCAGCCACCGGCGTCGCTCAGGAAACTGAATGCCGCGCCGGTGTTGTAGGTGCGGTACCAGTTCCAGAAGCCGTCGATGACCACCACCGGCTGGAACTCCGGCAGGCTGGACAGCACCCAGGCCTTGGACCACTGGTCCAGGCCGATGATGGCCACCGACAGCAGCAGCCAGACCAGGGCGTTCGGATGCGGACGGGGCGCGGCCATCAGAACCAGCTCCGCACTTCGCCGGCGCCGGTCACGTTGCTCACGCAACGGCCGCACAGCTCGGGATGGTCGGCGTTGCTGCCGACGTCGGCGCGGTGGTGCCAGCAGCGCACGCACTTGGCCTTGGTGGTCGGCTGGGCGCTGACGAACACCTCGTCGGTGGTCGCCGGGCGCACCTGCACGTCGCCACTGATGAACAGGAAACGCAGTTCATCGGCCAGCGGCTGCCAGCGCGCGGCCTGTTCTTCGCTGGCGGCGATGGTGATCTCCGCTTCCAGCGCCGCACCGATCGCACCGTTGGCGCGCATCGGCTCGAGCACCTTGGCCACCTGCTCGCGCACGGCCAGCAGCTGGTCGAAGTCGGCGGCATTGAGCTGGGCATCGGCCGGCAACGGCGCCAGGCCGTCATACCAGGTGGTGAACAGCACGTGGCCGGCGCGTTCGCCCGGCAGGTAGCCCCACAGCTCGTCGGCGGTGAAGGTCAGGATCGGCGCCACCCAGCGGGTGAATGCTTCGGCGATGTGGTACATCGCGCTCTGGGCCGAACGGCGACCGTGCGAATCGGTCGGCATGGTGTACAGCCGGTCCTTGGTCACGTCCAGGTACAGCGAGCCCAGGTCCACGCTGCAGAAGTTCAGCAGCAGCTGCACGATCTCGGCCATGTTGTAGCCGTCGTAGGCCGCCTTGATCTTCTCCTGCAGCTCCCACGCGCGATGCACGATCCAGCGGTCCAGCGCGACCATCTGCTCGAGCGGCTGCAGGTGCAGCGCCGGGTCGAAACCGTCCAGGTTGCCGAGCAGGAAGCGCGCGGTGTTGCGCAGGCGGCGGTAGGCGTCGGCGTTGCGCTTGAGGATCTCCTGCGACAGCGACATCTCGTTGCTGTAGTCGGCCGAGGCGATCCACAGGCGCAGGATGTCCGCGCCCAGCTTGTTCATGATGTCCTGCGGCTCGATACCGTTGCCCAGCGACTTGGACATCTTGCGGCCGTGCTCGTCCACGGTGAAGCCGTGGGTCAGGCACTGCTTGTACGGGGCGCGCTTGTCGATCGCCACGCCGGTCAGCAGCGAGGACTGGAACCAGCCGCGGTGCTGGTCGGACCCTTCCAGGTACAGGTCGGCCGGCTTGCCGAAGCCACGCGCGGCGAGAACGCCTTCATGGGTCACGCCCGAATCGAACCAGACGTCGAGGATGTCGGTGACTTTCTCGTAGTCGGCCGCGTCGGCACCGAGCAGTTCGGCGGCGTCCAGCGAGTACCACACGTCGATGCCCTCGGCTTCGACGCGGTCGGCGACCTTCTGCATCAGCTCCACCGAACGCGGATGGATCTCGCCGGTCTGGCGGTGGGTGAACAGTGCGATCGGCACGCCCCAGGTGCGCTGGCGCGAGATGGTCCAGTCCGGGCGACCGTCGACCATGCTCTGGATGCGCGCCTTGCCCCAGGTCGGGAACCAGCCGACGGTGTCGATGGCGGCCAGCGCATCGTTGCGCAGGTTGGCCTTGTCCATCGAGATGAACCACTGCGGGGTGGCGCGGAACACCACCGGCGTCTTGTGGCGCCAGCAGTGCGGGTAGCTGTGGCGGATCGGATGGAACGCCAGCAGCGAACCGTTGTCGCGCAGCACGCCGACGATGGCCTCCTGCGCCTTCCACAGGTGCTGGCCCGCCAGCACCACGTCACCGGCCGGCGGGGTCGATTCCAGGTACACGCCGCGGCCGTCGATCGGAGTGACCTGGCCAGCGTTGTACTTGTCCAGCAGGCCGTACTTCTGGCTGACCACGAAGTCTTCCTGGCCGTGGCCGGGGGCGGTGTGCACCGCACCGGTACCGTCCTCGTCGGAGACGTGGTCGCCATTGAGCACCAGGATCTCGCGCTCCGGGTAGAACGGATGCGCCAGCAGCTGGTTTTCCAGCGCAGCGCCGGTGGTTTCACCGTGCAGCACCACTTCGTCCACGCCATAGCGCTGCAGCGCGCGCTCGGCCAGGGCCGCGGCCAGCACCAGCCAGCGGCGCTTGCCGTTGTGGGCCGGGCCTTCGGCCAGCACATAGTTGATCTCCGCGCCCAGCGACACCGCCAGCGAGGCCGGCAGCGTCCACGGCGTGGTGGTCCAGATCGGTACGGCCACTTCGACGTCGACCGGCACGCTCACGCCGAACGCCTGGCCGATGGCCTGCGCATCGCGTGCAGCGTAGGCGACGTCGATCGCCGGCGATTCCTTTTCCTGGTACTCGATCTCGGCCTCGGCCAGCGCCGAGCCACAGTCGAAGCACCAGTACACCGGCTTGGCGCCGCGGACCAGGTGGCCGTTGGCCACGACCTTGGCCAGCGCGCGGATCTCGTTGGCTTCGAAATCGAAGCTCAGGGTCTTGTACGGGTTGTCCCAGTCACCGGTCACGCCCAGGCGCTTGAAGTCCACGCGCTGGATGTTGATCTGCTCTTCGGCGAACTCGCGGCACTTCTGGCGGAATTCGACGGCGTCAAGCTTGGTGCCGACCTTGCCCCACTTCTTCTCGACCGCGATCTCGATCGGCAGGCCATGGCAGTCCCAGCCCGGCACGTAGGGCGCATCGAAGCCGGCCAGGTAGCGCGACTTGACGATGATGTCCTTCAGGATCTTGTTGACCGCGTGGCCCAGGTGGATGCGGCCGTTGGCGTATGGCGGGCCGTCATGCAGCACGAACAGCGGGCGGCCGGCGGCGTTGTCGCGCAGCTGCTGGTAGAGCCCCTGCTCTTCCCACCGCGCCAGAATGCCCGGCTCGCGCTTGGGCAGGTCGCCGCGCATCGGGAATTCGGTGGCTGGCAGGTTCAGGGTGGTCTTGTAGTCCTGGCTCACGCAGTGGCTCGCAATCTATGTTCGGAAAGGATGGCGCGCGCCTGTTCGGCGTCGCGGTGCATCTGGTCGGTCAGCGCCGCCAGATCATTGAATTTCTCTTCGTCGCGCAGCTTGGCGACGAACTCCACGTCGATGTGGCGGCCGTACAGGTCGCCCTGGAAATCGAACAGGTGGGCTTCCAGCAGCGGCTCCACGCCCTCCACCGTCGGCCGCGTACCGAAGCTGGACACCGAAGGCCAGGGCTGGTCGAACACGCCGTGCACCCAGGTCGCGTAGATGCCCGACAGTGCCGGGGTCTTCGGGAAGCGCAGGTTGGCGGTGGGGAAGCCCAGCGTACGGCCGAGCTGGCGCCCGCGCACCACCCGCCCGCTGATCGCGTAGGGGCGGCCGAGCAGGTCGTTGGCGCGGGCGAAATCGCCCTCCTGCAGCAGCTGGCGGATGCGGGTGCTGGAGATGCGCTCGCCATGCAGGTCCACCGCTTCGATCTCGCCCGCGGTGAAGCCGAGTTCGGCGCCCATCTCCTGCAGCAGTGCCAGATCACCGCGGCGGCGGTTGCCGAAGCAGAACTCGGGCCCGATCCACACTTCGCGGGCGCCCAGCCGGTGCACCAGCAACCGGCGCACGAAGGTCTCGGCCGGCATCGCCGCCATCGCCGCGTCGAAACGCAGCAGGCCGATCGCATCGACGCCGAGCTCGCGCAGGATCTCGACCTTGCTGCGCGCCAGGGTCAGCCGCGGCGGCGGCGTGCCCTGGGCGAAGAATTCACGCGGCAGCGGCTCGAATGCCACGGCCACTGCGGCCACGCCCAAGGCGCGCGCGCGGGCAACCGCGTGGCGGACCAGCGCACGATGGCCCAGGTGGAGGCCGTCGAATGCACCGATACAGACCACGCTTCCGTTGGGGAACAGCTCCCCGCCCTCGACGCTTCTGAACAGCCTGCTCATCAACTCTCGTTCCGGCCCGACCGGGGCCGCCGCTTCAATGGTGTAACCCTGAAGTATAGCCGCCACGGACCGCGATCAATGCCCGCGCAGGTCGCGCGGGCGGAAGCCCATCGCCAGCATGGCCACCACGTAGGTCGCGCCGCCGCCGCCGACCAGCAGCATCAGGCCACCGATACGGTGCCATTTGTCCATGCCGGTGAAGTCGGGGACCCAGTGCAGCAGGGCCAGCAGCACGCCGACCATGGCCACGCAGGCCACCCCCAGCCGCAC
The DNA here is from genome assembly GCF_059370155.1 of Stenotrophomonas sp. YJH_SMC_73. Lineage (NCBI taxonomy): Bacteria > Pseudomonadati > Pseudomonadota > Gammaproteobacteria > Lysobacterales > Lysobacteraceae > Stenotrophomonas > Stenotrophomonas sp. YJH_SMC_73. Next base: position 359,888 of record NZ_JCAFTJ010000005.1, on the reverse strand, counting down.
CAGATAGCCGCCCCAGCCCGGCCGCCGCTGGTAGACGTCGGTCTTGCCCAGCCAGTACCAGAGCAGGCCCAGGTTCAGGTAACTGGACAGCGCACTAGCAATGCCCAGCGCCAGGTGCAGGCCCGGCTGCTTGCCGATCGCCGTCATCACGCCCTGCGCCTTCAGCGCGTCGGGCACCATCACCTGGTACAGCACGGCCAGCAGGGCGAAGTTGAACACCATGTTGGCCACCAGCGCGGCAACACCGGCGCGCACCGGGGTCTTGGTGTCCTGGCGGGCGTAGAAGGCCGGCAACACCACCTTGAGCAGGGCGAACGCCGGCAGGCCGAAGCTCAGGCCATACACCGACAGCGCGGTCATGCGGGTATCGAACGCGGTGAACTGGCGGTACTGGAACAGCGTGGCGATCAGCGGCTCGGCCAGCAGCACCAGGCCCAGCATCGCCGGCACCGAGATCAGCAGGGTCATGCGCAGGCCCCAGTCCAGCGAGCGCGAGAAGCCCTCGCGGTCGGTGCTGACATGGTGGCGGGCCAGCGCCGGCAGGATCACCGTGCCCAGCGCCACGCCGAACACGCCCAGCGGCAGCTCCAGGAAGCGATCGGCCAGCGACAGCCAGGACTGCGAGCCGTCGGTCAGCTTGGCCGCGATGAGGGTATCCAGCAGCAGGTTGATCTGCGCCACCGACGAACCGAACAGCGTCGGCACCATCAGCGTCAGCACCTTGCGCACCCCCGGATGGTTCCAGCCCCAGCGCGGCAGGGTCAGCAGGTTGATGCCCTTCAGCGAGGGCAGCTGGAACAGCAACTGCAGGAGACCGGCCGCCAGCACCGCCCAGCCCAGCGCCAGGATCTGCTTCTCCGGGGTGCCGCCCAGCCGCGGCGCCAGCCACAGCGCACCGGCGATCATGCACAGGTTGAGGATGACCGGGGTCAGCGCCGGCATCGCGAAGCGCTGGAAGCTGTTCAGCGCACCGCCGGCCAGCGCGGTCAGCGACACGAACAGCAGGAACGGGAAGGTCAGGCGGAACAGGTCGACCAGCAGGGTCTGCTTGACCGGGTCGGTATCAGCACCACTTGAGAATGCCACCGCCAGCTGCGGCGCGAAGATCAGCGCCAGGGCGGTGACCAGCATCAGCACCCCGCCCAGGGTGCCGGCGGTCCGGGACATCAGCTCACGCAGTTCGGCGTGGCTGCGGGTCTCCTTCACCTCGGTGAACACCGGCACGAAGGCGGTGGAGAAGGACCCCTCCGCGAACAACCGGCGCAGGAAATTGGGTATCCTGAAGGCAACCCAGAACGCATCGGTAACCGCATTGGTGCCGAACGTGGTAGTGATCACCTGATCCCGGACAAGTCCGAGAACCCGCGAGACCATGGTCATGCTGCTGAACGACAGCAGGCCCCGCAACATCTTCGGTGAACTCACTCAGCGTCCCTCTTGACAATCGACTTGACGTGCATTTCTCGGGCCATCATACTAGCTAGCTTGCTGTTCCCATAACACCGATTTTTTCAGGAAACCACCACCGTGGCCAATATCAAGTCCGCCAAGAAGCGCGCCAAGCAGACCGTCGTGCGCAACGCGCGCAACGTGGCTCAGCGCTCGATGCTGCGCACCGCTGTCAAGAAAGTGATCAAGGCGCTGGACGCCAACGATGCCGCCGGCGCCGAAGCCGCCTTCGCCGTTGCCCAGCCGATCCTGGATCGCTTCAGCGCGCGTGGCCTGATCCACAAGAACAAGGCTGCTCGCCACAAGAGCCGCCTGAACGACCGCATCAAGGCCCTCAAGGCCGCCTGATCCGGCGTTGCCGCCCTGCCCTTCGGGGTTGGGCAGCAGACAAAAGCCCGGCCCCGGCCGGGTTTTTTGTTGCCTGCGGTTCACCGGGATTGCCGGCCAGCGGCCGGCACTACCAAATGAAAAACCCGGCCGAAGCCGGGTTTTCCGCATGGAACCACAACGGCATTCACTGCGCGTTGCGGGCTTCCAGCTCGTCTTCCTTCTGGCGATCGAAGAAGGCCATGATCCGGCTCATGATCGGGAAGGTACCTTCGCGACCCAGCGCGGAAACCAGGAACCACGGCTCCTTCCAGCCCAGCTCGGCGACGATCTGCTCCGCCGCGGCCTGCGCCTCGTCTTCGAACATCAGGTCAGCCTTGTTCAGCACCAGCCAGCGCGGCTTGTTCAGCAGCTCCGGATCGTGCTTCTCCAGCTCGCGTTCGATCGCACGCACCTGCTCCACCGGCGAAATGCCCTCCACGCCGCCTTCCATCGGCGAGATGTCCACCAGGTGCAGCAGCAGGCGGGTGCGCTGCAGGTGGCGCAGGAACTGCGCACCCAGGCCGGCGCCGTCCGCAGCGCCTTCGATCAGGCCCGGAATGTCGGCGATCACGAAGCTGCGGTGGTTCTCCACCTTCACCACGCCCAGGTTCGGGTACAGCGTGGTGAACGGGTAATCGGCCACCTTCGGCGTTGCCGCCGAAACGGCACGGATCAGGGTGCTCTTGCCGGCGTTGGGGAAGCCCAGCAGGCCGACATCGGCCAGCAGCTTCAGCTCCAGCTTCAGCGTGCGCTCTTCGCCCGGCTCGCCTGGCAGCGCCTGGCGCGGCGAGCGGTTGGTCGAGCTCTTGAAGTGCATGTTGCCCAGGCCACCGCGACCGCCCTTGGCCACCAGCAGGCGGTCGCCGTGCTGGGTCAGGTCGCCGATGACTTCATCGGTGGCAACGTTGATGACCACGGTGCCGACCGGCACGGTGATGGTCAGGTCTTCGCCGCCCTTGCCATAGGCCTGGCGGCCCATGCCGTTCTCGCCGCGCTGCGCCTTGAAGATGCGCTCATGGCGGAAGTCGACCAGGGTGTTCAGGTTTTCGTCGGCGCGGATGTACACGCTGCCGCCCGCACCGCCGTCGCCGCCGTCCGGGCCGCCGAGCGGAATGAACTTCTCGCGACGGAAGCCAATGCAGCCGTTGCCGCCGTTGCCGGCGAACACTTCGATTTCTGCTTCGTCTACCAGTTTCATTGTTTCGATGCCTGCGATGGGCGCGACCTGCTGGCCGCCACCTTGAATGTCATGCCGGCCGCGGGCCGGCAACCCGGCCCAGCCGGTCTTGCTTCAACTCTAACGAAAAGCCCCGCCGAAGCGGGGCTCTCCATGCAGCGTGCTCTTCATCCAGCACGGCCATGCCGCGGCACGGGTGCCGGCGATGCCTGGATCAGGCGTCGGCCGAGACGATGCTGACGGTGCGACGCTTCTTGGCGCCCTTGACCGAGAACTCCACCTTGCCGTCCACGAGGGCGAACAGGGTGTGGTCACGGCCCAGGCCAACGCCGGTGCCCGGGTGGAACTGGGTGCCGCGCTGACGCACGATGATGTTGCCGGCTTCGATGGCCTGGCCGCCGAAGATCTTGACGCCCAGGTACTTCGGGTTGGAGTCGCGACCGTTGCGCGAGGAGCCTACGCCCTTTTTATGTGCCATGACTGCTTCTCCTGATGCTTAGCCGGCGATGCCGGTGATCTCGATTTCGGTGTAGTACTGACGGTGACCCTGACGCTTCATGTGGTGCTTGCGGCGACGGAACTTGATGATCCGGACCTTGTCAGCACGACCCTGGGACAGGACCTTGGCGGTGACGGCAGCGCCCTTCAGCGCATCGCCCAGCTTCACGCCGTCGCTGTCACCCAGCATCAGGATGTTGTCAAACTTGATCTCGCTGCCGACTTCGACTTCGAGCTTTTCAATGCGGAGCTTTTCGCCCTGCGCCACGCGGTATTGCTTACCGCCGGTGACCAGTACTGCGTACATGACCAGGCCTTCCTCTGTAGTTATTGTGGTCTGAGCTGCCGCCATCGAGGGCGGACAGGAGCGGAATTGTACGCAGATCAGCGGGCGCGGGTCAAGTCAACCCCCGAACGCCGCGGGGGGGACGGCTCCGGAACGGGGTCAGATCCCTTTTAACCCCGTGAAAAGGGATCTGACCCCTGCCTGACGGCCTGTCTCACCAGATGAGACATCGGGCTGGCATTGTCGCCCATTGCCCCCATCTGGTCACCTCGGTAGGCTGACCGATTGCCGTTCCCTGCTGGCCCGGCACCCAGCCAACGCCCCCACAACCGGATCCCCCATGGCGATGGATTTCATCCGCATCCGCGGCGCGCGGACGCACAACCTGAAGAACCTCGACCTCGACCTGCCCCGCGACAAGCTGATCGTGATCACCGGCCTGTCCGGCTCGGGCAAGTCCTCGCTGGCGTTCGACACCATCTATGCAGAAGGCCAGCGCCGCTATGTCGAGTCGCTGTCGGCCTATGCGCGCCAGTTCCTGAGCGTGATGGAAAAGCCGGACCTGGACCACATCGAGGGCCTGTCCCCGGCGATCTCGATCGAGCAGAAGTCGACCTCGCACAACCCGCGTTCGACGGTCGGCACGATCACCGAGATCTACGACTACCTGCGCCTGCTGTACGCCCGCGTCGGCACCCCGCGCTGCCCGGACCACGGCTATCCGCTGGAGGCGCAGACGGTCAGCCAGATGGTCGACCAGGTGCTGACCCTGGACCCGGAACAGCGCTACATGCTGCTGGCCCCGGTCATCCGCGACCGCAAGGGCGAGCATGCCCAGGTGTTCGACCAGCTGCGCGCGCAGGGTTTCGTGCGCGTGCGCGTGGACGGCGAGCTGCATGAAATCGATGCGGTGCCGCCGCTGGCGCTGCGCCAGAAGCACACCATCGAGGCGGTGATCGACCGCTTCCGCCCGCGCGAGGACATCAAGCAGCGCCTGGCCGAGAGCTTCGAAACCGCGCTGAAGCTGGGCGACGGCATGGCCTCGGTGCAGAGCCTGGACAGTGCCGACGCTTCGCCGACGCTGTTCTCCTCCAAGTACTCCTGTCCGGTCTGCGATTACTCGCTGCCGGAGCTGGAACCGCGCCTGTTCTCGTTCAACGCACCGATGGGCGCGTGCCCCGGCTGCGACGGCCTGGGCATGGCCGAATTCTTCGATCCTTCGCGCGTGGTGGTGCATCCCGAGCTGTCGCTGGCCGCCGGCGCGGTGCGCGGCTGGGACCGTCGCAACGCCTATTACTTCCAGCTGATCGCCTCGCTGGCCAAGCACTACCGGTTCGACGTCGACGCGGCATGGAACTCGCTGCCGCAGAACGTGCAGCAGGCCGTGCTGTACGGCAGCGGCGATGAGGCGATCACCTTCACGTACTTCACCGAAGCCGGTGGCCGCACCCAGCGCAAGCACCGCTTCGAGGGCATCATTCCCAACCTCGAGCGCCGCTACAAGGAAACCGAATCGCCGGCGGTGCGCGAAGAGCTGTCCAAGTACATCAGCGAACAGCCGTGCCCGGAATGCCATGGCGCGCGCCTGAACAAAGCGGCACGCAACGTGTTCGTGGCCGACCGCCCGCTGCCGGAGTTGGTGGTGCTGCCGATCGACGAGGCGCTGAAATTCTTCAGCGAACTGAGCCTGCCGGGCTGGCGTGGCGAGATCGCCGCGAAGATCGTCAAGGAAATCGGTGAGCGCCTCGGCTTCCTGGTCGATGTGGGCCTGGATTACCTGACCCTGGAACGCAAGGCCGACACCCTGTCCGGTGGCGAGGCACAGCGCATCCGCCTGGCCAGCCAGATCGGCGCCGGCCTGGTCGGCGTGATGTACGTGCTCGACGAGCCGTCGATCGGCCTGCACCAGCGCGACAACGAGCGCCTGCTCGGCACCCTCACCCGCCTGCGCGACCTCGGCAACACGGTGATCGTGGTCGAGCATGACGAGGATGCGATCCGCCTGGCCGACTACGTGCTGGACATCGGCCCGGGCGCGGGCGTGCATGGCGGCGAGATCGTCGGCCAGGGCACCCTGCAGGACATCCTGGAGGCACCGCGCTCGCTGACCGGCCAGTACCTGTCGGGCAAGCGCGCGATCGAGATCCCCGCGCGCCGGCACAAGCCGAACCCGAAGATGACCCTGCACCTGCGCGGGGCCAGCGGCAACAACCTCAAGGGTGTGGACCTGGCGATTCCGTCGGGCCTGCTGACCTGCGTGACCGGTGTGTCCGGCTCCGGCAAGTCCACCCTGATCAACGACACCCTGTTCTCGCTGGCCGCCAACGAGATCAACGGTTCCTCGCACCCGATCGCCCCGTACAAGGAGATCGATGGCCTGGACCTGTTCGACAAGGTGGTGGACATCGACCAGTCACCGATCGGCCGCACCCCGCGTTCGAACCCGGCCACCTACACCGGCCTGTTCACCCCCCTGCGCGAACTGTTCGCACAGGTGCCCGAAGCGCGTGCGCGTGGCTATTCGCCGGGCCGTTTCAGCTTCAACGTGCGCGGTGGCCGCTGCGAAGCCTGCCAGGGCGACGGCCTGATCAAGGTGGAGATGCACTTCCTGCCGGACGTGTACGTGCCCTGCGACGTCTGCCATGGCAAGCGCTACAACCGCGAGACGCTCGAGATCCTGTACAAGGGCTTCAACATCAACGACGTGCTGGAAATGACCGTCGAGGATGCACTGAAGCTGTTCGAACCGGTGCCGTCGATCGCACGCAAGCTGGAAACCCTGGTCGACGTCGGCTTGAGCTACATCAAACTGGGCCAGAGCGCGACCACGCTGTCCGGTGGTGAAGCACAGCGCGTGAAGCTGTCCAAGGAACTGTCGCGCCGCGATACCGGCCGCACCCTGTACATCCTCGACGAACCGACCACCGGCCTGCACTTCCACGACATCGAAGCGCTGCTGGGCGTGCTGCACAAGCTGCGCGACGAAGGCAACACGGTGGTGGTGATCGAGCACAACCTGGACGTGATCAAGACCGCCGACTGGATCGTCGACCTGGGCCCGGAAGGCGGCCACCGCGGTGGCACCATCCTGGTCACCGGCACGCCGGAAGACGTGGCGGCCTGTCCGCAGTCGTATACCGGCCAGTTCCTGGCGCGCATGCTGCCGTCCACCAGCGCGCGCCCGGAACAGCCGGCTGCCGTGGCCAACAAGCCCGACGCCCGCCCGCCACGCAAGGTGAAGCCTGAGAAGCCGGCCAAGGTTGCCAAGAAGGCCGCGGCCGCCAAGAGCACCGGCAAGGCCAGCAAGAGCACATCGAAGAAGAAGGACGCCTGATGAGCAGCGAACACAAGATCCTGGCCCGCATCCCGATCAGCGTGCGCTGGCGTGACATGGACAGCATGGGCCACGTCAACAACGCCAAGTACATTTCCTACCTGGAAGAAGCGCGCGTGCGCTGGATGCTCGGCGTGGACGGCGTGTCGATGACCGACCGCATCGCACCGGTGGTGGCCGCGACCAACGTCAATTACCGGCTGCCGATCGTGTGGCCCAACGACATACTGGTCGAGCTGTTCGTCGAGCGCCTGGGCAACAGCAGCGTGACCATCGGCCACCGCATCGTCGACCAGCAGGACGCGTCGAAGCTGTATTCCGACGGCAACGTGGTGGTGGTGTGGATGGATACGCAGACCGGCAAGAGCGCGCCGCTGCCGGAGGCGATCCGCAGCGCCTCCACTTGACGCGCCCTGGTAGGTGCCGACCTTGGTCGGCACGCTTTGGCTGCAATGAGGTTGCCGGCCAGCGGCCGGCACTACCGATCCCATTCAATGGACTGACATGATCCACCAGACTGAACTGCGCGACCTGCTGCCCGGCATGGTCCCCTTCCCCACCGACGTCTTTCCCGCCGACCAGGCCTGGCTCGGCCAGCACCTGCTGCCGCTGCTGAAGATCGACCTGGGCGTGCTGCGGCCGGAACTGGCCGGCCAGGTGGCGACGATGCTGTGCCCGATCGAGCCGTACGACGGCTGCATCGGCGAGACCACCGAAGAACACCACAACGATTTCACCGGCACCAACTGGATCGCCTTCGAACTGACCGCCGGCAACGAGATGCGCTTCCTCGGCAATGAGGGCTATTTCATCGGCGAGGCGGTGCAGGACAAGGATGCGCAGGAGCACATCGCGCAGATGCGCGACAGCTACGCCAAGGCCCGCGATTACCATGCCGCGCACGGCCGTCTCGCCTGCTACTCGCGCTACGGCAAGGGTGAGGCCAGCGAACGCGACTACCTGGATACGCTGGGCGGACCGATAGGCTTCGGCAACTGGACCGAGACCGCGGAGATTCCCGCGGCCTTCGAACTGGGCTTCACCGACGCTGCCGATGACCCAAACGCTGCGGACGATGCCGAAACGGTGATCATCACCCGCAACGGCAACAAGTTCTTCGCCGTGGCCGGCGTAGCCGGCTACAACTGGTGCGCCACCGGCGCCGATGCGATCGTGATGCTGTACGAGCCGGAAAGCCGCACCGTGCTGTTCTCGTACGACTGGTCGTAAGGCCCTGCGGTAGTGCCGGCCGCTGGCCGGCATTTCCTGTGCTGCCGGCCAGCGGCCGGCACGACCATCCCGCTACGGCGCAGCCTTGCGTACGGCCAGCGTCGCACTCGCTTCGCCGCCGCCTTCCAGCTGCAGCCGTAGCGGCACCGCCTGCCCCTCCTTCAGCGCGCCCTTGCCCTGCATCAGCATCAGGTGCAGGCCACCGGGCTTGAGCTCGGCACGTGCACCCGGCGCCAGCGGCAGGCGCTCGATCGCGCGCATCCGGCTGACCCCATCCGTGATCGTGGTTTCGTGCAGCGACACATCATTGAAACTGCTGCTGGTCGCGCCGGTGATCACCACCGCCTTGCCGCAGCCGTTGTGGATGACGCCGTAGCCAGCGGTCATCGGCATTGCCGGATTCGGTGGCAACCGCGCCCAGCCCTGATCCACCGTGACGCAGCCCGATTCCGCCGCCGAGGCCGATGCTGCGGCCGCACACAGAAGCCACAGTACGCCAACGAATGGTTTGGTTATCATCGCCCAGGTTCCTTCTTCGCAACGAGACCGCAGCATGACGACGCTCATCGAGGTGATCAACCATGGCCCCATCCGCGAACTGCGCCTGGCGCGGCCGCCGGTCAACGCACTGGACACCGACCTGTGCCGGCAGTTGATCCATGCCATCGAGCTGGCCATGGCCGAAGACGCGCACGGCATCGTGCTGTCGGGCAGCGAGCGCATCTTCACCGGCGGCATGGACGTGCCGCACCTGCTCTCGCATGGCGATGACAAGCACAAGCTGCTGGACACCTGGAACGCCTTCTTTGGCGCCGTACGCACGCTGGCCGAGAGCCGCATCCCGGTGGTCGCGGCGATCACCGGCCACGCCCCGGCGGGCGGCTGCGTGCTGGCCCTGTGCTGCGACTACCGGGTGATGGCCCGCAGCGCCGATCCGTCGCGGCCATATGCCATCGGCCTGAACGAGGTGCAGGTGGGCCTGATCGCGCCGGAGGGCATCCAGCGCCTGCTGCGCCGTGCGGTGGGCGTGCACCGCGCCGGCGTGCTGCTGACCACCGGTTCGCTGGTACCGGCCGAACAGGCGGTGCAGATCGGCCTGGTGGATGAGCTGGCAGAGGGGGACCTGGTGGTGGCACGCGCGATTGCCTGGCTGCAGGACCTGCTCAGGCAGCCGCGCCAGCCGATGCTGCTGACCCGCGCCATCGCCCGCGCCGACCTGCACGTGGCGCTGCAGCCGGACCTGATCCAGCTCGACCGTTTCGTCGAGGCCTGGTTCGCCCCGGACGCACAGAACGCCCTGCAGGCCCTGGTAGCCCGGCTGGGCAAATAGCGGTTGCCCCGCCCGGGGTCAGATCCCTTTCGCCGGGCGAAAGGGATCTGACCCCTGACCGGTATAATCAGGCCCTCTTTCACTGCTGTGGCCGCCCCCTTGAACGACACGCCCGAACCCGTCGTCTCCGAGCTGATCGACCTGCTCACGCTGGAGCGGCTGGAGGACAACCTGTTCCGCGGGCAGAGCCGCGACATCGGCACCAAGTACGTGTTCGGCGGGCAGGTGCTGGGCCAGGCGCTGGCCGCGGCACAGGCCACGGTCGACAACGGCCGCCACGTGCACTCGCTGCACGCCTATTTCCTGCGCGCCGGCAACATCGACCACCCGATCGTCTACGACGTGGACCGTACCCGCGACGGCGGCAGCTTCTCGGTGCGCCGGGTCACAGCGATCCAGCACGGCAAGGTGATCTTCTTCTGCGCGGCATCGTTCCAGCAGGCCGAGACCGGCGCCGAGCACCAGCACAAGATGCCCGAAGTGCCGCAGCCGGAAGACATCGAACCGAACCGGCCGCTGCCGGCCGAAGTGCTGGAGCGTCTGCCGATCAAGGTGCAGCGCTGGCTGTCGCGCGGCGGCCCGTTCGAATTCCGCCACGTCTACCCGCGCGACGAACTGAACCCGCCCAAGCGCCCGCCCTACCACCAGGTGTGGCTGCGCCTGAGCGAGCCGGTCGGCGATGCTCCGGAACTGCACCAGGCCCTGCTGGCCTATGCCTCGGACTTCCACCTGCTGGGCACGGCGACGTTCCCGCATGGCATCAGCTACTACCACCCGCACGTGCAGATGGCCTCGCTCGACCACGCGATCTGGTTCCACCGCCCGTTCCGTGCCGACGACTGGCTGCTGTACTCGCTGGACAGCCCCAGCGCGCAGGATTCGCGCGGCCTGGCCCGCGGCCAGTTCTTCACCCGCAATGGTGTGCTGGTGGCCAGCACCGCGCAGGAGGGCCTGATCCGCGTGGTTCCCGACCAGGCTGCCGCGGCCGCCGTGCCGGCCAAGGAGTAAACCCATGCGCCAGATCTTCAGCAGCCAGCGCGTGGAAACCGTCGAAGGCGTGGCCGAGCTCCTGCGCGGGCATGGCATCGACGTCAAGGTGACCAACGGGCGCTCGTACAAGACCCGTCGCCGCGGCCAGTTCAGCTATACCGACCTCGGCAACGCCAACGCCTACCCGGCGGTATGGATCGTGCGCGCCGACGACCAGCCGCGTGCACGCGAGATCCTGCGTGAGGCGCGCCTGCTCGACACCACCCGCCGCGACCATCCGACCGCCGAGTTCGCCTTCCGCGACACGCCGGAACAGGGCAGCGGCGGCCGCAGCTGGGCCTGGCGCATCCGCATCGCCCTGCTGGTGGTGATCGCCGGCGTGGCGCTGGTGATCGGCCTGCGCCATCGCGGTGTCCCGGCCCCGGCAGCACCGGCCCCTGCCCCGCAGGCCCAGCCGCAGCAGGCGCAACCGGCCCCGCAGGCCGCACCGGAAGAGGAAGAAGTCCGGGTCCGCATCCAGCCATCGAAATAACCCACGGGTCGTACCCGCCGCTGGCCGGCAACTGCAAAAAGGGGACGGAGGGGATTAAGTCGTTTGTGGCACAAACGACTTAATCCCCTCCGTCCCCTTTTTTGTCAGCACAGGAAGTCGGTCACATTGGGCGCGCGGCTCCGTCATGGGACACAATCCCAGCAGGAGAGCCGCCGCCATGACGACGTTCGCCGCATCGATCGACCAGACCCTGGAACGCGAACTGCCCGCCGCCGCCAGCGGTTGCCAGCACGCCTACGGCCGTATCGTGCTGGCCTGCCAGAACACGGTCACCGCCATCGCCCTGGCCATCACCCGCGACCGCCAGGCCAGCGAGGACATCGCCCAGGAGGCCTTCGTGAAGGGCTGGCAGCAGCTGCACCAGCTGCGCAGCGCGACCAGCTTCCTGCCCTGGCTGCGGCAGATCACCCGCAACCTGGCCCGCGACTGGCTGCGCGCCCAGCGTGGGCGGCCGCTGACCGGCGAGGCGGCCGAGGTAGCGATGGGCATGGCCGCCGACCCGTCGCCGGGCGCGGCTGACCGCCTGCAGCGGGTGGAGGAAGAGATCGCCGCCGAGGACATCATCTCCACCCTGCCCGCCGACAGCCGCGAAGTGCTGTTGCTGTACTACCGCGAGGGACAGCGCTCGCAACAGGTCGCCGACCTGCTCGGGCTCAGCGATGCGGCCGTGCGCAAGCGCCTGTCGCGTGCACGTGCCCTGGTGCGCGAAGGCCTGCTGCAGCGCTTCGGTGAATTCGCCCGCAGCAGCGCGCCGAGCGCTGCATTCGCCACCGCCGTGGTGTCGATGGTGCTGGTGGCCGCGCCCGGCACCGCCAGTGCAGCGGTGCTGCTCGGCACCGGCGTCGGCATCGGCGGCAGCAAGCTCGGCCTCGGCGGCGCCAGCGTTGCCGGCGGAACCGCGATGGGCTCGTTGACCGCCACCCTGGGCCAGTTGCATGTGCTGCCGGCCGAAAGCTGGGGGGCGGTGATCGGCGGCGTGGTGGGTGGCGCGATCGGCAGCTACCTCGGCGGGCGCTTCCTGATGTCGTACACCGAAACTGCGGCAGAGCGGGCCGATGTGCGCCGCTTCCTCTACCTCAACATCACCACCGGCATGTTCTGGTGCCTGGCGATCCTGCTGGCTGTGGTGCTGCAGGCACCGGTCTGGACGCAGCTGACGGTGCTGGCGGTCGGGTTGGGCGTGGTCAACTACCAGTGCCTGGTGACGCTGCAGCGGGTGATGGCGCCGATGATCGCGCGCGATTCGGCGCGGCGCGGGCGAACCGGCATCAACTGGAAGTTCGAATCGATGTACGGCCGCACCGCCATCATCGCCATGAACCTGATGGTCATTGCGCTTGTGGCGTACTCGCTGATGCGCAGCGGCCGCTTGTAACGGACAACGCCGGCAGTGCCGCCGGCGTTGTCGTCATCACTGCATTGACCCTCAGCGCTGCGGCTTCGGTGCGCCGCCGTCGCGCGGACCGCCATGGCGCGGGCCACCATGCATCGGGCCCTTGGCCGCATCAAACTCGGCCTTGCTCAGCTGGCCGTCCTTGTTGGTGTCGGCGGCGGCGAACCAGGCATCACGATGCTGCTTCATGCGCAGCTCGCGGTCGGCCTTGTCCAGGTAGCCGTCCTTGTTCAGATCAAGCTGGTCGAAGCGCGCGGCCAGGCGCGGATCGGCCTTGGCTTCCTCGCGGCTGATGCGGCCATCCTTGTTGACGTCCAGCGCGGCCCAGCGCTCACCGCCGTGGCCACGACGGCCATGCTGCCAGCGCGGCAGCTCGTCGCGCGAGAGCTTGCCGTCCTTGTTCTTGTCCAGCTCGTCGAACTTCGCGGCCAGGCGCGGGTTGGCGGCCGCCTCGCTGCGGTCGATCACGCCGTCACCGTTGGTGTCCAGCTTGGCCGGGCGCGGTGCCGGCGTGGCCGGGGTGTCGGCCGCCAGCGCGATACCGGATGCGGAGGTGCCGAGCAGCAGGGCCAGCAGCAGGGGGGTACGGATCATGAGGTCACTCCTGGGGATGGGAACAGCGTCGGGGTGATCACTTCACCCTCGGGGGACAACAACGCCCGGGCGCGACGTCGGTTGACGCTACTGCCGATTCCATTCATCCGGCGGACAGTCGCCGCCACTGCGACAACCTGGGGCTATGCTGTGCCCATGGCGATACATGGCGACAGAGACGACGAACTGCGACTTTTCCAGACCGGCGAGCACCCCTGCGGGTACTGGTCGGACCGGGTGGCACGCGACCTGGTGCTGGACCCGAACGACCGCCGCCTCGGCGCGCTCTATCCACTGGCACTGAGCTGGGGCTTCCGCCGCAGCGGCGACCTGGTCTACCGGCCGCATTGCGCGCACTGCCAGGCCTGCGTGGCGGTGCGCATCCCGGTGGCCCGCTTCGCCCCGGACCGCAGCCAGCGCCGCTGTGCCACCCGCAATGACGACCTGGAGGTGCGGATCACCGCCACCACCGCCCGCGATGACCTGTTCGCGCTGTACCACCGCTACCTCACCCACCGCCATGCCAACGGCGGCATGGACGACCACGGCCCGCACGAGTTCGAGCAGTTCCTGATCGGCAGCTGGTCGCACACCCGCTTCATGGAGATGCGCCTGCCCGGCCACGACGGCCAGCCCAGCCAGCTGCTGGGGGTAGCGGTGACCGACGTCACCGAGCACGGCCTGTCGGCGGTCTACACCTTCTTCGACCCGGACCACGCCGCGCGCGGGCTGGGCACCTTCGCGATCCTGCAGCAGATCGAGTGGGCGCGCCGCGAGGGCCTGCCGCACGTGTATCTGGGCTACTGGATCCGCGGCCACCAGAAGATGGACTACAAGCGCCGCTTCCATCCGCTGGAAGCCTACGATGGCCGCCGCTGGCACGATTTCGACAAGGATCTGGACGGGCGCTGACAAACCGCTGACACCGGGCCGGGTGCACAATACGGCCCATGAACATGACCCGCCGCCATCCCCTGATCCTCGCCCTGGCCCTGCTCTGCGGCGCCACCGCCCCTGCCTTCGCCACGTCCCCTGCGATGACCGAAAAGCCGTCCGCTGCGCTGCGCCTGGCCACCTACAACACCTCGCTGTACTCCGATGACGCCGGTGGCCTGATCAAGGAGCTGGAAGGCGACAGCGAACACGCGCGCAAGATCGCCGCAGTGCTGCAGCAGGTGCGCCCGGACCTGGTGCTGCTGAACGAATTCGACTTCGACGACGCCCATCGCGCCGCCGACCTGTTCCAGAAGCGCTACCTGGAGGTCGCCCAGCCCGGTGGCGGCAAGCCGCTGCATTTCGCCTACCGCTATCTGGCCCCGGTCAACACCGGCGTGCCCAGCGGCCTGGACCTGGACAACAACGGCGTGGTCGGTGGCGAAGGCCGCAGCCGCGGCAACGATGCCTGGGGCTACGGCCTGCACCCGGGCCAGTACGGCATGCTGGTGCTGTCGCGCTACCCGATCGACGAAGCCAGGGTGCGCAGCTTCCAGCTGCTGAAGTGGAGCGCGATGCCCGGCGCGATCCGCCCGGTCGACCCACGTACCGGCCAGAGCTTCTACAACGACCATGTGTGGTCGCAGCTGCGCCTGTCGTCGAAGTCGCATTGGGACGTGCCGGTAAAGACCCCGGCCGGCGTGGTGCACGCGCTGGTCTCGCACCCGACCCCGCCGGTGTTCGACGGCCCGGAAAAGCGCAACGCGGCGCGCAACCATGACGAGCTGCGCCTGTGGCAGGAATACCTGTCCAAGGGTGACAAGCCATGGCTGTGCGACGACAAGGGCCACTGCGGCGGCCTGGCGCAGGATGCGCGCTTCGTGATCCTCGGCGACCTCAACAACGACCCGGTCGATGGTGATGGCCGCCATGAGGCGATCGTCGAACTGATCGAGAACGCCCGCGTGCTGCGCTACCCCACCCCGCGCAGCGTCGGTGGCGAGCAGACCAGCCTGGCCTATGCGGCCAAGGGCATCGAGCGCAAGGGCGCACCGTTCCATGCCACTGGCGATTTCGGCCCGAAGTCCGGCACGATGCGCCTGGACTACGTACTGCCCTCAACCGGTTTCGAGTACGTCGGCAGCGGCATCTTCTGGCCGGCCAATGAAAGCCCGGAAGCGAAGATCGCCGACGGCAGCGACCACCACCTGGTGTGGGTGGACGTGCGGTAGAGTCGACGGCCCTGAAAAGGGGACGGAGGGGATTAAGTCGTTTGTGGCACAAACGACTTAATCCCCTCCGTCCCCTTTTTGCTTTACGGGCGCAGTTCGACGCCGATGGCGTCGGCGGCATCTCGCGCGATGGCGCGCGCCTCGTCGATGGTTTCCGCGCGCGCCAGGGTGACACCGACGCGGCGATGGCCATGCACGCTCGGCTTGCCGAACAGGCGTACGGCAGTATCCGGCACCTGCAATGCAGCGGCGACGTTGTTGAAGTACGGCACGCCCTCGCCGTGTGCCAACAGCGCGCACGACGCCGACGGGCCGCTCTGGCGGATCACCGGGATCGGCAGGCCGAGGATGGCGCGCGCATGCAGCGCGAACTCGCTCAACTCCTGCGATACCAGCGTCACCAGGCCGGTGTCGTGCGGGCGCGGCGACACTTCGCTGAACCACACTTCGTCGCCCTTCACGAACAGCTCCACGCCGAACAGGCCCCAGCCGCCGAGGTCATCGGTGATCGCGCGCGAAATCTCTTCGGCACGCGCCAGTGCCGCGCTCGACATCGGCTGCGGCTGCCAGCTTTCGCGGTAGTCGCCGTCCTTCTGCAGATGGCCGATCGGCGCACAGAACGAGGTGCCACCGGCATGGCGCACGGTCAGCAGGGTGATCTCGTAATCGAAATCGATGAAGCCTTCGACGATGCAGCGGCCGGCACCGGCGCGGCCACCGGTCTGCGCGTAGTCCCAGGCCGGGGCGATGTCCGCCTCGCTGCGCAGGGTGCTCTGGCCCTTGCCCGAGGACGACATCACCGGCTTGACCACGCACGGCAGGCCGATGGCGGCGACGGCAGCACGGTATTCGGCCTCGGTATCGACGAAGCGGTACGGCGAGGTCGGCAGTCCCAGGGTTTCGGCGGCCAGGCGACGGATGCCTTCGCGATCCATGGTCAGGCGTGCGGCGCGCGCGGTCGGGATCACCCGCAGGCCCTGCTCCTGTTCCAGCTGGACCAGGGTCTCGGTGTGGATGGCCTCGATTTCCGGCACCACCAGGTGCGGCTGCTCCTGGGCGATCAGCGCCCGCAGCGCCATCGCATCGAGCATGTCGATCACGTGCGAGCGGTGCGCGACCTGCATGGCCGGGGCGTCGGCATAGCGATCGGCGGCGATCACCTCCACGCCCAGCCGCTGCAGCTCGATGGCCACCTCCTTGCCGAGTTCGCCCGAGCCCAGCAGCAGCACGCGGGTGGCGAAGGGGGACAACGGCGTTCCAAGCTTGGCCATGGCGGTTCCAGCAGCGATGTGAAGGCGGGAGGGCATTCTAGCTGGCCGGGCACCCTGACCATGGCATCCGACGAACGGTAGTGGACAGGTGATATCACTTTGATATCTTAAATTTGAACCCTCAAGGACGTACCGCCATGAAAGAGAAGTCGCTGTCTTCCCTCAACGGCCTCGGCACGCTGGTCGGCGCCCTGCTCGTCGGCCTCGCCGGCGCCGCCCTGTTCGTGGTGGGCGTGGCAGCCAAGGCCAGCACCGGCTCGCCCAGCCTGCTGCTGATGCTGCTGGGCGCCCTGCTGGTGGCGCTGGGCGTGTTCATCCTGGCCGGTCTGTACACCATCCAGCCCAACCAGGCGGCGGTCCTTAGCCTGTTCGGCAAGTACGTGGGCACGGTGAAGGACAACGGCCTGCGCTGGAACAACCCCTTCTTTGCCAAGCGCCGGGTCAGCCAGCGCGTGCGCAACTTCGAGAGCGGCAAGCTGAAGGTCAACGAGCTGGACGGCAGCCCGATCGAGATCGCCGCGGTGATCGTCTGGCAGGTGGTCGACGCCTCCGAGGCCGTCTACAACGTGGACGACTACGAGAGCTTCGTACACATCCAGTCCGAATCTGCGCTGCGTGCGATGGCCACCAGCTATCCCTACGACCAGCACGAAGACGGCCAGCTGGCCCTGCGCAGCCATGCCAGCGAGATCTCCCAGCACCTGAAGAACGAGCTGGCCGAACGCCTGGCCGACGCCGGCGTGCAGGTGATCGACGCACGCATCAGCCACTTGGCCTACGCCGCCGAAATCGCCCAGGCGATGCTGCAGCGTCAGCAGGCCAACGCGGTGATCTCCGCACGCACGCGCATCGTGGCCGGTGCGGTGGGCATGGTTGAAATGGCCCTGGCCGAACTGCAGAAGAACGGCGTGGTGCAGCTGGATGAAGAACGCAAGGCGCACATGGTCAGCAACCTGCTGACCGTGCTGTGCTCGGACCGCGGTACCCAGCCGATCGTCAACGCCGGTTCGCTGTACTGAACCACCCTCGCAACGGGGTGCCCCACCACCCCGCCAGGAGCTTGCATGAGTGAGAAGAAAGCCTACCCGCTGCGCATCAATGCCGACGTCCTGGCCGCCGCGCAACGCTGGGCTGACGACGAGCTGCGCAGCCTCAACGCACAGATCGAATACGTGCTGCGCGACGCCCTGCGCAAGGCAGGACGCCTGCCGAAACCCACGCCATCTTCGGGGGACAAGGAATGAGCAAGCGCTGGAGCTACCAGACGATCGAGGTCAAGACGTCCATGATGGGCCAGCTCAAGGCCGAGGACATCCAGAGCGAACTGAGCCGCCAGGGCCAACTGGGCTGGGAGCTGGTCAACATCATCATCCCCGCACCGATGCGCCCGGCGATGCTGGTATTCAAGAAGGAGGCCTGAGCCATGGGTGCCAGCGATCCAAAGCAGTACGAGGTGGCCGAGAGTTCGCCGTTGCGCGTGCTGTGGATCGTGCTGCCCCTGCTCGCCGCCTTCGTGGCCTGCCTGTATGCGCAGTTGTACAAGGCACCGGCCACGGCGCCCTGGATCGAAGTAACGCTGTCGCCGCCCTGGTTCCGGATGGGCGGCAGTGCCGCCTGGAGCCTGCTGGTGATCGCCGCGCTCGGCATCGGGTTGGGCGCGGCGTTCTTCCGTCGCCGGGTGGAACTGGCCGACGACGTGCTGGACGTGCGCTCGACGATGTACCGCCGCCGCGTTCCGGTGGCACAGCTGCGGCTGGACCAGGCCGAGGTGGTCGACCTGCAGCGTGACCGCCGCTATGGCATTCGTTTCAAGACCAATGGCTATGCGATGCCGGGCTTCTATTCCGGCCACTTCCGCCTGCAGGGCGGCGGCAAGGGGTTCGCGCTGGTCACCGACCGCACGCGCGTTCTCGCCCTGCCGGTCAGCGATGGCAGCACGCTGCTGCTCAGCCTGGAGCGGCCGCAGGTGCTGCTGGACGCACTGCGCAAGGTGGCCGCTTCGGCGCCACGGCAGTAAGCTGCGGCGATGCAACGACGCGCCCCCCTGCTGATCAATACCGAGGCCATCGAACTGTGGCCTGCCCTCCTGCTGCGCGCACGAAGCAACCCGGATGCCCGCCTGCTGTCGCAGGCACAGTGGGTGCTGCGGCGCAAGCGCGATGGCCGCTACCTGGCGGCGGTAACGACGCATGGCGTGCATTCGCTGGTGCCACGCCTGCTGCGCGAGGCCGGGGCCGAGGACGCACTGGCGCTGCTCGATGCAGCGGCGGCACGTCCGTTCGGCGCCCCGCTGCAGGAACAGTGGCTGCCGCTGGCCGGGCTGCAGCAACGCCTGCAGCAGCTCGGCCTGGATGCACAGCGCTATGCCGACGACAGCGGCCTGCCACTGGAGCCCGAACCGTGCCTGCTGCACTTCGCCGGCCGTGACCGCTTCGGCCGCCCACTGTGGCTGCGCCGTGGCGCCGCGCAGGGATGGCGGCGGATGCGCCTGCAGGCGGCACGGGAGGGCATCGCGCTCGACGCAATTTCCGGCTTCCGCAGCCATGCCTACCAGCTGGGCATCTTCGAGCGGAAGCTGGCACGTGGGTTGAGCGTGACGGAGATCCTGAAGGTCAATGCAGCGCCGGGGTTCAGCGAACACCACAGCGGCCACGCGCTGGACATCGGCACACCGGGCGACGCCCCGGCCGAGGAATCATTTGAAGCCACCGACGCGTTCGCCTGGCTGCAGGTGCATGCCGGCGGGCATGGCTTCCATCTGAGCTACCCACGCGACAACCCGCACGGCATCGTCTACGAACCCTGGCACTGGTGCTGGAGGCCGGCCAACAGCTGAGCCCCTCGTGGCGCCCGCACGCGGAATGGAACGAGAGAGCGAAGACAAAAGCGGGCCGCTTCGCTCGAAGCCGAGCATGGCTCGGCTCTACAGCAGCTGCCGCGCAACGCCCCCATGTCGTGCCGAGCCATGCTCGGCTGTACCCGGATTGCCGTCACCGCCTCAACGCATTGATCGCCAGCACCACCCAGCCGGCCATCATGCTGGTGCCACCGATCGGCGCCATCCGCGTCGGCCACTGCCACAGCGCCCCGCCCACCAGGCTGCCTGAAAACAACAGCACACCCAGCAGCAGCACGTACAGCGCCAGGTGTGCGATCGCCCCGTGCGCGCGCGGCCCGAGTGCCACCAGTACCGCACCATGCGCGAACGCGTACAGCGCCGCCATGTTCAGGTGCTGCTGCGCCAGCGGATCGGCCACGCCATGCGAGGCGTAGGCGGACAGGCCGATCGAGGCAGCGGCCAGCAGCGCCCCCAGGCAGGCGAGCAGGGACGGCTTACGTGCACGACGTTCGAGATTGAACATGGGGGCTCCTTGCGCAGCGCCCCTTGCCGGGCGCCGGATCAAAAAAACGCGCCGCAATGAGCGGCGCGTTTTCGTGTCCAACACTACATGGGTCAGCCGAGGCTTACTTGACGGCCCAGTAGATGTCGTAGGTCGCTTCCGGGGTGAACGACTTGTCGATGCCGTCCTTCCAGGTTTCGTACGGGCGGTCGATGACTTCGTTGCCCGAAGTCACGGCCCAGGCACGCAGGCCGTTGCGGGCCACGTCCAGACCCGCCATGTGGCCGGTGTAGGCCGCATGCGCCGAACGGTGCGGAGCAACGTGCACGTACTTGACCGGAGCGCCGCCGTCGATCTTGACGGTCAGCTCGTCGGCAGCAGCACCTTCAGCACCCTTCTTCTTCACCGGCTGGGCGATGTCGAAGGCGTACTTCTCCTGGCCGAAGTCGGTGGTGATGATGCGGAACGGGCCGGCGGCTTCAAGGCCATTGGCCTCCATCACGCGCTTGATCCACTCCTGGTTGTCCTTGATGGACTTGGTGATGGTGTCCTGACCGCGGTCCACGTTGCCGGCGTTGACCACCAGCAGGTTCTCGGCCGGCACTTCAACGATGGCCAGGTCGGTCAGCGGGGCTTCCGGCGTGCGGTAGTCCACGTTCGGCACGGTTGCGAGCATGTTGGCGATGCGCGACAGGCCCAGCTTGATGTCGTCGCCGATCTGGCGGCTGACATACAGGCCGGCGTAGCGGCCGAACAGGTCGAAGCCGTACTTCACCGAGTAGTCCTGGGTGATCTTGACGTTGCGACCGCCCTTGCCGGTCGGCTCCAGGTTGAAGGTGGTGACCTTGTCGTGACCCTTGGTGGCGTCTTCGATGGCGATCACAACACGCTTGTTCTCTTCGGCTTCGGTGATCTTCCAGGAACCGGTGCCCAGGTCCTTGGAGGTGAAGTCGAGGGTGGCACCGGTACCGGAGGCCGGGCCGGACAGCTTCAGTTCAACGGCGGGATCGCGCAGTACCAGCGGGTTCCAGTCCTTGAAGCGGCGCAGGCTGCTGACCGTGTCGTACACGATCGTCATCTTGCGGTTGGTCTCGATGCTTTCGGTGATGTGACGCTCGCCCGGCAGACATACGCCAATGATGACGAACAGGCCAGCCACGATCCCCAAGGCGATCAGGAACTCGATAATACGGGTCATTCAGAGAGTCTCCGGGGCCGATCCCACGGCCGGGTTGATTGAAGCGAAGCGCCAATCCTAGCAGGCTTCGCGGGCATTGTTTATCGGGATTGGCGCACCGGTTTCCCTGCCGGCTGCGTATTTGTATGGACAAAGAATTCGAAGGGTAACGCATACCGCTACCCGGCAAGTAGGGGGCAACCTTGGCAGGAACCCGTAACTACGACCCAAGTCTTTGTACTTGAACGATTTTCTTCAGACCAGCTGGAGTTCGAACGCCTTCAGTACCGCACGCGTACGGTCGCGCACGCCCAGCTTGGACAGGATGTTGGACACGTGGTTCTTGATGGTGCCTTCGGCCACGCCGAGCGAATTGGCGATCTCCTTGTTGGAGAAGCCGCTGGCCATCAGCCGCAGGATCTCGGTCTCGCGGTCGGTCAGCGGGTCCGGGCGGTCCAGGCTGACGAACTCGTTGCGCATGTGCTCCAGGCCGGACAGCAGGCGCTGGGTCACCGCCGGCTGCACCAGCGAACCGCCGTCGGCCACGGTACGGATGGCACCGACCAGCTGCGCCAGGGTGACATCCTTGAGCAGGTAGCCCTTGGCACCGGCCTTGAGCCCGGCCAGCACCAGCTGGTCATCGTCGAACGTGGTGAGGATGATGGTCGGCGGCAGCTGTTCCTGCCGCGACAGCACCTGCAGTGCCTCCAGACCGGACATCACCGGCATGCGCATGTCCATCAGCACCACGTCGGGGCGCACCTGCGGTATCAGCTCGACCGCCTGCCGGCCGTCGCCGGCCTCGGCCACCACCTCGATGCCGTCGTCGAGCGCCAACAGGGAGCGGATTCCCTGCCGCACCAGGGTTTGGTCGTCGACCAGGCAGACGCGAATCATCAACGCACTCCTTCAGGAACCTTGGTAAGGGCCGCCACCAGCACCGTTGCCGGCACCGTCGCCCGCAGCCGGAAGCCTTCTCCGGGACGGGTTTCGATCTGCAGCTGGCCACCACATTGTTGCAGGCGCTCGCGCATGCCGCGCAAGCCATTGCCTACATTGACCATATCCGCGCCGACGCCGTCGTCGCGGGCCTCCACCACCACCCGGTCGGGGGCTTCACGGTACACCTTGATCCACAGGTGGCGGGCGCCGGCGTGGCGCACCGCGTTGGTAATGATCTCCTGGGTACAGCGCAGCAGCACGTGGGCCCGCTGCGGGTCTTCCACGTTCAACGGATCCTCGATCTCCAGCTGGATGTCCAGCGAGGGCACGTTCTCGGTCAGCGGGCGCAGCGCCGCGGCCAGATCGATCGCGCCGGTCTCGCGCAGCTGGCTGACCACCTCGCGCACATTGCCCAGCAGCAGCTTGGCCAGCGCGTGCGAGCGCTTCACGTGGTCCAGCGCCTGGCCCTCGGCCAGGTGGCCGGCGACCTCCAGGTTCAGGGTCAGCGCAGTCAGCTGGTGGCCCAGCAGGTCGTGCAGCTCGCGCGAAATGCGGGTGCGCTCGTTGACCCGCGCGCTCTCGGCCAGCAGGGCGCGGGTGGCACGCAGCTCCGAATTGAGCCGGCGCTGCTCGTCGCGGGCCTCGGTCTGCTGCCGTGCAACCAGGCTGGTCACGAAGATGAACATGGAGAAGCCGCCGTACAGCAGCGACTGCATCACCGCTTCGAACAGCGGGAAGCGCAGCAGCAGGTAATAGACCGGCGCCACCGCCAGCTGGCTGACCAGCAGCCACAGCACCCCCAGCCGTACCGACAGCATCCACGGAATGACCCCGGCGGCGACCATCATCAGGATGCTGCCCAGGCCCGAACCGCTGAGGAAACTGACCCCCAGCGCCGAGACCGTCAGCAACAGCAGCAGGCCGCGGTCCAGCCAGCTGGTGTGGCTGTCGCTGCGCAGGATGCGGGTCAACCAGTAGTAGGCCGTGCCGAAGGACAGGTAGGCGACGAACAACAGGATCGCCCAGCCGCCCATGTCACCGCGGCTGTGCAGGTTCTCGAACTGCGAGTACGCCAGGGGCAGGCCGACCATGACCCAGGTGAACAGGCCGGCCAGGCGGAGGACGCGGGTATGGCTGAGGACTCCCAACATGCCAGCACTCTACGGGCCGCGCCTGCGCACCGCACCCCACGGAAGTCATGCCTGCCCGGTCGCCTGTTCATGCCGCAGCCCACCCCGGGCATGCAATAATCGTGCGCAGGGTCCCTTGATGGACCAACCGCGTTACCCCACGGAGTCACAATGTCGATTGTCATCCGCGACGTGCGCGAGCACGAGCTCGATTCCGTCCTGGCTTTGAACAACAACGCTGGCCTGGCCATCCTTCCCCTGGATGCGGCCCGCCTGCGCCTGTTCTATGAAACCGCTGAGTATTTCCGCGTCGCCGAGCGCGACGGCAACCTGGCCGGCTTCCTGATCGGCTTCGGCAGCGATAGCCAGCACGACAGCAGCAATTTCGCCTGGTTCAAGCAGCAGCTGGACACCCCGTTCTTCTATATCGACCGCATCGTGGTCGCCAGCCGCCGTCGTGGCGGTGGCGTCGGGCGTGCGTTCTACGCCGACGCGCAGAGCTTCGCCGAGCTGCGCTACCCGCAGATGACCTGCGAGGTCTTCCTCGACCATGGCGCCGATGCCGCCCTGCTCTTCCACGGCAGCTTCGGCTTCCGCGAGCTGGGCCAGAACACCATGCCGCAGGTCGATGTGCGCGCCAGCATGCTGGCCAAGGAACTGTGCAGCTACCCATGGGTCCAGGAGACCTACGGCGACAAGCTGCCGGATGTGGCATGGACACGCGCCCGGCAGCTGCCGGCGCAGGCACAGCGGCCGACGGGGACCTGAGCGTGGCGGTGAATTTCGATTACGAACAGGCCGGTGAACTGAAGATCGGCCAGGTGGGCATCGCCAACCTGCGCATCCGTACCCTTGATGTCGAACGTCTCGTGCAGGAAATGCGCGAGCGCGTGACCCGCGCCCCGAAGCTGTTCGGCCGCGCCGCGGTGATCCTCGACTTCGGCGGCCTGAGCCAGGTGCCGGACGTGGCCACCGCGCAGGCGCTGGTCGACGGCCTGCGCAGCGCCGGGGTGCTGCCGGTGGCGCTGGCCTACGGCACCAGCGCGGTCGACCTGCTCTCCCAGCAGCTCGGCCTGCCGCTGCTGGCCAAGTTCCGCGCGCAGTACGAGCGTGCCGAGGGCGAACCGGCCCCGCCGCCGCCCGCACCTGAACCGCGCCGGGCAGCCCGTGCCGAACCGAAGCCTGCCCCGGCGACGCCGGTGGCCAAGGTGGCCGACGCCGCTGCACCGCAGCCGGGCCGCATGCAGCTGGGCAACGTGCGTTCGGGCCAGCAGCTGTACGCGGAAAACTGCGACCTGACCGTGATGGCCACCGTCGGCGCCGGCGCCGAGGTCATCGCCGATGGCAGCATCCATATCTACGGCACCCTGCGTGGCCGCGCGCTGGCAGGGGCCCAGGGCAACACCGCGGCACGCATCTTCTGCCGTGATTTCCATGCGGAACTGGTGGCCATTGCCGGCCACTACAAGGTACTGGACGATGTTCCGGACAACCTGCGCGGCAAGGCCGTCCAGGTGTGGCTGGAACAGGACCAGATCAAGATCGCTGCGCTGGACTGACGCAGCACCAAACTCATGCAGAACCAGGAGAAGTCCTTTGGCTGAAATCATCGTAGTCACCTCCGGCAAGGGCGGCGTCGGCAAGACCACTTCCAGCGCGAGCCTGGCCTGCGGCCTGGCGCGGCGCGGCAAGAAGGTGGCGGTGATCGACTTCGACGTCGGCCTGCGCAACCTCGACCTGATCATGGGCTGCGAACGCCGCGTGGTGTACGACTTCGTCAACGTCGTGCACGGCGAAGCCACCCTCAAGCAGGCCCTGATCAAGGACAAGCGCTTCGACAACCTGTACGTGCTGGCGGCCTCGCAGACCCGCGACAAGGACGCACTGACCCAGGAAGGCGTGGGCAAGGTCCTGAAGGACCTGGCCGCCGACGGCTTCGACTACATCATCTGCGACTCCCCGGCCGGCATCGAGAAGGGCGCCTTCCTGGCGATGTACTTCGCCGACCGCGCGGTGGTGGTGGTGAACCCGGAAGTGTCGTCGGTGCGCGACTCCGACCGCATCATCGGCCTGCTCGATTCGAAGACCCACAAGGCCGAATCCGGCCAGGACGTGCCGGCCTTCCTGCTGCTGACCCGCTACACCCCGCTGCGCGTGGAAAGCGGCGAGATGCTGAGCATCGCCGACGTCGAGGAAGTCCTCGGCCTGAAGGCGATCGGCGTGATTCCGGAATCGGGCGACGTGCTCAACGCCTCCAACAAAGGCGAGCCGGTCATCCTGGATGTCGAATCCGCTGCCGGCCAGGCCTATGAAGACGCCGTCGCGCGCATCCTCGGCGAAGAACGCCCGATGCGCTTCACCAACGTCGAGAAGAAGGGCTTCTTCAGCAAGCTGTTCGGAGGGTAAGCATGGGCCTGTTTGATTTCCTCAAAGCGAAGAAGACCACCGCCGAAACCGCCAAGAACCGCCTGCAGATCATCATCGCGCAGGAACGCAGCCACCGTGGTGGCCCGGACTACCTGCCGCTGCTGCAGCGCGAGCTGCTGGAAGTGATCAAGAAGTACGTGAACATCGACGTCGATGCGGTGAAGGTCGACCTGGTGAAGGATGGCCAGCACGATGTGCTGGACATCTCCGTGGCGCTGCCGGAAGGCCCGGACAAACCCTGATCCCCTGCCCCGCCCGTGCCTGCATGGGCGGGGCTGCCTGACCCGCATGACCGATACGACAACCGCCGTGGACATCACCTGCGTGGGCGACATCGCCTTCGCCGATGCGCAGTGCCTGCTCGCCGCGCATGGCCTGCGGCTGCACCACGTGGCCGCCGGCGAGCCGATTCCCGGCAGCTACTGGGGCGAGCCCGAGGCGGGCATCATCGCCAGCAACGTCTACGTGCGCGATGACACGCCCGTGCACTCGATGCTGCATGAGGCCTGCCACCTGATCGTACTGCCGCCGGAGCGGCGGGCGCAGGTGCATACCGATGCCACCGACTCGGTGGCCGAGGAAGACGCGACCTGCTACCTGCAGATCGTGCTGGCCGGGCAGCTGCCCGGCGTCGGCAGCCAGCGGCTGATGGCCGACATGGATGCCTGGGGGTATACGTATCGGCTGGGATCTACGAAAGCGTGGTTCGAGCAGGACGCCGAAGACGCGAAGGCATGGTTGATCGAACGCGGGTTGCCAGTGGCGTAAGGCGCGGGCGCGGTTGGCCACGGGCGCGTGGCGACGCGCCGGACCTTGCGGCGCCCCTCTTTCCACTCGGCGCGGTTCGAGCAGGACGCCGAAGACGCGAAGGCATGGTTGATCGAACGCGGGTTGCCGGTGGCGTGATTCACCGGGAACCGGGGTCAGATCCCTTTTTGCGTCGCAAAAGGGATCTGACCCCATCACCCCGTCGCCGTATCAGCCCTGCCCGGCCAGTGCGCGCAGGGTGATGCCGACGATGTAGGCCAGGTAGGTGCCGGTGGCATAGCCCATCGTGCCCAGCAGCACGCCCACCGGCGCCAGGGCCGGATGGAACGCGGCCGCCACCACCGGCGCCGAGGCCGGGCCACCGATGTTCGACTGCGAACCGACGGCGAAATAGAAGAACGGCACCTTCAGCAGCTTGCCCAGGCACCACAGCAGCACGATGTGCACGGCAATCCAGATCAGGCCAAGCAGGAACAGCCACGGGCGATCCAGCAGCGCCAGCAGATCCATCTGCATGCCGATGCAGGCGATCAGGAAGTACAGCAGCAACGAACCCAGCCGCGATGCACCCGCCCCTTCCAGGTTGCGTGCGCGGGTGAAACTCAGGCTCAGGCCCAGCGTGGTCGACAGCACCACCACCCACACGAACGGCGCGTCCAGGCTGAACTGCGACGCCCAGCTGACGTTGGCCTTGAACCAGGCCGCCAGCGGCGCACCGATCGCATGCGACAGGCCGACGCCGCCGAAGGCCACCGCCACGATCAGCATCAGGTCGGTCAGGCTGGGAATGCGTTCGTGCTCGGCCTGGAAGCGCGCGATGCGCTCCTTCAGTTCATCGATGGCCGAGGTATCAGCGCCACTGCGTGCATCGATCTTCGCTGCACGTCCTGCCAGGAAGATCAGCGCGGCCATCCACACGTAACCGACGCCGACATCGACCACCGCGAACTGGCCAAAGGTGGTCGCGTTGACGTCGAACACTTCGCGCATCGCCAGCATGTTGGCACCACCACCGATCCAGCTGCCGGCCAGTGCCGCCATGCCGGCCCAGGTATCGCCGGCCACGGTGTCGGGATGGATCGCGCGCATCACCAGGAACGCCACCACCGCACCGAGCATGATGCTGGCCGAGGCGCCCAGGTACATCAGTACCAGCTTCGGGCCGAGCCGCAGGATGCCCTTGATATCCACTGCCAGGGTCAGCAGGATCAGCGCCGCCGGCAACAGGATGTCGCGCGCGATCGGGTTGTAGAGCTTGGTGTTCTGGCCGTCGATCAGGCCGACGGTGTTGTAGATGCCGGGAATCAGGTAGCACAGCAGCAGCGCTGGCACGAACGTATAGAAGCGCTTCCACAGCCCCTGCTCGCGCGAGGCGGTCCAGAACACGGCGCCAAGGGTGGCGGCGATCAAACCGAAGACGACGATGTCGTTCTGGATCAGGGCAGTCGAAGGCATGCAGGCGCTCTGGTAGAGCCGGCCGCTGGCCGGCTGCTGGTGGCGGCAGATCAGGAAGGTGTGCCGACCAGCGGTCGGCACCCACCGGTAAAGCAGATGGTGAGACAGAAGCGCCGCCCCGGAGGGCGGCGCCGCAACCATCAGTTGCCGATGTGCTGCTTCAGCCAGGCATTGACGGTGTCATGCCACAGGATGCTGTTGTTCGGCTTCAGCACCCAGTGGTTTTCATCCGGGAAGTACAGGAACTTCGATTCGATGCCCTGGCGCTGGGCAGCGGTGAACGCGGCCAGGCCCTGCTCGACCGGGATGCGGAAGTCCTGCTGGCCGTGGATGACCAGGATCGGCTTCTTCCAGTCCGCCACGTGGTTGACCGGGTTGAACTTCTCGTAGTTCGCCGCCTTCTGGTACGGCGTACCGCCCTGCTCCCACTCGGTGAACCACAGTTCTTCGGTGGCGTAGCCCATCATGCGCTGGTCGAACACGCCGTCATGGTTGACCAGGCACTTGAACGGGCTGTTCCAGTTGCCGGCAATCCAGTTGACCATGAAGCCGCCGTAGCTGGCGCCCAGCGCACAGGCCTTGTCACCATTGAGGAAGGAATACTTCTTCAGCGCCGCATCCCAGCCCTTCTGCAGGTCTTCCAGCGGGCGGTCGCCCCAGTGCTGGCTGATCGCATCGGTGAACGCCTGGCCGTAGCCGGTGGAGCCGTGGAAGTCGATCATCACCACCGCATAGCCCTGGCCCGCGTAGGTCTGCGGATTCCAGCGGTAGCTCCAGCCATTGCCGAAGCTGCCCTGCGGGCCGCCGTGGATCAGGAACGCGACCGGGTACGACTTGCCTTCCTGGTAGTTGTGCGGCTTGACCACGTAGCCATGCACGGTGTCGTTGTTCCAGCCCTTGAACTCGAACTGTTCGTAGTCGCCGAAGCTGACATCCTTGAGCACCTCACCAGCGGCCGGGGTCAGCGCGCGCAGCTCGCCGATGGCTTCGCCCGCGGCCGGCAGCAAGCCAACCAGCACCTGGTCGTTGCTCTTCAGGCTGTTGCGGGTGATCGCCACGCTGTTGCCGGCCACATCGACCGAGGTCACGCTGCCGTCGCCGATCAGCTTGGTGGCCTTGCCGCTGGCCACGTCGATCTGGAACAGCGGGTGTTCGCCGAGGTCATCGGCAGTGGTGTAGATGCTGGCGCCGTCGGCGGACAGGGTGATGCCGCCAGCCGAACGATCCCACTGCGGGGCGATCTCGCGGGTCTTGCCACTGGCCAGGTCCATCGCCATCAGGCCGAAGCGGTCAGCCTCGAAGCCCGGGCGCTTCATCGCGCGGTAGAACAGGGTCTTGCCGTCGGCACTGAACACCGGGCCGGCATCCCAGGCCGGGTTGGAGGCGGTCAGGTTGACCGGCGCCTGCTTGCCCGCCGCGTCGAAGCGGTACAGGTCGAAGTTGGTCGACCACGGCTCCTGCTTGCCGGCCACGCGGATGCTGGCGACCACGCTGGCGCCATCCGGCGACCACGCGAAATCATCATTGCCGCCGAACGGCTTGGACGGGGCATCACCGTCGATGGTGGCGCTCAGCGCGGAAGCGCCCTTGACCGGACCGGCCTTGGCTGCCGGCAGCGGCGCGACGAACAGGGTGTTGCGGCGGCCGTCGTTCCAGGTATCCCAGTGGCGCACGAACAGCGAATCGAAGACCTTTCCACTGGCCTTGGCGCCGGCGACGTCCTTGAGCTTCTTCTCGGTGCAGGTCAGGTCCGAGGCACAGGCCTGGAACACGCCGGCGCTGAACAGCACGCGGTCGTCCTGCGGCGACACGTGGTAGCTGTCCACGTCGACCGGGAAGTCGGTCAGCTGGCGCGGGGCGCCGCCGCTGACCGGCTGCGCGTACAACTGCTGGCTGCCGTTCCTGGCGCTGAGGAAATACACGGTCTGGCCATCGGCCGACAGCGAAGCGGAATTGACGTTCCAGCCGGCCGGGGTGATCTGCTTCGGCGGCGCTGCGTCGCGGGTACGCAGGTTGCGCGCGTACAGCGCGGTGGAGGCCTTCAGGTTGGCATCCACGCTGCGCTTGGCGAACACCACGGTGCCGCCGTCAGCGGTCAGTACCGGCGCGGAGACGCGGTCCATGGCCACCATGTCGCGGACTTCCAGGCCACGGGCAGCGGCGACGCTGGGCAGGGCGGCCAGCAGGCTCAGTGGCAGCAGGGCATGACGCAGTTTCATCGGGGTCTCCGCAGGACGGCAAAAAACCGATGGTAGGCCCGTGCGGCCGGGGCTGCCAAGGCCATCGGTCATGGCTGCCGGTGGGGCGCGGCCCCGCCGCCAGAAAAAGCAAACCGCGCCGTGGCGCGGTTTGTGGGGACACCGGGGTCGGATCCGATTCCGACGGAATCGGCTCTGACCCCAGACGCTGTCAACCCGGGGTCAGAGCCCTTCCCTGCGGGAAGGGATCCGACCCCAACCCTTACGCCATGGCGCGCTTGCCGGTGCGGTAGATCAGCCAGCCGACCAGGAACAGCACGGCCAGGCCGATCCACTGTGCGCCCGGCAGGTGGAACGGCACGGCCAGCACGTCGGCGCGACTGCTCACCACGATCGGAATCGCGATGGCGATGCCCATCAGTGCCTCACCGGTGATCAGGCCGGCGGCGAACAGCACGCCCGGCTTGTGCACGCGGTCGCGACCTTCTTCGTCATCGGCACGCACCTTGTGGAAGCGCTCGACGAGGTAGGCGATCAGGCCGCCGAGGAAGATCGGCACCATCAGTTCCAGCGGCAGGTAGATGCCGATGGCGGCGGCCAGCACCGGCACGCGGAAGCGGGCGTTGCGCGACTTCAGCCAGCTGTCGAACGCGATGATGGCGGCACCGACCACGGCACCGATGCCGATGAAGGTCCACGGCAGTTCACCACCGAACAGGCCCTTGGCCACCGAGGCCATCAGGTTGGCCTGCGGCGCGGCCAGCGCGTTCGGGTGCAGCTCCGACTTCACGCCGATGCCGTAGGCGGTGGCCAGCAGGTTCAGCACCGGGGCCATGATCAGCGCGCACGAGAACGCACCGATGCCCAGCATCAGCTGCTGCTTCCACGGGGTGGCACCGACGATGTAACCGGCCTTGAGGTCCTGCAGGTTGTCACCGCCGACCGCTGCAGCACAGCACACCACCGCGCCGATCATGATCGCGGCCACCGCGCCCAGCGGCGCGCCGAAGGCGCCGACCGGCTGCAGGCCATCCTTGCCCAGCAGCACCACCAGCACGGCCGAAGCGAACAGGATGGTGGAGATGGTGATGCCCGAAACCGGGTTGTTGGACGAGCCGATCAGGCCAGCCAGGTAGGCCGAGACCGAAACGAACAGGAAGCCGGCGACGATCATGATGAGGGTCATCGGGATGGACACGTGCCACTGGCCGACGATGGCCTGGTACAGGGCCAGCAGCGGCAGCACGAACACCACCAGGGCGACCAGCATCCACTTCATCGGCAGGTCGCGCTCGGTGTGCGCCAGCACCGGGCCACCGCTCTTGCGGGCGGCGGCAAAGCCGCTCTTGACGCCGTTGAGCAGCGACTTGCGGAGCGAGATCAGGGTCCAGATGCCACCGATCAGCATCGCACCGACGCCCAGGTAGCGCATCTTCGCGCCCCAGATGGCGAACGCGGCCTCGGTGGACGAGGCAGCGGCAACCGACGCGGCCAGCGCCGGGTCGGTGTTCATGAAGAACGCCTGGTAGATCGGGATGGCAATGTGCCAAGTCAGGATCGAGCCGGACACCACCACGATGCCGACGTTGAGGCCGACGATGTAGCCCACGCCCAGCAGTGCCGGCGACAGGTTGGTGCCGATGAAGGCGGTGACCTTGGAACTGCCGACGTAGGCCGAGGTGGCCCAGGCATCGGGAATCAGGCGCATGCCGCTTTCCGCGGCCAGCTTGACGAAGGCACCGATCACCGCCGACAGGCCGAGGATCTTCAGGCCCGGGCCCGGGTTCTCACCGGCCTTGAGCACTTCGGCCGCAGCCTTGCCTTCCGGGAACGGCAGCGGGTCTTCGACAATCATCGAACGGCGCAGCGGCACCGAGAACAGCACGCCCAACAGGCCACCGAGGCCGGCGATGCCCAGCACCCACCAGTACTTGAAGTCCGGCCAGTAGCCCATGATCACCAGCGCCGGGATGGTGAAGATCACACCGGCGGCGATCGATGAACCGGCCGAGGCGCCGGTCTGCACGATGTTGTTCTCGAGGATGGAGCCACCGCCCAGCAGGCGCAGCACGCCCATGGAAATCACCGCGGCGGGAATGGCGGTGGCGATGGTCAGGCCTGCGAACAGACCGAGGTAGGCGTTTGCGGCCGACAGCACCACCGCCAGCACGATGGCCAGGGCCACTGCGCGGAAGGTGAGCTGCTTGGGCGCAGCGTCGTGGTTCATGGAAGCCCCTGCTGGCAAAAAATCCCTGCCACGCTAGCGTTCAGGGCAGATCAAGTCCAGCGTGCCAAAGGATGGGGGCGTGTGCTGCGGCGCAATGGGCCGGTACGTGGACCGGCAATCGACCGACCCGGCAAAGTCCGGCTGGGCACGCCGTAAATGATATGTTATATCTTAATGATACCTTGTTGTTACTGCATCGCATGCCCCTTTCCCCCTCCCCCCGCCTGGCCTCCATCGACCAGCTGCGCGGCACCGTGATGCTGTTGATGCTGCTGGACCACGTGCGCGAGACCTTCTTCCTGCAGCACCAGGTGAGCGACCCGATGGACGCGGCGACGGTCTCCCCTGCGCTGTTCGCCTGCCGTCTGCTGGCCCACCTGTGCGCCCCCGTGTTCGTGCTGCTGACCGGGCTGTCGGCCTGGCTGTACGGCCAGCGCCAGGCGGATCCGCGCGGGGCCACAGCTGCGTTCCTGCTCAAGCGCGGGCTGTTCCTGGTGGTGCTGGAACTGACCCTGGTGAATTTCGCCTGGACCTTCCAGCTGCCGCCGGAAACGCTGTACCTGCAGGTGATCTGGGCCATCGGGCTGAGCATGATCGCGCTGGCCGGGCTGCTGTGGCTGCCCCGCCCCGTGCTGCTGGCGGTCGCGGTCGCGGTGGTGGCCGGGCACAACCTGCTGGATGGTGTGCGGGTGGAAGGAAACGGCCTGCTGGCGGTGCTGTGGAAAGTGCTGCACCAGCGCGACTGGATCGAGGCCGGCGCGCTGCGCCTGCGCACCTCCTACCCGGTACTGCCGTGGATCGGGGTGATTGCGCTGGGTTATCTGATGGGGCCCTGGTTCGGCCGCGCGCGCGCGCCGGAGCAGCGCCAGCGCTGGCTGCTGTGGGCAGGCGTCGGCGCGCTGGCCCTGTTCGCGCTGCTGCGGTTCGCCAACCAGTATGGGGATGCTCCCTGGTCGTACCAGACCACTACGCTGCGCACGTGGTTGAGCATCTTCAACGTCACCAAGTACCCGCCGTCATTGCAGTTCCTGTTGCAGACCCTGGGCGTGGGGCTGTTGCTGCTGCGCTTGTACGAATGGCCGCCCCTCGCGCGTGCGCTGCGCCCGCTGTCCGATATCGGCGCCGCGCCGATGTTCTTCTACCTGCTGCACCTGTACGTGCTGAAAGGGCTGTACCTGGCCGCGTTGGCGGCCTGGGGGCCGACCCATGGCGAACTGTATGCCCTGGATTCGGTCAGCGGCCTGCTGCTGGTGGCCTGTGCGCTGGCGGTGGTGCTGTACCCGCCGACGCGGGCCTTCGCGCGGTTCAAAGCGCGAAGGCGCGATCTGCCTTGGTTGCGATACCTGTGAGCGGTGCCCGCCGGGGGAGCGCCATCCCTGCATGGCGTGGATCCACCGGCGGCTGCCTGCCCAGGCCCAGAGGCCTATAATCGCGCCCTTTCCGCTGTCCCCGCCGTCGATGACCGTTGCCGCCTCTGCTTCCGACGACTTCCTGGGCCACCCCAAGGGCGTCTACGTCTGCTTCTTCACTGAAATGTGGGAGCGCTTCTCCTTCTACGGCATGAAGGCGCTGTTGCTGCTGTACCTGACCAAATACCACCTGTTCGGCGACAAGGCCGGCCTGGACCTGCTCGGTGCCTACGGTGGCCTGGTGTACTGCATCCCGGTGTTCGGCGGCATGCTGGCCGACCGCTGGCTGGGCATGCGCCGGGCAGTGCTGTTCGGCGGCATCCTGCTGGTACTCGGCCACCTCGGCATGGCCTTCGAGGGCCACGCCGCGTACCGGGTGAACGGCGAAGTGGTGCGCGACACCTCGGCGCTGGCGGTGACCTACCTGTCGCTGGCGCTGATCATCATGGGCGTCGGATTCCTGAAGCCGAACATCTCCACCATTGTCGGCAAGCTGTACGCCAAGGACGACCCGCGTCGCGACTCGGGCTTTTCGCTGTTCTACGCCGGCATCAACCTCGGCGCGCTGTTCTCGTCCCTGGTGTGTGGCTTCCTCGGTGAGGCCTACGGCTGGAAGTACGGTTTCGGTGCGGCCGGCATCGGCATGCTGGCCGGCCTGGCGATGTTCCTGTGGGGCCAGAAGTACCTGCAGGGCCATGCCGAACCGCCGCAACCGGCGGCGCTGAAGCAGAAGGTGCTGGGCCTGCCACGCGAATGGCTCATCTATCTGTGCGCGGTGCTCGGCGTGCTGCCGGTGGCATGGCTGATGTGGGCCGCCGGCAACGGCGCATTCGCGCTGGGCGGTGAAATCAGCCTGGCGCTGATGCTGATGCTGGTGGTGTTGGGCGGCGTGCTGGTCTGGTTCGCCTGGTTCACCGGCACGAAATGCACGCCGGTGCAGCGCCAGCAGATGATCGCGCTGATGGTGCTGATCTTCATGGCGCTGGTGTTCTTCACGATGTACGAGCAGTCCTACGGCTCGTGGGTGACCTTCACCGACCGCCTGCTGACCAAGGACATCGTGCCCTCGCTGGTGATCACCGGCGGCACGCCGCTGCCGTGGTCGATCCTCTCGCTGCTGCTGGCACCGCTCGGCTTCGTGGTCAGCGCGCGCCTGTCGGAACGGCGCCCGGGCTCGGCCGCGCCGCGCACGTTCTTCGCCGCCATCGTCGTACTGATGCTGGTGCTGCTGGTGCGCGACTGCCTGGTGATTCCGCAGACCGCCGGCTCGCTGACCTACCTCGGCGGCCTGTTCCTGGTGCTGCTCGCTCCGGCCTTCGCCGCGCTGTGGACGTGGATGGACCGCCGCGGCTGGGAACCGGGCAAGCCGGTGAAGTCGGCCTGGGGCCTGGTGATCGGCGCGCTGTCGTTCGTGCCGCTGGCGCTGGCCGCACAGCAGGTGGGCGCCACCGGCGAGATGGCCAGCGTGTGGTGGCTGGTGCTGGCCTACTTCCTGCTGGCCAGCGGCGAGATGTGCCTCTCGCCGGTCGGCCTGTCGGCGGTGACCCAGCTGGCCGTGCCGCGGGTGATGAGCCTGATGATGGGCACCTGGTTCCTGGCCACCGCATTCTCGGAAACGCTGGCCGCGCTGTTCGGCAAGCTGGCCGCGATCGAGGTGCCGGAAGGCGAATCGCTGGACATGGTGGCTGCCGCCGGTGCCTACGCGCACCTGTTCTGGCTGCTGATGTGGATCGGCCTGGGTTGCGCGTTGGTGGCCTTCATCGCCGCGCCGCTGCTGAAGAAGATGATGCACGGGGTGAAGTAAGTCCCGCGTGCCGAAGACCAGGGCGGCGGAAAATTCATCCGCCGCCCTGTCAGCTCAGGGCGCCTTGTCCTTGCCGGCCACGGGCGCGGTCGTCGCGGTCTTGCCCCCCAGGCTGCGCGCCAGGAACGCCAGCAGCTTGTCGTAGTACTCGCTGCGATGCGCCTCGGTGTAGAAGCCGTGGCCTTCGGTCTTGTAGTACAGGCTTTCCACCGGTGTGCCGGCGCGCTTGAGCGCCGCTTCCATGCGCTCGGTATGCTGGATCGGCGCACGCTTGTCTTCGCCACCGGCCGCGAGGAACACCGGCACCTTGATCCGTTCGGCCAGGTTCACCGGCGACACCGCGCCCAGCTTGGCCGGATCACCCAGCCATTCGCGCAGGTAGGTCACGCCTGAGCCGCGGTCCTGGATATCGCCACGGGTGTACATCATCGGCAGGTCGTAGACCCCCACATAGCCGGCCGCGCACTGATACAGCCCGGGTTCGCGGGCGGCCCCCATCATCGCCGCGTAGGCCCCGTAGCTGGCGCCATAGATGCAGATGCGACG
Organism: Stenotrophomonas sp. YJH_SMC_73; assembly: GCF_059370155.1. NCBI lineage: Bacteria > Pseudomonadati > Pseudomonadota > Gammaproteobacteria > Lysobacterales > Lysobacteraceae > Stenotrophomonas > Stenotrophomonas sp. YJH_SMC_73. The sequence continues at coordinate 323,825 of NZ_JCAFTJ010000005.1, read as the reverse complement.
AGCATCGGCGATGCCTTCGCTGATTGCCCAGCGGGTGGCATCGGTGACATCGTCCTGCATCGCCGCGCCCCACTGCTGCGCACCGGCCTGGGTGTGGGCCCGGCCGTAATTGCCCGAACCACGGAAGTTGACCTGCAGCACGGCATACCCGGCGGCGGCCAGCATCTGGGTTTCGCGGTCGTACTGGCCGGAATCGAAGATGTCGAACGGACCGCCATGCGGCATCACCACCATCGGCAGGTTGCGGCCGTTGCTGCCGGCCGGCAGGGTCAGGAAGCCATGCAACGGCAGCCCGTCCCGCGCCTTCAGTGCAATCGGCTTCACGCTGGCACTGCGGTCCACGTCAATCCAGTCGCTGCGGCTGATCAGGTGGTCAGCCTTGCGCGCCACCGTGTCGTAGACGTAGAAATCGCCCGGGTTCGAGCCCGACCAGGTTTCCACCAGCACGACACGGCCATCGCGGGTGCTGGAGGTGATGTAGACCGGCCCTCCGAAGGCGGCTTCCAGGCTGCGGTACAGGCGCGCCTCCGGCGACTTCTCGTCGAAGAACCGGGTACGCGGCGTATCGCCCAGATAGAGCGCGCCCACCGGCACGTGGGTGCCGGGCCGATGGATGATCCGATACGGATTGACCACCTCGTCGCGCAGCAGCGTGGCACGCTCGCCGGTCTGCGGGTTCCAGCTGACGATCGCGTCCGGGCCCTGGGTCTGCTCGACGTTGAGGTAGGCCAGGCTGTCATCGGCCGAGAAGCCGAGGGCGGTTTCGATGCGCTTGCTGACGGCCTCGTCGTTGATCAGCTTCCAGCTGTCGCCACTGCGTTCGCGGAAGTACAGCTTGTTGATGTTGTCGCTGCCCGAGCCATGCACGAAGCGCACTTCGCCGGCGCCGTCGGTGGTGAACTCGCCGCGCCGTACCGGCGAGGACGCCACCCGCGAGCGACGACCCGTAGTCACATCCATGCGATCTACGCGGGTGTACGGATCCTCGGCCAGCGGCCATACGGTCACCAGCACGTTGCGCTCGTCGCCCGGCAGGTCGTCGGCCAGGAAGGCGGCCACTGCTTCGACCTTCTTCGGCTGGATGCGGGTCCCCGGGCCCTTGCTTTCGACGCGATAGCCGACCAGCAGTTCGCCGCGGTTGCCGTTGGCGTCGATGGCATAGAGTTCGCCGGTGGGATTGGGTTGGTCGAGCGAGCCCCACTTCTGGGCCAGGCCGATCAACAGGCGCTCGTTGCTGACCCAATCGAATTCCTGCGCGTGGTTGCGGCTGGGCGGCCAGAAACTGCCGACCACCTCCTTGTCCTTCAGGCGCAGGATCGCGATCGCGGTGCTGTCCTCCCTCGGCACCGTTGCCGCTACGTACTCGCCCCCCGGCGAGATCTTGATGTCGGTGAAGGTCTCCCGGCGCAGGTACTGCGTCAGCTCCACCGCCCCCGCGCTGCCTGCGGCAACGCCCCCGATGACGGCCAGTGCGGCCGCCAGAATCGTCCTGTGCATCCTTCCCCTGCTCCTGTGGACACCTTGTCCTGGTCTCCGATTCTAGGCAGGGCAATGGGTTTCCCGCCAGAGCCGGAAAAGACGACGGCACCGTTGCCGGTGCCGTCGTTGCCACTACCTTGGAGAGAGAGTCAGGACGTGGGTTCGGGGGGCGTGCGCCGGGTCAGTGGACCCCGCGCACCGCCAACATGAGGGCCAGGATGCTGAGGATCACGGCGATGGTGCCGTCGAGCACGCGCCAGGTGCTGGGCTTGGTGAACAGCGGCGCCAGCAGGCGTGCGCCGAGGCCCTGCGCGGTCAGCCACAGGCAGCTGGCCGTGACCACGCCCGCAGCGAAGGCCATGCGGGCATTGCCGAAGTTCTCGGCGATGGAGCCGATCACCATCATGTCCAGCCAGAAGTGCGGGTTGATCAGCGAGAAGCCGACCGCGGCCATCAGCACCGCGCGGCGGCTGCCGTCGTCGCTGTCGGCCTCGCCCATGCCACCGCCGCCGGCGATCGCACGGCGTGCCGACTTCATCGCATACCAGGCCAGGAACGCGACACCGGTCCACAGCACGGCGGTGGTCAGCCACGGCAGCGCTGAAGTGAGCGTGCGCAGGCCGGCCACGCTGGCGAAGATGAAGATGGCATCGATGGCCGCGCAGGTGGCGACCACCGGCACGATGTGCTTGCGCAGGATGCCCTGGCGCAGAATGAAGGCGCTCTGGGCCCCGACCACGGCGAACAGGCCGATGCCGGTGGCTGCACCAGAGAACCAGGCACCGAGGCCGGTGCTGGCGGAGATGACCGAGAACATGGGATTCACTGCCTTGTATTGCTTGGGGGACGGTGCCTCGCGAAGGCGGACAGCACCGGAACGGGCGCCATTGTCGCGCCGCAACATGAAAAAGACGAGCTAAACTTCCTAAACCAACATTAGCGGAGCTTAATTCGATGCGCATCGATCACGCCCAGCTGCGCGCCCTGGCCGCGGTGATCCGCGAAGGCAGCTTCGACCGCGCCGCGCAATCGCTGAATGTCACGCCCTCGGCCATCTCGCAGCGGGTCAAGGCACTGGAGGACCGGATCGGCCGCCTGCTGGTCAAGCGTGGCACCCCGGCCACCGCGACCGCCGAGGGCCAGTTGCTGGTGCAGCTGGCCGAGCAGACCGCCCTGCTGGAACACGATGCGCTGCACCGCATGGGCCTGGCCGACGAGGACCTGCCCCAGGCCAGCATCCCGGTGGCAGTGAACCACGACAGCCTGGAAACCTGGTTTCCGCAGGCCGCGGCGCAGTTCGCGCAGGGTACCGGGACCACCCTGGACCTGCGCGTGGAGGACCAGGACCACACCGTCGAACTGCTGCGCCAGGGCACGGTGCTGGGTGCGGTGACCACGCTGGACGAGCCGGTGCAGGGCTGCCAGATTCACGCGCTGGGCAGCATCCGTTACGCGGCGACCTGCACCCCCGAGTTCCGCGAACGCTACTTCGCCAAGGGCGTGACCGCGCAGGCACTGGCGCAGGCACCGGTTCTGGTGTTCAACCGCAAGGACGAAATGCAGTCGCGCTTCGCCCGGCGCATGGCCGGCGATGACCTGCCCAGCACCGCACCGACCTGGTGGATTCCCTCCACCCGCGCCTTCGTGCAGGCCAACCTGGGCGGCATGGGCTGGACGATGAACCCATTGCCGCTGGTCAAGCGGCACCTGGACGCCGGCCGCCTGGTCTACGTACGCCAGCGCGCGTGGGAAGACGTGCCGCTGTACTGGCAGCACTGGAAGGGCGACGTGCAGACCATGGCCCTGCTGACCCGCGCCGTGCTGGATGCATCCTCGGCATTGATCCGGCGCAAGCGCTGACGCACAGCGCAAAAAGGGGACGGAGGGGATTAAGTCGCTTAAGGCCAATACGACATCCAAGGCAAATACGGCTTAATCCCCTCCGTCCCCTTTTTCGGGGCTCCATCGGATCTCCATCAAGCCTACACACCGGGTCCATGCGCGATGCGGATACTGGCGGGCCGACCATTACAAGGATGTCCGGCATGCCCGTGTACCTGCGCGACGCCCGCCCCGAGGATGCCGCTGCCTGCATCGACCTGCGTGGGCGCACCCGCGAGAACGCCTTCAGCGCCGAGCAGCTGGCCCAGCTGGGCATCACTGTGGACAGCTGGGCGGCCGGCATCGCCCAGGGCGATTCGATCGGCCGCGTCGCCTGGGAGGGCGAGCGCATGGCCGGCTACTGCTTCGCCGACCGCGACAGCGGCGAGGTGCTGGTGCTGGCCCTGCTGCCGGACTACGAGGGCCGCGGCATCGGCCGCCAGCTGCTGCAGGAAGTGGTCAGCCTGACCCGCGATGCCGGCCACCGGCGGCTGTTCCTGGCCTGCTCGGCCGACCCGCGTTCGCGCTCGCACGGCTTCTACCGCCGCCTGGGCTGGCGCCCGACCGGCGGGGTCGATGAGGCTGGCGACGAGATCCTTGAGCTGGTCTGATCCCACCGTCGCCGGGCATCGCCTGCCGCCCATGTGGCAGCACCGCGAAACGTCGGATGCTGCGTTGCATCAAAAAAGGACCGGATCCGGTTAGAATCACCGGTGGATGATGCAAGGCGTTGTTTCTTCACGCCCTTTCCCTGCCCCACGCGCATCCTGACCCCTTCCCCTCCGCCAACGATCCCGCCCCCATGAAGAAATTTGGCAAGGCTCTTCTCGCCCTGCTCGTGCTGCTGTTGCTGGCCGCCGCGCTGTTCCTGTACTGGCCGCTGACCCAGCGCTCGGTGCCCGCCGCCAGCAACGACAAGCCCGTCGATGTTGTGCTGGTCGGCGCCGGCATCATGAGCATCACCCTGGCCACCTACCTGCAGGAACTGCAGCCGGACTGGAACATCCAGGTCTACGAACGCCTCGACGGCGTCGCCGGTGAAAGCTCCGATGGCTGGAACAACGCCGGCACCGGCCACTCGGCGTTCGCCGAACTGAACTACACCCCGGAACTGCCCGACGGCAGCATCGAGACCAAGCGCGCGGTCGGCATCGCCGAATCGTTCGAGGTCTCGCGCCAGTTCTGGTCGCACCAGGTGAAGGAGGGCCGGCTGAGCCAGCCCAGCGACTTCATCAACCCGACCCCGCACATGAGCTTCGTCTGGGGCGATGACAACATCGCCTACCTGCACAAGCGCCAGCAGGCCCTGGTCAAGAACCCGCTGTTCTACGGCATGCAGTACTCCGAGGATCCGGCCCAGATCAAGCAGTGGGCCCCGCTGCTGATGGAAGGCCGTGACCCGAAGCAGAAGGTTGCCGCAACCTGGATGCCGCTGGGCACCGACGTCAACTTCGGCGTGATCACCCGCCAGCTGACCGCCGGCCTGCAGCGCAGCCCGAACTTCAGCCTGCACCTGAACCATGAAGTGAGCGCGCTGCGGCAGAACGCCGACAAGAGCTGGAACGTGACAGTGAAGGACCTCAAGGCCGGCACCGAATCCACCACCCACGCCCGCTTCGTGTTCATCGGTGCCGGTGGCGCCGCACTGAAGCTGCTGCAGATGTCGGGCATTCCGGAATCGAAGGACTACGCCGGCTTCCCGGTCGGCGGCCAGTTCCTCGCCTTCCAGGGCCAGGACGTGACCTCGCGCCATGGGGTGAAGGCTTACGGCATGGCCGAGACCGGCTCGCCGCCGATGTCGGTGCCGCACCTGGATGCGCGCAAGCTGGACGGCAAGCCGGTGGTCCTGTTCGGGCCGTTCGCGCTGTACAGCACCAAGTTCCTCAAGCACGGCTCGTGGTGGGAACTGTATTCCTCGGTCACCCACAACAACGTTGGCCCGATGCTGGAAGTGGGCAAGGACAACCTGGACCTGGTGCAGTACCTGATGGGACAGGCGCGCCTGAACGATGCCGACCGCCAGGCCGAACTGGTCAAGTACTTCCCCAATGCCAAGCCGGGTGACTGGAAGCTGGTCACCGCCGGCCAGCGCGTGCAGATCATCAAGCGCGATCCGCTGAAGGGCCCGGTGCTGCAGTTCGGTACCGAGATCGTGACCGACAAGGACCACACCCTCGCCGCCCTGCTCGGCGCGTCGCCGGGCGCGTCGACCTCGCCGCCGATCATGCTTGACCTGATGGCCAAGGCCTTCCCGGAGCAGATGAAGGCCAGCTGGGAAACCCGCCTGCGCGAGATCGTGCCGTCGTACGGGCGCAAGCTCAACGACAGCGCCGCGCTGGTCAACGAGATCCGCACGCTGACCAGCCAGACCCTGCAGCTGCCCTACCTGGAGGTGCCGGTGGACGCGAACGCGGCATCGCCCGCTCCGGCGGCGGTTCCGGCGCCGGCCAAGGAAAAGCGCAACGCCAACGAGGAACTGCAGGCGCTGTAAGCCCGCAGGTTCCCTTCGATGCAGACGGACGGCCACCTTCGGGTGGCCGTTTGCGTTTGGGCAGGCTACCGCCTGTAGAGCCGAGCCCATGCTCGGCTCCGGCAAAAAGCAGCCGAGCATGGCTCGGCTCTACAGAAAGCGATGCCCCGTGCCGGGAACCCTGCGCACAATGACGCGAATTGTAATGTTGTTAAGAATTATTTACATTTGCGTCCTGCGCAGTGACCGCGCCTCGCCCCAGACGGACCTGACCGTGCCCGAAGCCGCCGCCCCGGGTGCTGGACGACTGTTGCCGCCCCTCCCCGCCTCCACGCTTCGAGCCCACCATGTGCCTGACCTTCGATAACCGCCTGCCCCGCCGCGCGCTGCTGCCGGCCGCCCTGCTTTCGTCTTTGACCCTGCTGGCCGCGCCCAGCGCGTTCGCCGCCACTGATGGCGCTGCCGACGCCAAGACCCTGGACCGGGTGAGCGTGCGTGCCGAACAGTCGGCGCCGCCGGCCAGTACCACGCGCCTGCCGATCACCCTGCAGGAAACCCCGCAGTCGGCCACCGCGATCAGCCTGCAGCGCCTGCAGGACGAATCGCTGTTCAGCATCAATGACGTGATGCGCAACGTGACCGGCGTCAGCGTGTCCTTCTATGACACGCAACGCCCGCTGTACTACGCGCGCGGCTTCGCCATCACCGACTTCCAGGTCGACGGCATTCCCACCTACAGCGGCTCGACCAACCAGGAGTACGACACCGCTTTCTACGACCGCATCGAAGTGATCCGCGGTGCCAACGGCCTGCTCAGCGGCGCCGGCGTGCCGTCGGCCACGGTCAACCTGCTGCGCAAGCGCCCCGGCAAGGAATTCGACGCGTCGTTCGCGGTCAGCGCCGGTAGCTGGGACTACCGCCGCATGGAAGCCGACGTAACCGCGCCGCTGACCGCCGACGGCCGCTTCCGCAGCCGCGTGGTCGCCGCCTACACCGATCGTGGCCTGTATTACGACCGCTACAAGGAAAACAAGATGGCCGGCATGGCGGTGCTGGAAGGCGATGTCACCGACAGCACCACGGTTACCGTCGGCTACCAGACCCAGGACAACAACCCGACCGGTTCGACCTGGGGCACCGTGGCGTTCTTCGACAACCAGGGCAACTTCGCCCATCTGGCGCGCTCGACCAACCTGTCGCCGAAGTGGAGCTACTGGAAACGCGAAAGCAATACCGCCTTCGCCAACCTGGAACAGCGTTTCGGCGACCACTGGCTGCTGAAGATCAACACCGCCTACACCCGCGGCAACGTGCAGAACGTGCGCCTGTACGGCACCGGCAACCCGGACCCGGTGACCGGCGCGGGCATCTACCTGCGCGCGGCCGCCGGTGATTCGAAGGACACCCGCCGCAATGTCGATGCCTACCTGACCGGCAGCTTCCCGCTGTTCGGCCGCGACCACGACCTCACCGTCGGCGCGCAGTGGTCGGACCTGGAAGGCACCACCAATACCGTGGCGCTGAACTTCCCGGGCGACTGGGCGACCTGCGGGCGTGAGCGCTGCTACTACATCCCCAACGTGTTCAACTGGAACGGCGACATCTCCGAGGTGACCTACACCCGCACCGGCGCACGCCGCGTGGCCAAGACCACGCAGAGCGGCGTCTACCTGGCCACCCGCCTGCGCCTGGCCGAGCCGCTGTCGCTGATTGCCGGTGCGCGCCTGAGCCGCTGGGAAACGCTCAGCCGCTCGTACAACGCTGCCGGCGCCTATACCGGCACCAGCGGTGCATACAAGGTGAGCGATGAGGTCACTCCGTACGTGGGCCTGGTCTACGAGATCACCCCGAACGTGTCGGCCTATGCCAGCTACACCGAGATCTTCAATCCGCAGAACTACAAGGACCGCAACGAGAACCTGCTGGCACCGGTGCAGGGCTCGAACCTGGAAGCGGGCATCAAGACGCAGTGGTTCGATGGCCGCCTGACCGCCAATGCGGCGGTGTTCGAGGCCAAGCAGGACAACTACGCGGTGCGTGACATGAGCGTGCCGGAAGGTACGCTGAGCGACGGCAGCTCGGCCTATATCGGCATCAACGGCACCAAGGCGCGCGGTTGGGAGATGGACGTCAACGGCGAGATCCTGCCGGGCTGGACGGTCAATGCCGGCTACACCCGCGTCAAGGTGACCCGCGCCGCCACCGACCTGCTGTACGCCAATCCGCCCAAGGACCTGCTGCAGCTCAACACCCAGCTGCAGCTGCGCGGCGCGCTGGAGCGACTGAGCATCGGCGGTGGCCTGCAGTGGCAGAGCCGGGTGCAGGGCTACAACATCGCCTACCCGCTCGGCGGCACGGTGACGGTGAACCAGCCGGCGTATTCGCTGGTGCAGTTCAACGCCAACTACCGCATCAGCGACAACTGGACCGCGACGCTGAGCGTGCGCAACGCGCTGGACAAGACCTACTGGGCCAACCTGGACTACAACAACTTCGGCGAGCCGCGCTTCGTGTCGGCCAGCCTGCGCTGGAAGTTCTGAGCAAACGACGGGTGCAAGGTGGGTGCCGACCGTTGGTCGGCACGCCCTCCGCCACGACCACGGTCGTGGGCTACCTGAATGGGCCCGTCTCCGTGCGGGCCTTTCCTTTTGCTGCACTGCAGGTTGCACCCTACGCCGTAATTATGCCGTAATTATTCCAACACCCGTCGGAAGCCGGTCAATGAACCCGAGCTGGGATACGTTGGAACGCAGTCGCCAGGCCCGCCTGGAACGTGCCGCGCCGTGGGCCCGGGGACGCGAGGTCGCCGCCGGCGACGTAGGCGAGCTGCTGCATGCGCTGCTGGAGCCCGGCGACAAGGTCTGCCTGGAGGGCAACAACCAGAAGCAGGCCGATTTCCTCGCCCAGGCCCTGGCCGATCTTGATCCGGCCCGCGTGCACGACCTGCACATGGTGCAGTCGGTGCTGTCGCTGCCCTCGCATCTGGATGTATTCGAGCGTGGTATCGCTTCGAAGCTGGACTTCTCGTTCTCCGGCCCGCAGTCGGTGCGCCTGGCCAACCTGGTGGCTGAAGGGCGCATCCAGATCGGTGCCATCCACACCTACCTGGAACTGTTCGGCCGCTACTTCATCGACCTGACCCCGCGCGTGGCCCTGGTCGCCGCGCAGGCCGCAGACCGGCACGGCAACCTGTACACCGGCCCGAACACCGAAGACACGCCGGTGATCGTCGAAGCCACTGCCTTCGGTGGCGGCATCGTCATCGCCCAGGTCAACGAGATCGTCGACACCCTCCCCCGCGTCGACATTCCCGCTGACTGGGTCAACTTCGTGGTGCAGGCGCCGAAGCCGAACCACATCGAGCCGCTGTTCACCCGCGACCCGGCGCAGATCTCCGAGATCCAGGTGTTGATGGCGATGATGGCGATCAAGGGCATCTACGCCGAGTACGGCGTGAACCGCCTCAACCATGGCATCGGCTTCGATACGGCGGCCATCGAACTGCTGCTCCCCACCTACGCCGAATCGCTCGACCTGAAGGGAAAGATCTGCCAGCACTGGGCGTTGAACCCCCACCCGGCACTGATTCCGGCAATCGAATCGGGCTTCGTCAGATCGGTGCATTCGTTCGGTTCGGAACTGGGCATGGAGAAGTACATCGCCGCGCGAGGCGATGTGTTCTTCACCGGCGCCGATGGCTCGATGCGTTCCAACCGCGCGTTCTCGCAGACCGCCGGCCTGTATGCCTGCGACATGTTCATCGGTTCCACCCTGCAGATCGACCTGCAGGGCAACAGCTCCACCGCCACCCGCGACCGCATTGCCGGCTTCGGTGGCGCACCGAACATGGGCTCGGACGCACGCGGCCGCCGCCATGCCAGCGAGGCCTGGATCAAGGCCGGCCAGCAGGCCGCGCGCCCGGGCGAGATGCCGCGCGGGCGCAAGCTGGTGGTGCAGATGGTGGAAACCTTCCGCGAGCACATGGCACCGGCCTTCGTCGAGCGGCTCGATGCCTGGGAACTGGCCGAACGCGCGAACATGCCGCTGCCGCCGGTGATGATCTACGGCGACGACGTCAGCCATGTGCTGACCGAGGAAGGCATTGCCAACCTGCTGCTGTGCCGCACCCCTGAGGAGCGCGAACAGGCGATCCGTGGCGTGGCCGGCTATACCGCCGTGGGCCTGGGCCGCGACCGCGCGATGGTGGAAAACCTGCGCGACCGCGGCGTGATCCGCCGTCCCGACGACCTTGGCATCTCCGTGCGCGATGCCAGCCGTGACCTGCTGGCGGCGCGTTCGGTGAAGGACCTGGTGCGCTGGTCCGGCGGTCTGTACGACCCGCCCAAGCGCTTCCGCAACTGGTAAGGGGCTGAGCATGGAAACCCTCGACTATCGATTCGAAGGGCACACTGCGGTGCAGTTTCCGCGCGACGCGGTGCTGGTCGGCGTGCTGGCCTCGGGCAACCTGGAAATCCTGCTGGAGCCGGCCGCACTGGACGGCGCGATGACGGTGCGCATCATCACCGCCGCGAAGGGTTTCGGCAGCGTGTGGCAAGCGGTGATCAGCGACTTCGCACAGCGTCATCCGCTGCGCGATGTACGCATCTCGATCAACGATGCCGGTGCGACCCCGGCGGTAGTCAGCCTGCGCCTGGACCAGGCCGTGGAAACCCTGCGTGCTGGAGATCCACGATGAACCGGACGCAGCGCTGCAGCTACTACGAAGCCGATGCGCGCGAGCGTATCGCCAGCCTGGTCGATGCCGGTTCCTTCAGGGAATTCCTCGGCCCGGCGCGGCGGATGATGAGCCCGCACCTGGCACAGCTCGACCAGCCCGCGGCGTTCGACGACGGCATCGTTGTCGGCGAAGCCACGCTGCGTGGCCGACGCGTGCTGCTGGCCGCGCAGCAGGGTGAATTCATGGGCGGCGGCGTGGGCGAAGTGCACGGTGCCAAACTGACCGGGCTGCTGCGCCGCGCAGCCGAAACACATCCCGAAGGCGTGCTTCTGCTGCTGGACACCGGTGGTGTGCGCCTGCACGAAGCCAATGCAGGGCTCATCGCCATTTCCGAGATCATGCGCGCCACCCTGGACGCGCGTGCAGCGGGTGTGCCGGTGATCGCGCTGATCGGCAGCGGCAACGGCGCCTTCGGCGGCATGGGCATCGTCGCCCGCTGCTGCAGCACGGTCATCATGTCCGAAGAGGGGCGCCTGTCGCTGTCCGGCCCGGAAGTGATCGAAACCGTGCGCGGCGTGGAAGAGTTCGATTCCCGCGATCGCGCGCTGGTCTGGCGCGTAACGGGAGGCAAGCACCGCTACCTGATCGACCAGGCACAGGTGCTGGTGCCCGATGCCATCGAGGCCTTCGCGCAGGCGGCCAGCAACGCGCTGCAGCCTGATACCAGTAGCACCGATCCGGATACTGCACTGGCTGCGCTGCAGGAACGCCATGCGGCATTGAAGGCGCGCGTGCAGGCCTGGGGCGATTGCCGCGATGGCCTGGAGATCTGGGCCCGCCAAGGCATCGCAGCCCCCGAGCGACTACCGCTGCTCGACACCGATGAGTTCCTCATCGCCACCGCCGACCGGAGCCTGCCATGAGCATGCCGTTGCAGAACCTGCTCGATGCCCTGTTCCCGCATGGGCATGCCATTGCGGTGAACGATTCGGTGCTGACCGGCAGCGCCACCACCGAGGATGGCGAGGTGACCGTGATCGGTACCGCCGACAAACTTGAAGTCGGCGTGGACCACGCACTGGCACTGGCCGAAACCGTGCTTGCCAGCACCGGCGCTCATCCACAGCGACCGATCGTGATGCTGGTGGATACCGCCGGACAGCGCCTGGCGCGGCGCGACGAACTGTTGGGCATCAGTGGTTACTTTGCGCATCTCGCGCAGACGCTCGATCTGGCACGCCGCCGTGGTGCGCGCCTGATCACCCTGGTCTACGGCGAATCCGTCAGTGGCGGCTTCCTCTCATTCGGCCTGATGGCCGACCACATCCACGCCCTGCCCGATGCACAGGTGCGGGTGATGGACCTGCGCGCAATGGCGCGGGTGACCAAGCAACCGCTGGAGAAGCTGCAGGAGCTCAGCCAGAGCTCGCCGGTATTCGCGCCGGGCGTCGCCAACTACGTGGCGATGGGTGCGGTGGACTCGTTGTGGGAAGGCGATCTTTCCCAGCACCTGCTGCAGGCCCTGCGCACACGCGCCGAAGGCGACCGACGTGCCGCACGCGGCGCACAGCGCGGCGGTCGCGCCCTGGCGGCAGCGGTTTCGACTGCGGTGGCCCACGGCGATGCCTGAGCGGCCCGCCCGCCACACGCTGGCCTGGCTGTCGGCCGAAGCCGACTGGCGGGCTGACGTGACTGGACACGAACCGCGCCTGGCAGCATGGTTCGCACAGGGCCTGCCAGCCATGGTGGCACGCAGTGCGGCGGATGATCCCGACCCGCGGCTTCGCCTGGGGGTGCCGCTGCCGCCAGGCGAAGGCAAGCAACGGCTGGCGCTGCGCGTGGCCCTGCAGGACATCCAGCACCTGCAGCCTCCCCCTGCCCTGGATCAGATTCTCGCCGGCGGCGTTCCGGCTGATTGGCAGGCGGCACTGCAGGCAATGCTGCGGCTTGCACCGGCCCGCGTGTTCGGCGCCTTCGCCTGGCAGCACCTCAGCGGTCTGCCCTATGTGCACGCACGCTCGGACATCGACCTGCTGTGGCAGGTGGGCGACGCGCGCCAGGCCGACCTGCTGGTCGAGCGCCTGCAGCACTGGGAAAGCGCCTTCGGGCATCGGGTCGATGGCGAACTGTGCCTGGTGGATGGTGGCGCGGTGAACTGGCGCGAATACGCCGGGCGCAGCCGCGAGGTACTGGTCAAGCGCCTCGATGGTGCCGCACTGGAACTACGTGATGCGTTGTTCGCCTCCACCGGGGTGAGCGCGTGAACGCCCTCGTGCAACCGGAGGTCAGACCAGCTGCCGTGGACAGCGCGCGTCTGGGGCGCCTCGCCATCGCCAGCCTGCACGCCGAACTGGCCCTTGCACCCAAGCCAGGGTTGGTCACCCCCTTCGACAGCGGCAGCCACCACGACATGGACGCCGGCACGTTCCTGCGCAGCCTGTTCACGCTGCGCCACTACTTCATCGCCGTGGCCTGCCTCGGTGCAGCCGAGGCGGACTTCAATGCCTTGCGCCGGTGTGGCATCTCCGCCGAAATCGCGATGCTGCGCGCGACCGCCGGCATCAACACTCATCGCGGCGCGGTCTTCAGCCTTGGCCTGCTGGTGGCCGCCTCCGCTGCCTGCCGGGACCGCGCGGGCCGTACCGCCGCAGCCGAACAGGTCTGCCAGGAAGTGCGCCGCTGGGCTGCCGAGCTCGCCGACGCACCTCTGGATGCGAACAGCCCCGGCCAACGCGCGCGCGCGCGGCACGGCGTGCAGGGCGTGCGCGAACAAGCGGCCGCCGGCTACCCGCTGCTGCGCGACGTGGCATTGCCTGTCCTGCGCCACGCACTGGCCAGCGGCCTGCCACGCGAGGCCGCGATGTGCCAGACGCTGATGCAGCTGATCGCGTGCGTGGATGACCTCAACCTGCTGCACCGTGGCGGCGCCAACGGCCTGCGCTGGGCCCAGCAACAGGCGCGAGGCTTCCTCGATGCCGGTGGCGCCTTCGTACCCGGCTGGCAGGCACGCCTGCACAGCATCGGTGATGGATTCGTCGCACGCCGGCTGAGCCCCGGCGGCAGTGCCGACCTGCTGGCCTGTGCCTGGTTCCTGCTGCAGCAGGAGGTCGCATGAGCCTTGCCCTGCTCTGCCCCGGCCAAGGCGTCCAGCACGCGGAGATGTTCGAACGCGTGCGCGATCTTCCGGCCGCACGCCACATCCTTGATCTGGCCAGCACGGTGCTCGGACGCGATGTATTTTCCGCCGCTGGGGCCGAAGACCGCTTCGACAATGCGCAGGCGCAACCGCTGCTGTGCGCGGCCAGCCTGGCGCAGTGGCAAGGACTGCGCGACTGCGTGCCAGCGCCGACGCTGATCGCTGGCTACAGCATCGGCGAGCTCGCCGCGCACGCCATTGCCGGCAGCTTCGATGCGGCCACCTGCCTTGCCCTTGCGGCGCAGCGCGCGCGATTGATGGACAGCGCCAGCCCCGCCGATGCAGGCCTGCAGGCGGTGCTTGGCTTGGAACGCCATGTACTGCAGCCGCTGTGCGATCTGCACGGTGCGCACGTGGCCATCGCCAACGGGCAGGACCATTTCATCGTGGGCGGCACGCACGCCTCGTTGCAGCGGCTGGCCGATGCAGCGCGGGCGCAGGGCGCGGACATCCGTCTGCTGCCGGTGCGCGTGCCCGCACACACACCATTGCTGGCGGCGGCGGTCGCACCGTTCGCTGCCGCACTCGATGCATCGCCACTGCAGGCCCCACGCCTGCCGCTGCTGGCCGGCATCGATGCGCGACCGGTGCGGGATCGCGCAACGGCAGTCAACACGCTTTCGTTGCAACTGGCGCAGACCATCGAATGGGCGCAGGTGATGCGCCAGGCCTTCGAGCGCGGCGCGCGGGTATTCCTGCAGTTGGGCCCGGGCAACGCGCTGGCGCGCATGGTCGCGCCGGCCTATCCGTGCTGCGAGGTGCGCGCGGTGGAAGAGTTCCAGAGCCTTGAAGGCGCGGCGGCATGGGTCCGCAGCGCGCTGGAACGGCTGCAGTAACGGGTTCGAGCAGTACGTATCACGCAACACGCCGTACGTCGCCTTACCCCGGGATGGCGGGTCTCCATCCGCGCTGTACGTGAGTCACGTGTCTGGGAGGGCGCATGAGTCCACAAATCGCAACGATCATCGGTCTGGTGATCATGTTCATCGTCGCCACCGCGATGCCAATCAACATGGGTGCCGTCGCTTTCGCGCTGGCCTTCATCATCGGCGGGCTGTGGGTCGACATGGGCGGCAAGGAGGTCCTGGCCGGCTTTCCCGGCGATCTGTTCCTGACCCTGGTCGGCATCACCTACCTGTTCGCCATCGCGCAGAAGAACGGCACCATCGACCTGCTGGTGCACTGGGCAGTGAAAGCGGTGCGCGGCCATATCGTGGCCATTCCGTGGGTGATGTTCGTGATCACCGCGGTCCTCACCGCGTTCGGCGCTCTGGGCCCGGCCGCGGTCGCGATCATCGGCCCGGTCGCCCTGCGCTTTGCCAAGCAGTACAACATCAATCCACTGATGATGGGCCTGCTGGTCATCCATGGTGCGCAGGCCGGCGGCTTCTCGCCCATCAGCGTGTACGGCAGCATCACCAATGGCGTGGTGCAGAAAGCCGGGCTGGAAGTGACCGAGATGGCGGTGTTCCTGACCAGCCTGGGCTTCAACTTCATGATGGCGACGATCTGCTTCTTCGCCTTCGGTGGCATCGCCCTGCTGCGTCGCGGTTCGATCACGGCAGCGGGAACGATCGGCAATGCCGAGCTGGCGATGGCCGGTGGCCCGCAGGCATCCTCGCGCCAGTTCGCGATCGAAGGCCATGGCGCGCTGGTCGCGGCGGGCGGCGGCACCCTGTCCAACGATCCGGCGGCACTGGATGAGGTCAGCCTGACCCGCGAGCGGTTGTTCACCCTGATCGGCCTGCTCGGCCTGGGCGTGGCCGCGCTGATCTACAACCTCAACGTCGGCCTGGTCTCGATCACCGTGGCTGTCGCGCTGGCACTGCTGTCGCCACAAAGCCAGAAGGGCGCGGTCGATGGCATCAGCTGGTCCACCGTGCTGCTGATCTGCGGTGTGGTGACCTACATCGGCGTGCTGGAACATGCCGGCGCGGTGGACTTCATCGGCAATGGCGTGTCCGACATCGGCATCCCGCTGCTGGGTGCACTGCTGGTCTGCTACGTGGGTGGCATCGTCTCTGCATTCGCCTCGTCGGCCGCGGTGCTCGGCGCAACGATTCCATTGGCCGTGCCGTTCCTGATGCAGGGTCACCTCAGCGCCGCTGGCGTGATCTGCGCGCTGGCGGTGTCGTCCACCATCGTCGATGTCAGCCCGTTCTCCACCAATGGCGCACTGGTGGTGGCTTCGGCAGCCAAGGAAGAGCGCGAGAGCCTGTTCCGTCGCTTCCTGGTGTACAGCGGTCTGGTGGTGGCGCTGGGGCCGTTGCTGGCCTGGCTGGTGTTCGTGGTGCCGGGCTGGATGTAACCGCCATCGGGTCGTGCCGGCCGCTGGCCGGCGCGACCTGGCGTTACACTCTGCGCATGGCCATTGCCCCTGCCCCGCGGTCACCGAAGAAGCGCGCGCCTCTGTACGAAGAGGTGGCCGAACACGTGCGCGAGCGCATCTATGACTACCGGTTGCCGCCGGGCGAGTGGATCGACGAGCCCGCGCTGTGCAAGGAACTGGGTATCAGCCGTACGCCCCTGCGCGAGGCGTTGAAGCTGCTGGCAGCCGAAGGCCTGGTGCAGATCGATGCCGGTCGTGGCAGCCGGGTCACCCGGCTGACGCTGGAAGACCTCAACCAGCTGTTCCCGGTGATGGCCATGCTGGAAGGCCGTTGCGCACACGAGGCGGTGAGGCACATCGACGATGCCGGCGTGCAACAGCTGGAGGCCCTGCATGCGGCGATGGAAGCGGCGGCGGCCGAGGGCAACATCGCCGAGTACTACCGCAACAACTACCTGATCCACGAAACCGTGCAGCATTACGCCGGCAACCCGTGGCTGATCCGCATCACCCACGACCTGCACCGCATCCTGAAGATGCATCGCGGCCGCCAGCTGCTGACCCCAGGGCGCACCGCGCAATCGCTGGCCGAGCACCGCGAGCTGATGGAGTGCTTCCGCCGCCGCGACGCGCAGGCCGCCGAACGCACCATGGAACGCCATCTGCTCAGCCAGGGCCAGGCCCTGGCCGCCTATGTGGCGGCAGGCGGGCTGTTGAACGTGCCGGCGCCCTTGCCGACCGAAGGCGGCGGCTGAGCGGATGTGGTTGCCGGCCAGCGGCCGGCACTACCGGGACGTGCCCTTGGTTGGACTGTTGAACGTGCCGTGGGCGCTTGCCCGCCGAAGGCGGCGGCTGAGCGGATTTGGTTGCCGGCCAGCGGCCGGCACTACCGGGACGTGACCTTGGTTGGGCTGCTGAACGTGCCGTGGCCGCTTGCCCGCCGAAGGCGGCGGCTGAGGGGAAGAGGTTGCCGGCCAGTGGCCGGCACTACCGGGACGTGACCTCGGCGGGTTAGTGCCGGCCGCTGGCCGGCATCCCGAAACGTCTGATCAATCGCCACCGCAGCTGCCGCCGTCCCCCCCACCACCATCACTGCTGCAGTCGGAGCTGCTGTGGCTGTGATGGCTGTGGCTGTCACTGGAATAGCCAACGGAGGTGTCATGGCTTGCACCGCCATCCCCCCGGCTGCCTGAGCCATCGGCCGTGGCCACTGCCAGGCACAGGATGGCGCCGACCAGCGGCAGCAGCCAGACCAGCAGCAGCTGCACCGCGCGGCCACCCGCCGACAGGCCATCACGCCTGACGATCACCACGGTAGCCGCCACGTTCAGGCCCAGCACCAGCAGGACCAGCAGAAGGGCAACGATCAACATTCGGCGGCTCCATGCCTGGACTGGAGGGCATTATGGGCCTGCCAGCCCGGCAATGGCCCTGCCCGTCATGAAGATGGGACAATGCAGGGCGCGCCGGCCTGCTTCCAGGCCGCCGGCGCCCCCCGCACCACACGGAAGAAGAAGAACAACAACATGCTGAAAGTCATTTTCGATACCGACCCGGGCGTCGACGACGCCCTGGCCCTGCTGTACCTGCACAAGCACGCCCAGATTGACCTGATCGGCGTCACCACCACCTTCGGCAATGCCTCGGTGGAGTCGACCACGCACAACGCGCTGTACCTGAAGCAGGCCTGGGGCTTCGCCGCCCCGGTCGCGCGCGGTGCCGGTGGCCCGCTGCAGCCGGAAGCCACCCCGGAAGCCTGGCCGGTGCACATCCACGGCCACAACGGCCTGGGCAACCACCCGGTGCCGACCGAACTGGACGTGGCCGCCGACGCGCGCCCCGCTCACCAGCTGATCATCGACCTGGTCCGCGCCCATCCGGGCGAAGTGACCCTGGTCGCGGTCGGCCGCATGACCAACCTCGCGCTGGCCCTGCAGCAGGCCCCGGACATCGCCGGCCTGGTGCGCGGCGTGGTGATCATGGGCGGCGCGTTCCACGTCAACGGCAACATCACCCCGGCCGCCGAAGCCAACATCTGGGGCGATGCCGAAGCGGCCGACGTGGTGTTCACTGCCAGCTGGCCGGTCACCGCCATCGGCCTGGACGTGACCACCCGCGTGGAAATGGACCGTGACGGTCTGGACAAGCTGGCCGCCATCGGCGGTGCCGATGCCGAACTGGTGCGTGCGCTGTCGCAGGATTACGTGGACTTCTACCTGCAGGCCGGCCACAAGGGCATGGTCGTGCACGACTGCTGCGCCTGCATCGCGCTGACCCGTCCGGAGCTGTTCCAGTTCGAGCGCGCCAGCGTGCGCGTGGCCACCGACGGCGTCGCCCGCGGCATGACCATTCCCAAGCCGGAAGGCCTGGCGTTCGGCCCCAGCGTGTGGGACGGCCACGTGGTGCAGTCGATTGCCATCGGCGTCGATGCGGCCGCCGTGCTGGCCGACATCGAGCAGACCCTGAAGGTCTGACCTGCTAGCGCTTGGCCCTGCCCGGGACCGTCTCGGGCAGGGTCCACAGCACCGGCAGCACCAGCACCGCCACCAGCGCGATCATCGCGCCCGGCGCCGCCGCCCAGCCGCTGCGTTCCACCCACCATTGCGCCAGCCATGGCGTTGCCCCGCCGAAGAAGGCCGTGGCCATGGTCACGCCCAGTGCCAGCCCACTCACCCGCCCTTCGCCGGGGAACTGCTCGGCCGTGGCCGGGGCCGCCACCGCGCTCACGCCGCCGGCCACGCAGGCCAGCAGCACCGCCGCCAGCGCAATGCCCAACGGCGGCGCCTGTGCCATCCAGGCGAACAGGGACAGCGGCAACAACGCTGCCAGCAGGGTCAGGCCCAGCAGCATCGGCCGCCGCCCGACGCGGTCGGACAATGCGCCACACAGCGGCGTGATCGCAATCACTGCGACCGCCGCAATTGTCGAAAGCCACAGTGCATCGCCCTCATCGTGGCCCTGCGCGTGCAGGAACGCAGGCACATAGGTGATGCCCACGTAGTAGGTGATCGATCCCAAGGCCGAGATCGCGAAGGTGCGCGCCACCGCCAGCGGGTGGTGCTGCAGCACATGCCGCAGCGGCGTGGCAGGAATGCTGCCTTCGCGGCGCTGGCGTTCGAACTCAGGCGATTCGTGCATGCCCGAGCGCGCGACCAGGATCACCAGTGCCAGCGCAGCGCCGACGAAGAACGGAATACGCCAGCCCCAGCTGTCCAGCTGCGCGGGCGCGAGCAGCGCCACGGTGACCGCCGAGATCGCTACCGCCAGCAGTGCGCCTACTTCACTGGCGGCCGAGGCCAGCGAGGTCACCAGGCCACGCCGCCGCGCCGGTGCGCTTTCCAGCAGGTACGCCACCACGCCGGTGTACTCACCGCCCACCGAAAACGCCATCACGCAGCGCAATACCAGCAGTAGCACGCCCGCCGTGGTACCTGCGGTGGCCGCGGTCGGCAGCAACGCAGTGGCCAGCATCGCCGCCGCCATCAACGCCATCGAAGCCAGCAGCATCCAGCGCCGGCCCAGGCGGTCGCCCAGGTGGCCGAAGCACAGCGCGCCCAGCGGGCGCATCAGGTAGGACACCGCGAAGCCTGCCAGCGTGACCAGCAGCGCCTGTTCGCCGCCGCCGAAAAACACCCGCGACAGCACCGTGGCGAAATACAGGTACAGGGTGAAGTCGTACCACTCCACTACCGTGGACAGGCCCGCCACCCACATCGAGCGCTGCCGCGCCGCGGTCATTGCGTGTTCGCCTTCAACAGCCTCGGTCCCGGTTGCGCAGGTTCGGGGCAGGATGTCATGGCCCGGGTGAAATACCGGTCATCGGCCATCCGCTGCCTGCATGTACTGGGTTTCATGGCCGGTGAAGCGCTCACCGTCAAAACCGAAGCAGAAGCGCCCTTCCTCGAACACGCGGTAGACCAGCAACGCGCCATCGAGGCAGAACTGCTGCCGGTCCACGCCCGTCTCCAGTGTCCCGTAGCCGGTAGCATCACCGCCCTTTCCCGCCGGCCCGGTGAAGGCATCGAACGGCAGTGGCGTCGCCCTGCCCGTGCGGGTATCGACCAGCACCAGCGTGCGCTGGAAATACTCCGGACGATCATCGACCTGTACCAGCAGGTAGTGCCGGTTGAAATTGGGTTTCTGATGCTGGAGGGCATCTTCGATGGCTGCGCGGTGCCGCGCATCGCAGAAGTCGACCGGGCTGTAGCGGTAACTGCAACCGTCGTGGTCGTAGGGCAGGTTCATGCCGGAATAGCTGATGCTTCCCTCGCTGTCCACGTCGTGGCCCAGTTCCGGGGTGCTGCACAGCAGCCACGAACGCTGCGCATCTTCGGGATCGGCCATCAGCTTCGGCTCGCGGCCCTCCTCGTAAGCCGCACCACCCGGGAAGTCCTGGCCGAAACGCTGGCGGACGATGGGACGTGCCTTCTCCAGCGGCAGGCCGATCCTGGCCCCACGGAACGAAACGAATGTCATCGTCGGCAGGATCACCTCTTCCACCGGCAGCCCCTTCCACTGCCCCTGCACGCAGAACGTGGCGATCTCGTTCTCCACGTCTTCCTTGCAGGGCTTCGGCGCGTTCGCCGCCAACCAGGGATGGGCCGGGCGCCCGGTCTGCTGATCGATGTACCAGCCGTCCAGCGCGCAGGTCGGCAAGGCGTCGAGCAGCGGAGAGAGATCTGTTGCGGTGGCCGGGGCGGCAGGCGGCGTGCCCGCTGCGAGTGGGTCGGTCGGTGCGTCCGGTGTGCGCTGGCAGGCCGCCAGCGCGAGCAGACCGACCAGCAGCGCGACGTGGCGCGGGCGCTGGATTGAATGCTGCGTTCCCTGCATTGCGTGCTTCCTGGTTTCGACACTCCCTGCAGATGATCGCCGATCCCAAGGCCGTGCAGGAATGTCACAGATCCCACATCGGGGTCAGAGCCCTTCGCTCCCGCAAAGGGATCCGACCCCGCCCGTTACCCCGGCAGCTGCAGCTCAGCCATCAGCCCGCCACCCTCGCGGTTGCGCAACCGCAGCGAGCCGCCCAGCGACTGCGCCAGTTGCACCGCGATGGCCAGTCCCAGGCCAGTGCCACCGGTATCGCGATTGCGCGAGCTTTCCAGCCGATGGAACGGCGCCAGCACTGCCTGCAGCTGGTCCTCGGGGATGCCCGGGCCACGGTCGGAAATTCCGATCCATACCCTTCCGGCCTCGTCACGGCCGGCCTCGATCTCGGCAGCGCCGGCGTAGCGGAGTGCATTGTCGACCAGATTGCCGACCACCCGTCGCAGCAGCTGCGGCCAGGTCTGCACGACCAGTCCAGCGGGCGCACCGCCACTGACTGGCTTGCCCATGTCCTCGTAATCGCCGACCACACTGGCCAGGAACGCGCCCAGGTCCATCGACACCGGCGCGCCACTGGCGACGTGGCTGCTGCGCGCATAGGCCACACCCTCGCGCACCAGTTGCCCAAGGTGGTCGAGGTCGGCCAGCAGCCGCTGCTGGGTGCTGTCTTCAGGCAGGGTCTCCACCCGGAGCTTCATGCGCGTGATGGGGGTCTGCAGGTCATGCGAGATCGCGGCCAGGATCTGCAGGCGTTCACTGACATGGCCACGAATGCGTGCCTGCAGTGCGTTGAGCGCGGCTGCTGCGCCGCCCACTTCGGCCGGGCCATCTTCAGGCAGTGCAGGCCCGTCCTTGCCCGGCTGCAGATGCTCCACCGCATGCGACAACTGCTGCAGCGGGCGCATGGCCAGGCGCACCGCCAGCCACGCGCACACCAGCAGCAGCGCCAGCTGCACCAGCAGCACGGCGGGCAGCCAGCGCGCCAGCGGCAGGCCCGACGGGGTGACTTCAATGGTCAAGGGAGTGCCGTCGTGCAGGCGCAGTTCCACCTCGAACCGCTCCGGCAGGCGAGCCACCTGGCGCGCCTGCAACGGATAGCGGTGCTGCAGGCTGTCATCGATGATCGCCGTGACCTGGCGTGCACGATCGGTCTGCAGCCCCGGTCCGGCCGCGGCCGGGCGCAGCAGGTAACGGTAGGTGCGCCGCTCCAGCCGCGGCACCCAGGCATCGCGCTGGTCCGCGGGCAGGTGCTCCAGCAGCGCAACACTCACGGCCACGTCTTCGTCCAGGTTGCGCAGCATCATGCTGCGGGTGGACTGGTAGCGTTCGAAGAACAGCAGGCCGAAGGACAGTGCGTGGGCCAGCGCCAGTCCGCCCAGCAGCACCAGCAGCAGCCGCGCCGACAGCGTGCGCGGCCAGCGTGGGCGGCGTGCGGTGGCGTTCATTCGTCCGGCCCCAGCAACTGCACCGGCACGCTGAACACATAGCCTTCGCTGCGCACGGTCTTGATGTAGGTCGGCTCGCGTGCGTCGTCACCCAGGCGCTGCCGCACGCGGCTGACCAGCAGGTCGATCGAGCGGTCAAACAGTTCGGCATCGCGGCCCTGCGTGAGGCTGAGCAGCTGGTCGCGGCTGAGCACCCGATTGGCGTGATCGAGGAATACGCGCAACAGGCGGAATTCGGCGCCACTGAGTGGATACGCGGTGTCCTGTGCATCCAGCAGATGGCGTGCGGTGGTGTCCAGGCGCCACTCGCCGAAGGCCAGCTGGCGACCGGCTTCGCTCACCTGCAGGTTCGGCGGCAACATCCGGGTGCGGCGGATCACCGCATTGATGCGTGCCAGCAGTTCGCGCGAAGAGAAGGGCTTGGTCACGTAGTCATCAGCGCCCATTTCCAGGCCGATGATGCGGTCGGTTTCGTCGTCGCGGGCGGTCAGCAGCACCACCGGCACCGCACGATGCTTGCCGGCGCGCAGGTTACGGCACAGGCTCAGTCCGTCCTCGCCCGGCATCATCACGTCCAGCACGACCAGATCCACGGCATGGGTATCCATCAGCGCGCGCATGGCCCGGCCACCGTCGGCCTGGCTCACGCGCAGGCCGTTGCGTTGCAGGTAATCGGCCAGCATCTGGCGGATCTCGCTGTCATCGTCGACGACCAGGATGTGCGGTACGTGGTTCATTGCGTTCTCGATGAGGACGAAGGTCAAGGCCGCGCGGTGCGGCCATGGTAGCGCGGCTCAGGGGTTGGCCAGCAGGCGCTGGATCTCGCTTTCGGTACGTGCGTAGTCGCCCTCGCCGTAATGGCGGTAGACCACCCGCCCCTGCCGGTCGAGCAGGTACAGTGCGGGCCAGAAGCGGTTGCCCCAGGCGTTCCAGATCCGGTACTGGTTGTCCTGCACCACCGGCCAGGCGATGTCCAACCGTGCGATGGCCTTGCGCACGTTGCCAGGCAGCCCTTCATAGGCGAACTCCGGCGTATGCACGCCGATCACCCTCAGGCCCTGCGACGCGTAGCGCGCATGCCACTGGTGGACATACGGCGCCACGTTGAGGCAGTTGCTGCAGGTGTAGGTCCAGAACTCGACCAGCACCACCTTCCCCCGCAACTGCTCCAGTGTGAGCGGCGGGCTGTTGTGCCAGGGCCCGCCACCGTCGAACCCGGCGGCGGGAACGGCCTGTGCCGGCTGCGCATCGGCCTCCGGGCTGGGCCAGGCCATCAACAGCGCAGCCCCACCCAGCACGCCCATCAGCAACGGCAGCACGTACGCACGCAGGCCGGCCATCGCTCAGCCCCCCTGCTCGGCCAGTGGCAGTTCCGCCGGCTTCACCCCCGCCGCTTCCAGGATACTGTCGGCCACCTGCGCCGGATGCGAAAGCAGCGACACATGGCTGCTGCCGATCGATTGCAGCTGCGCGCCAATGCGTTTTGCGGTGGCGGCCTGCAGCTGCGGCGACAGCATGCGATCGTCACGGCTGAGCACGTACCAGCTCGGCTTGCTGCGCCACGCCGCAACGTTCACTACTTCGCCCAGCGCGCTGGCCTTCAACGGGACCTGCGTGCTGTACAGCAGTGCGGCCGACTTCTTCATCACGTCCGGCGCGAAGTCCTGGGCGACAGCGTCAGCCGGCAACGTCAGGTAGCCGTCCCTTTCCTGCAGGCGGGCCAGGCCCGGACCGACCGGGAAGCCTTCGCCCTGTTGCGCCGATGATTGCCCTGCATCCGGCGCGAACGCCGCCACGTACACCAGCGCCTGCACCTTCGGGTCATTGCCCGCTTCGGTGATGACCGTGCCACCCCAGCTGTGGCCGACCAGCACCACCTTGCCAGGCGCAGCGGCAATCGCACGACGGGTGGCGGCGACGTCGTCGGCCAACGAGGTGAGCGGATTCTGGACGGCCACCGCCGGCAGCTTCCAGTCATGCAGGGTGCTGATGACCTTGCTCCAGCTGGAGCCATCAGCGAACGCGCCGTGCACCAGGATGACGGTGGGCGGTGCAGCGGTATCGGCCCGGGCAGCGAAGGCAGGGGCGGCGGCGGCAAGGGCGAGAGCGGCGGCCAGCAAGCAGGTACGGATCATGGGGGCACTCCGGAGTTGGGAGTGGCCATTTCCGCCTGCCGGTGTATCGGCGCTGTTTCTCCGCAGCGCGGAGTTGTACCGGACTGTAGGGCGCAGGCGGGTTTCTACAGTGGGATACATTCGCGCGCCGGTCCTGGCCGGGCGCTTTCGGGTGGATATCGCTGCCCGCACGCGGGCGCGCAACGCCCCGATGCGCATCCGCGCATCGTCTTTGTATCTGACTGTACGAAACCCCGGCCGCGGCCACAGTCGCTGACAAAACCCCGGGCAACGGCACACGTTGCCGATACCTGCGCCGCCTGGAATGGCTTCCATCGACCACTGGCCCGCAGGACACCACCATGATCAGCACCGCTTCTTCCGTGTATACGCCCCGCCTGGACGCCGTCGGCCGCTGGCTCTCGCCGTTGGCGCTGCGCACCCTGCTGGCCTGGGAGTTCTTTCAATCCGGCCGCGAGAAGCTGGGCGGCCAGAACTGGTTCGCCGACCTGGAAGGCCGCTTCCCGTTCCCGTTCTCCACACTGCCCGCGTCGCTGAACTGGCAGCTGGCAACGTGGCTGGAACTGGTGGGTGCAGTGATGCTGCTGCTCGGCCTGGCCACGCGCTCGGTGGCCTACGTGTTCTGGGTACTCACCATCGTTGCCATCGCCGCCGTGCACTGGCCCGACCAATGGAACGGCCTGGGTGAACTCTGGCAGGGCTATGCTATCACCGACCAGGGCTACGGCAACTTCAAGCTGCCGTTGCTGTTCCTGGCCATGCTGCTGCCACTGATCCTCAACGGCGGTGGCGCACTCAGCGTGGACCGGCTGCTGGCCGGGTCCGGCCGTGCCACGGCACGCAATGACGGCCTGGGTTGGGGCGTCAGCCTGATCGCCCTGCTGCTGCCGGTTGCCGCGCTGTTGCCCGGCATCGGCTTCGGCGGTGCCCTGCTCGGCGGTGTGCTGCTGCTGGGCCATCTGCTGCGCTGTCGCCGCGCCGCCTGAGCCGACTCCCCTGTTCCCGCGCGTTTCGCTTTCCGTCGCCTCTTCGGCGGCGTCCATCCCGCAGCCCCGCGTGCTTTCCCAAGGAGTCACCACCATGTCCATCTCGACCAAGAATACCTCTTCCTCCCGCCTGCCGCGCATCGGTGCCATCGGCATCGCCCTGGCCGGTGGCCTGCTGCTGGCCGGCCAGGCCGCGGCGATCCAGCCGCTGGCGATCAGCGCGGTGGCCATGAGCGCCGCCGCCGAAGGCAAGTGCGGTGAAGGCAAGTGCGGGGCCAACAAGGCCACCACCGGCACGCCCGCCGGCAAGGCCAAGGTGGCCGAGGGCCAGTGTGGCGAAGGCAAGTGCGGCGACGCCTCGTTTGCCCGCACTGATCGCGACCACGACGGCAAGGTCTCGCGTGCCGAATTCAACGCTGTGGCCGCCAAGCGTGCCGCCGAGTTCGACCGCATCGACACCGACCACGACGGTTACATCAGCGAGCAGGAAGCGCACGACTACCTGCGCAGCGTCTACACCGCCAACGGCAAGCCGATGCCGAAGGGCCTGTTCTCCCGCGTTGCCGATTGATCGACGTTCACCCGGCGCCGCCTTCAAGGCGGCGCTCTCTGTGGAGCATCCGCCATGTCCCTGCCCCTGCCCACCCATGCCGCCGGTCTTGGCCTGCGCCGTGGCCTGATCGACGAACTGCTGGCCATGCCGGCCGGTGCCATCGACTTCCTCGAAGTCTCCCCCGACAACTGGATCGGCGTCGGCGGTGCACACGGCGACGCGCTGCGCCAACTCAGCGAGCGCCACCCCTTGACCTGCCACGGCCTGTCGCTGTCGCTGGGCGGTCCTGATCCGCTGGACCGCACCCTGCTGGCACAGACCCGTGCCTTCCTCGACCTGCACCAGGTGCAGCTGTACAGCGAACACCTGAGCTACTGCGCCGCCGGTGGCCATGTCTACGACCTGCTGCCACTGCCGTTCACCGCCGAGGCCGTTCACCATGTCGCCGGCCGTATCGCCCAGGTGCAGGACATGCTGGGCCGGCGCATCGCCGTGGAGAACATTTCCTACTACGCCGTTGCCGGCGCGGACATGA
The DNA here is from genome assembly GCF_059370155.1 of Stenotrophomonas sp. YJH_SMC_73. Taxonomy (NCBI): domain Bacteria; kingdom Pseudomonadati; phylum Pseudomonadota; class Gammaproteobacteria; order Lysobacterales; family Lysobacteraceae; genus Stenotrophomonas; species Stenotrophomonas sp. YJH_SMC_73. The sequence continues at coordinate 297,314 of NZ_JCAFTJ010000005.1, read as the reverse complement.
GCGAGATCGACTTCATCAACGCCGTGCTCGCCGAAGCCGACTGCGACCTGCTGCTGGACGTCAACAACGTCTTCGTCAATGCCTGCAACAACGGTTACGACGCCTTCGAATTTCTGGCCCACGTGCCGTCCCACCGTGTCGCCTCGCTGCACGTAGCGGGCCACTTCGATGAAGACGACGGCTTCAAGATCGATACCCATGGTGCGCCGGTGAAAGGCGTGGTCTGGGCCCTGTTGCGCGAGGCCTACATGCGGGTGGGCGTGCGTCCCACGCTGCTCGAGCGCGACTTCAACTTCCCGCCGCTGGCCGGGTTGCTGGCCGAGGTCGCGCAGATCCGCCAGGCACAGGCTGAGGCACGTTGGCCGGAGGTGGCCCATGGCTGAGTCGCTGGCTACCCTGCAACGGCGCTGGGCCGATCATGTGCGGGACCCTGCAAAGACCGCACCCGATGGCGTGGAGGCGCGCAGGCTGGCGGTATACCGCCGCCTGTGCATCGACAGCCTGGAGACCCTGCTGGCCGGCAGCCTGCCGCGCCTGCAACACCAGTTGGGCACGTCGCGCTGGCGCGACACCGTGGCGCACTACTACGCCCACCACGCCTGCCAGACCCCGTTGTTCCCACGGATCGCCGGCGAGTTCGCGGCCTGGCTGGCAGTGCAGGACACGCTGGCACTGCCGGACTGGGCGGCGGAACTGGCGCACTACGAGAGCACGCAGCAGTCACTGCACATTGAACCGCGTGGCGCTGGGTGTTTGCTGCAGCGCGTACCCGGGGACAGTGATGTGCTGGCGGCTTCGCCGCTGGTGCGGGTGCTTGGGTACCGGTGGCCGGTGCATGAGGACGAGGGGCTGGAGCCGGAGTTGGGCGCAGCTCCCACGCTGCTGGTGATCCAGCGTCGCGCCGATTTCAGCCTGAAGGTCGAGCAACCGTCACCGCTGGCCTACGCGCTGCTTTCGGTCTTCGGTGACGACGGCGCGCGTGTGGATGAGGCACTGCAGGCGCTGTCCGAAACACATGACGTGGCAACGGACGCATTGCGTGCTGCCTGCGTGCCCGTTGTGGGCGAGCTGTGCACGGCGGGGGTGCTGGTTGCATTGCCTGCTTTCTGAGGTTGCCGGCAAGCGGCCGGCACTACCCGCCCCCTACTTCGAGGTCTCATCATGGCTGCTTCCAACATTTCCTTCCTGCACGGCTGGCGCCTGTTCGTAGCCATCGCTGTGGTCCTGATCGCGTTCGCACTGACCGCCTTCGCCCTGAATCCCGATGCAGCCGAAGGCAGCCGCGCGGCGATCCGGCTCACCGCCCGCACATCGTTCCTGCTGTTCCTGGCGGCATTCACGGCATCCTCCTTCGCCACCCTGCTGCCCGGCCCGTTCACCCGGTTCCTGCTGCGTGAACGGCGCATCATCGGCCTGTCCTTCGCGTTCTCGCACCTGCTGCACGCAGTCGCCATCACCGGTTTCGGCATCCTCAACCCGGCGTTCTGGCCAGCACGCTCCGCGCTGGCCAACCTCCCGGGCACGGTGGGCTACATCGCCATCCTGGCGCTGGCCATCACCTCGCACCGGGGGCTCGCCCGGCGCATGGGACCCACCGCCTGGCGTCGCCTGCACGTCACCGGCATGTGGATCATCGCGGCGGTGTTCACCTACTCGTACTTCAAGCGCGTGCCCGGCAACTTCTGGTATGCGGTGCCGTCGGCGCTGCTGTTCACCGCCTTCGTGGTGCGCTGGATCGCCAAGCGGGCGCAGGCCCTGCGTCGAAGTGCGCATGCGCGGCCGCCGCTGCGGGCGGCCTGACGGGCCGGGGTCAGATCAAGGCGCGCGGCGCAGCGTGATCAGGGTGATCTCCGAAGGCACGCCGATGCGCGCCGGGAAACCGGCCCAGAGGCCCGCGCCGTTGCCCACGTACAGCGTCATCCCCTCCACGTCGTAGCGGCCGGAGACAAAGCCACCATTGGCCCGCTTCACCAGCTGGTCCATGCCGATGATCTGCCCGCCGTGGGTATGCCCGGACAATTGCAGCTTTACCCCGCGCGCCGCCGCCTCGCGCGCATTGCGCGGGCGGTGGTCAAGCAGGATCACCGGTGCGGACGGATCGGAACCGGCCAGCGCAGCATCCAGATCCGGCAACGGCAGGCCATAGCGCGCCGCCACCGGATCGGTGACACCGGCGATGGTCAGCGCCGCGTCGCCGCGCCGCACCTGCAGGTGGCTGTTCTCAAGCACCTGCATGCGCAGTGCGCGGAATGCCTGCATCCAGTCCTGGTACTGCGCGTAGTACTCGTGGTTGCCGGTGATGGCGATGACACCGTCCGGCGCTCGCAGATCGGCCAGAGGACGCGCGTCGTCACGGCGGGCCTCGACGCTGCCGTCGATCAGGTCGCCAGTGATCACGATCAGGTCCGGCTTCAGCGCGTTGCTCTCGTCCACCAACCTGCGCACCCAGTCGCCGGTCAGCAGGCGGCTGGCGTGGATGTCGGTCAGCTGCAGCACGCGATAGCCGTCGAACGCAGCAGGCAGATCCTTGATCGCCACGTCGATCTGCCTGGGCTGGGGCACGGCCATGCCCTGGCTGACGCCATAGCCACTCACAAGCAGCGCCAGCAGGCCGGCCAACGGCCGCAGCTTCGAGGCGCGCAGGGCCGATACGATGCGCGGCCAACGCAGCAGGCGCGAAAGCAGCAGGCCCACATCCAGCACCAGCATCAGCAACGCCAGCAGCAGCACCGCCGTGGAGCCGGTGGCCAGGACGGCGATGGCCATCCTCGGGATTTCCGGTGATGCCATCGTGCCCCAGAAGGTGGCCACGATGCGCAACTGCACGGCCATGGCCACCACCAGCAGCGACAGCACGACCTTCAACCCGATGGGCATGTGCAGCGGCCAGAACAGGCGCCAGGCCACATACAGGCCCATCAACAAACCGATCGTACTCAGCACTGCAACCATCCATGACAGAAAGCGGGCCCGCCATGGTGACGGCTGCGGGTCGTGTTGTGTAGAGCCACGCCCATGCTCGGCTTCTCGACACGCAGCCGGGCATGGGCCCGGCTCTACAACAACAGGCGGTCAGGCCATTCCGTCGAGGCGCTCCACCCGCAGGCGGGCGATACGGCGCTTCTCCATTGCCAGCACGGTGATGCGCACGCCGGCCACCTCCACCGCGTCGCCGACGTCCGGCAGGCGGCCCAGCTGCTCCAGCACCAGACCCGAGATGGTCATGTAGTCGGCACTGCGGGGCAGCGACACGCCCGCCAAACGCTGCAGGTCGTCCAGGGTCAGCGCACCATCGGCCTCCCATTGATCCTCGCCCTGCGCCACCACGCCATAGCGCTCGTCCTGGGTATCGACCAGGTCACCGGCAATCGCCGCCAGCAGGTCGTTGGCGGTCACCAGGCCCTCCACGCTGCCGTACTCGTCCACCGCCACCGCCAGCGGCACCGGATGCTGGCGGATCAGTTCCAGCGCCTGCAGCGCACTGGCAGTGGACAGAACGTACTGCGGTTCGCGCAGGTTGCCCTCCAGCTGCAGTGGCTTGCCCTGCAGCAGGTCGGCCAGCACGTCCCGGCTCTGCACCACGCCACGCAGGCTGTCCAGGTCACCGTCGCCGACCAGCAGGCGCGTATGCGGCGAGGCCACCAGGCGCGCCACCACATCCTCCTGACCACGCGCCAGGTCGATCCATTGCACGTCGGCACGCACAGTCATCACGCTGGACACCGGACGATCGGCCAGGCCCAGCACGCTGCGGATCATTTCGTGCTCCGCCGGCTGCAGGCGCTCGTCGGCGTCCACCTGCTCGTCCACGCCTTCGTCGTCGTGGCCGTTCGCTGGACGCGCGCCCAGCATCCTCAGCACAGCATCGGCGGTGCGCTGGCGGAACGGCTGGCGGCGCTCGTTGCGCTCACGGTTGAAACGCACCCACTGGTTGAACGCCTCGACCAGGATCGAGAAAGCGATCGCTGCGTACAGGTAGCCCTTCGGGATCTTGTAGCCCAGGCCTTCAGCCACCAGGCTGAAGCCGATCATCAGCAGGAAGCCCAGGCACAGCACCACCACGGTGGGATGCTTGTTGACGAAGCGGGTCAGCGGCTTGCTGGCCAGCAGCATCAGCGCCATGGCGATGGTCACGGCCGCATACATCACGCCCAGGTTGTCGACCATGCCGACGGCGGTGATCACCGAGTCCAGCGAGAACACCGCGTCGAGCACCACGATCTGTGCCACCACCATCGCGAAGCTGGCATAGACCTTCTTGCCATCCTCGTGATGCGCGCGGCCTTCCAGCCGTTCGTGCAGTTCCATGGTGCCCTTGAACAGCAGGAACAGGCCACCGCCCAGCAGGATCAGGTCGCGCCCGGAGAAGCTGTGGTCGAACAAGGTCACCAGCGGCTCGGTCAACTTCATGATCCAGGCCAGCGCCGCCAGCAGCACCAGCCGCATCAGCAGTGCCAGCGCCAGGCCGATCACCCGCGCGCGGTCGCGCTGGTGCGGCGGCAGCTTGTCGGCAAGGATCGCAATGAACACCAGGTTGTCGATGCCGAGAACGATCTCCAGCACGACCAGGGTTGCAAGGCCCATCCATATCGAGGGGTCAGCCAACCATTCCATTTCAGGTCCGTTTCGTCAGTGGGTAAGGGAAGAGGGCGTCCACTCAGTCGGCATCCTGCGCCTGCGCTGGGTCATGCCCAAGCAGGTCGCCGGGCGTGCACTGCAGCTCGCGGCAGATCGCATCCAGCGTGGAAAAGCGGATGGCTCGCGCCTTGCCGGTCTTCAGGATCGACAGGTTCGCCAGGGTGATGTCGATGCGCCCGGCCAGCTCGGACAGGGTCATGCCCCGTGCCTGCAGCATGCGGTCCAGGGTGATGACGATCGCCATCAGATGACACCATCAAGGTCATCGCGCATCGCCGCGCCCACGGCGAACACGCGTGCGAGCACGAACAGCATCAGCACCGCCACCAGCCCGGTGATCGACATGCCGCCGCCCACCTCCATCCAGGTGAAATCCGGGCCCATCCAGGCCGCGTAGGCACCGATCAGGATCGACAGCAGTTCCATTGCCAGCATCAGCCAGGCCATGCGCTGCAGGCGCTGTGCATTGGCATGGGTGAACGGCCGCTCGCGCGCCGCCGACTTCAGCAGCCTCAGCAGATGGCGCAGGAACAGCAGGCACAGCACCAGCAGCGCGACGATCGCGCCCAGGCCCAGGCAGAAGTGCAGGAACAGGTCGTTGCCATGCGCGGCGGCGGCCTCGGCGTCATGCACGCTGTCGAGCAGCCAGCGGCGGTCATAGGCGACCAGTGGCACCGCCAGCAGTGCGGCCAGGATGCCCAGCCAGCACATCGCCCGGACGGCCTGTACGGCGGCCTGGGCCAGGGTGAACAAGCCTCGCGCGGGTCTGGCGCGGGCGGGACGAGCGGTCAAGCGGCCTCCGGCATTGGGGTGGCCTCGCCGCCCCAGGGTGGATTTATCGATAAACGATATACCACATCCTGCGTGAAAGGCTGAATCGCGAGCATGGTCCACCGGCTGGGCGCGGGCCCCGGCAGGCGTTATCGGGTGGGAGCCGCGGGTTCGAGCATCGCGTCCCCCGGCGTCACCGAGGCCATCGCCTGTACGCCGGCCTCGGCCGCCTGCCGCGTCACCAGCCGGAAGCGCACCTGCAGCTTGGCCTGCCCCGGCGTGGCCCAGCCGTATTGGATCGCCACCTGGTCGGCCGACAGCGGACCACGGCCCGGCAGCGAGCGCGCCTGCAATGGCTTCGGTGCCGCCTGCACCAGCCGTGCGAAGCCCTTCTGCACCACCGCCGCTTCGGCCTTTTCCGCATACACCGAGCAGGTGCCGTCGTCGGCCCAGCTGACCGCATAACGGCCGCTGGCCAGCGGCACCATCCAGGCCACGCCCGACTGCCCCTGCAGCAACGTTGCCGCTTCGGCAGGCTGCAGCGGTGACAGCCCGTTGGATTCCATCAGCGACTGCAACCGCGCCGGCGCGCCGATGTGCTGCATGCAGGCGGTATCGAACAACTCGCTGAAGGGATCCTGCGCCGGGGCCTTGGCCTTGGGAGTACGCGCGGGTTGCGCCACCGCCAGGGTGGGCAGCAGGGCCAAAGCCAGCCAGAACGCAGGACGCATCGGGATTCCACGCTACGGAAAACAGCAGGGAGGATGGCAAAGCCCGGGCGCGCCGCGCAATGGGTCATGGCTTGACAGTCCTAAGCTGCGGGAGCAACATGAATTAACGAATTAGTTAACTAGCTCTCCATGGACCGCATCTTCGAAGCCCTTGCCTCCACCGCCCGCCGGCAGATCCTGGCCTATCTCAGCGCCGGCGAGCTCAGCGCGGGCGAGCTGGCCGAGCGCTTCGACTTCAGCAAGCCGGCGTTGTCCAGCCACCTGCGCATCCTCGAGGAAGCCGGACTGATCGAACGCGAGAAGCGCGGCCAGTTCGTGTACTTCAGGCAGGTACCCGACCGTTTGGCCAACACGTTGTTCTCGTGGGCGGCCGAAGTCTGCCCGGTCGGCGGCCCGCTCAAGCGTGAAGCCCGCGCCCGTCGCAAGTCCCCCGCCCGCTGATCCGCCCCGCCAAGGAGCATGACCATGCCTGGTTCGACCCGCGATCGCCGTTCGTTTCCAGCAGTGCAGCTTCCGGCACAGGACGGCGGCAGTCCGACCGAAGTCACCCTGATCGCGCAGCTCGGCATCGGTGCCGGCGACGCGCTGGTGAGTGACGCCGGCCAGCGTCAGCGCCACCACCCGGCGTTCATCGATGCGTTGGATGAACCTTCGGCGCGACTGGGTGGCATGCACCTGCAGCACGGGGATGCCTCCTCGCTGTACAGCTTCACCGTCGGTGCCGGTGGCCACCCGTTTCATCGCCATGCAGGCCCGCGCATGTTCACCGCCATCGCCGGCAGCGCGGGAGCCGAGCTGCGTTTCGCCACCGCCTCCGACACGCAGCTGGCAGCAGGTCCTGGTGCCTTCGCGCGCACGCTTCGGCGCGTCCGCATCCCACCGGACTGCCTGTTTACCGTGCGCTTCGGCGGCGGCACCTGGCACCAGTTCGCGTCGAACCATCCTGCACATCCGGCGCTGTTTGCGCTGTCCTGCCACAGCGATGAACTGGCAGGCCGAATGAGCGAGCAGACCCGTGCGCAGGTGGAGCGCAATGCCGCCGATATCCCCAGCCTGACCGAGGTGCTTCCGGAATCGTACTGGCCTTCGTGCACCTCGCTTGCGGCGGCACCGCTGTTGCAGCTGTCGCTGCAGGCGGCACCTCCCAGCGTGTGCGCGCACCTGTGCGCGCGTACCCGTGCCCTGCTCGGCCCGCTGCGCCGCATCCCCATGCGGCCGCTGCGCGGGTTCGTCGAACGTGCCACACCGGCCTATCCCATCCATTCGCGGCCCGCGCCCACCGATGGCCAGCTGACCACAGCGCTGCCGCACAGCCACTACCAGGACCTGACCACCCTGTGCCTGGAACCCTCGCAGGTGGTCCACCGTTCCGCGTCGGCGCTGCTGGCCGACGTACTGGAGGGCTTCCTGCGCAATCCCCCCAGCGGCGTAGGCCAGCTGATGGCGCTGCGAAACCGACTGGTGGCACCGTTGCGGTTGCGCACGTCGCCGCTGGGATGCCCGGTGTCGTCATTGCTGTCGACCGATCGCAGCCGGTTGTTCGCTGGTCGATTCCCGGTGCTGGATTCGCACATCGATACGCAGGACAACGACGCCGAAGTCCTGCTCGGCGCCGACGATCGGCACCTGCGTTTCCGCAGCAGCGTGCGCGTGCAGCGGCATCGCGATGGACATGTCGAGATCAGCCTGGGCTCACGCGTGCAGACCCTCAATGCGTTCGGCGGCATGTACATGGCCCTGATCGACGCCGGGCACCGGCACTATGTCGCACCGGCACTGCTGCGGCGCGCGGTGGAGCACGCCTTGGCACCGGAACTGGCCAACCTTGAGGATCCGGCAGCACACCCTGCGCACTGCTGACCCTGGAACGCGATGCGCCGGGCGCTGCGCGGTTCCGGTCAGATCACGATTTCGCCCTCGTCCTCGCCATCCCAGTAGTGGATGCGGCTGGCACGCACATGGATCAGTACCAGCCCCGGTGTATCCACGCCCTGTTCGAACCAGCGCTCCAGGTCCTTCACCCAGTGCTGGCTCATCGTGGCCCGGTCGCGCACCAGCACAGCCCTGCCCTGCACGTGCACGAACAGCGGCGGCTTGCCCAGCAGCGACTTGCTGCCGGAAAAACCCAGCGCAACGGCGGGGTCAGCTTCAATCTCGCGCACCATGTCGGTGTCTTCGGTGGTGAAGAACCAGCTGTCACCGTCATAGTCCACGTCGCCATTGTTGCTCATCGGACGGCCGGCAATCTCTCCACCGGCGTGGGTCTGCAGCAGGGTGAAATCAATGCCGGCCATTTTCCTGGCCAGTTCGGGCAGGGTGAGCTGGGTCATGGCGTCGTCCTTCATGGAATGGAATCCCAGCGTCTGCGCAGCGCGGTGACCTGGGCGTGGACGGGTAGTTGCGGCCTCTTCACAGGAAACGAGATAGAGCGCATGGCGCGTACGTGACGCATTCCTCACCACCACACTGGCGTTAACGGCAGATGGAGGAACGGCCCTGCAAGCCGCGACACGCCCCTAACGGCGTGCTGCCCCAGAATCGCGCAACCCCGTGGCGCGACCGGCATGGCTGCCGGTACAAACGCGGCCTCTCCTCCGCAACCGCATGGCCTCCACATGGACCTGTCCGCCTGGCTCGCGTTCGGCTGCTACCTGTTGGCGTTCTTCATTGTCTCCCTGTTTGCTGCGGCCTATCTGAAACGCTCCGACTTCATGCCCTACCACGGCCAGGCCGTGGACAGGCCGTGGGCACAGATCGACCCCCGCATGCAGGTGCTGCTGATGGCACTCATCCGCGTGGTCGGCGCTGCCTGGATCGCACTGGCCGGTGCCGGCGTGATGCTGGCCTGGTTGATCTTCTTCGGAGGTCACTTCGCACTGCCGCAGCTGCTGGCGTTCCAGCTGTTCTGCCTGGTCGCCACCCTGCCGCCGGTCCTGGTCGCTTCCGGCGTGCGGCGACGCACCGGTGCGCGTACACCGGTGCCCGCCGGCGCCGCGGTGGTGCTGCTGTCGGTCATCGGATTCGTGCTGGCCCTGTTGTCGCTACCGCAGTGAGTTCTTTTTCTCCCCTCTCCCCCGCGAGGCTCCACGATGAATCCCGAATCGATCTTCTACAGCGTGGTCAACGGTGATCTTCCACGCTCCCAGGCCGGCACCCTGCTCGGCTGGCGCTTCGTCGGTTACGACGATGCACTGCGCCGCATCCAGGTCGAGTTCGAGGCCGGGCCGGTGCTCACCAACCCGATGGGCAACGTGCAGGGCGGTTTCCTGTCAGCGATGCTGGACGACTGCATGGGGCCAGCGATCTACGCCACCCTGCCTGCCAACCGCATCGCGGTCACGGTCGAATCCAAGACCAGTTTCGTCAGCCCCGCACGGCCCGGGCGGATCATCGGCTGGGGCGAAGTCGAGCACAGCAAGGGCAGCATCGCCTTCACCCGCGGCTGGCTGACCGACCCGGCCGGCAAGGTGCTGGCCACTGCCAGCGCCACCTTCCGCGTGGGTGCGCTGCGCTGGCGTGGACTCTCGGTGCCGCGTCCCATCGCGCGCCGGATGATTGCGCGCACGCTGCGGCGCGTGCATGCGCAGATCGGCTGATGGGTGCCGTCAACGTGCGTTGCGGCCGCCGCCAGCCACGCGCACGCGGTCGCGGCCCTGCGCCTTGGCCTGGTACATGGCCGCGTCGGCGGCACGCAGCAGGGTGCGCCAGCCCAGCGCGTCGGTGCCGCCCTCGGCCACACCGAAGCTGGCGGTGACGCGCAGCACCTTGCCACCGACCAGGGCGATGTCCAGCCGCTGCAGCGCCACCCGCAGCGACTCGGCCATCTGGCGGCCACCGGCCAGATCCCCGTCGGCCAGCAACACGAGAAACTCCTCGCCACCATAGCGGGCAATGCTGTCGCTGCGGCGCAGGTGGCGCTGCAGCAGCTGCGCCACCCGCACCAGCACCTCGTCACCGGCGTCATGCCCGTGCCCATCGTTGATCGCCTTGAAGCGGTCCACGTCCAGCAGGATCACCACCGCGCTGTTGCCGCCGTCGGCATGACGCTGCTGCACCAACTCGTCCAGCGCGCGCCGGTTCAACAGCCCGGTCAGCTCATCGGTGCCGGCCAGCTGGCGCAGCTCGCTGGTCAATGCCGAGCGCTCGCGCGACTTCTCGCGCAGCACTTCGATGGCATCGAACAGGCGCTGCATCTCGGCCAGCGGGTGGGTCACATGCTGCTCCGGGCCGGGCGCTTCCGAGGCGATCTGGATGACCTGCTTCTGCGCCTGCAGCAGCGGCCGCAGGATCTGAAGATGCGCGATGCGCAGCGCCACGCCCAGCACCACCAGCGTGCCCAGCACCGTCGCCACCAGCACCACCAGGCGCGTCGCTTCGCGATTGCGGGTGCGTTCGAAACGGGCGATGGACACGCTCAGGTAGCCGTCCCGCAGCGCTTCCAGCGACCGCAGGGTCGGCACGTAGCGGGTGGTGAATTCGGCGGTGGTCCACGGCGGCGGCACGCCGCGCCGGCCATCCTCGATCAACTGTTCGATCATCGGCAGCGATTCGCCGAAGAACTGCCGGCGCGCCATGTCCCAATGCCAGGACAGCGCCGGATCACTGCGGAACACCGCTTCATGGCTGCCTGCCAGCCGCCACAGCTCCAGCAGGCGGCCTTCGGTCTGCAATGCCGCCCGCACCTGTTCGTCACGCCAGGCCCCCGGTACCGCCACCGGCGCCATCACGTTCGAGGCCAGGCGGCCGCCATGCTCGCGCAGGTCGATCAGTACCTGGCCCTGCATCGCCGGAATCGCCGCTTCGCGGTCGGCGCTGACCAGCACGTTGATCTGCGCCGAGGTCAGCACGTGCAGGCGATCAACCACGGCGAACATGCTGCTGATCGCGCGCTCCACGTCCTCCACCTGGCGCGCGCCATGCGGCTGTGCCGCCACCCGGTCCACCGCGGCCCGCGCCGATTGCAGGCGACGTTGCGCATCGGCCAGCAGCCCGTGTTCGTCGACCACGCCCGGGTCAGCGTTGAACACGGTGTCCAGGCGTTGCAGGGCGGTATCGACCCGCTTGCGCGCGACTGCCAGCTCCGCCGCCAGCCGGGCCTGTTCGCCCGCATCGGCCGTGTTGGCCCCGAGCAGGCTGTTGGCGGGGCCGCGCTCGGCCGACACCAGGTTGGCCAGGTCGAAGGTCTGCCGCAGCTGGCGCAGGCTGACCAGGTTGTCCTCGGCGGCAGTGAAGCGCAGCGTGCCCTGCACCAGCGCGATGGCCATCAATGGCAGCGTACAGACTACGAACAGCCCGGCCAGGATCCAGACCCAGGTCCGCAATCCGATGGGCGACGCCTTGCGGGCCATGCACATTTCCCCTGTAGTGCACAACACTGTAGCGGCCGCCTGCACAGGCGCCAAGCCGCTACCGGATCAATCGTTGCCATGGGTATACCGCGTCCGCCGCGAACGCACCGACAAAGGCCGCACGGGTTGTCGAATCGGGGCAAATTACGTCATGCCCCGCCGCGTCAGATCCAGCGCTGGTCGACCAGTTCGCGCTTCACGTAGGCATAGAACACCGGTGCGGCGACCAGGCCCGGCAGGCCGAAGGCCGCCTCCATCACCAGCATGGCCAGCAGCAGCTCCCAGGCACGCGCCTGGATCTCGCCACCGACGATGCGCGCGTTGAGGAAGTACTCCAGCTTGTGGATCACGATCAGGTACAGCAGCGCCGCCACCGCCACATAGAACGAGACCGACAGCGCGACGATGGCGATGATCGTGTTGGAAATGATGTTGCCCACCACCGGCAGCAGGCCGGCCAGGAAGGTGATCAGCACCAGGGTCTTGGACAGCGGCAGGTGCACGCCGAACAACGGCAGCACGCCCAGCAGGAAGATGGCGGTGAACACGGTGTTCAGCAGCGAGATCTTCACCTGCGCGAACACCACCTGGCGGAACGCGGTGGCCAGGCGGCTGGTGCGCCCGACCAGCTCCTGCGCCAGCGGGCCCATCTTCGGCAGCGGCAGTTCGTCATACAGCGCGATCATCGCGCCCAGCACCATACCGATCAGTACGCGTACACCGACCTGTACCACCGAGGTACCGGCCACGCCCAGCTGCCGCTGGTGCTCGGCAGCCCAGTCGTTCAGCGCCGCGCGCAACGCCGGCATGTCTTCGGGAATGTAGGGTTGCAGCAGCGCCGGCACCTGGTGCCGCGAAGTGTTGAGGATCTCCATCAGGCGCGCCAGCAATGCGTCCGGGCCGCCGGTCTCGTTGCGGAAGAACGAGGCCACGCCGATGCCGGCCAGTACCAGCCCGCTGATGATGATCGCCGACAGCACGATCACTGCGATCGCTCGTGCCCGCCCCGGCGGCAGCTTGCCCTCCACGGTGGAGGCCAGCACGTGCGTCAGCTGGAACACCAGCAGGCCGGACAGCAGGGTCACCACCAGGCCCAGCTTCAGCGCCAGCCACATGCCCAGCAGCATCATCAGCCACGCCGCGATCCTTGGAATGGGGGGCTTGGGCTGGGCAACGAGAGCGTCTTGCATGGGAGCGCGTCCGGGCGGGGTGGCCCATGGTAGAGGATTGGCGTGCCGATTCCGCGTGCAGGATGAACCGGCATTTCACCCTCGTTCGGCGGCGGCGGTGCCGCACTCACTCGCCGTAGCTGGCCGTGTTCTTGCCCTGCCGCTTGGCGTGGTACAGCGCGCGGTCGGCCAGTGCCAACCAGTCCTCGACACTGCCGCCACGCGGTGTGGCGGCAATGCCGATACTGACGCTGAACTCCACACCCGGCGTGGCCTGCTGCGCGGCCTCCAGCAGGTGCAGGCGCACCCGCTCGGCCACGTGCATCGCATCGACGGGTGCGCAGTCGCGCAGCAGCACCACGAACTCATCGCCCCCCAGCCGCGCGGGCGTATCACCGGGCCGGGCAAAGGTGCGCAATGTCGCCGCGATATGCCGCAGTACCTCGTCACCGGCGCGGTGGCCATGCGAGTCATTGATGCGCTTGAAATCATCCACATCGAGCATCAGCAGGCAGGCAAAACCGCCCTGGCCCTGTGCCCGGTCCAGCGCCTGCTGCGCACGCAGGATCAGGAAGCCACGGTTGGCCAGCTCGACCAGCGGGTCCATCCGGCTGAGCCGCTGCAGCTGACGGTTCTGCGATTTGACCCGGCGCGCCAGCTGCCAGCTGAGAATGCTGAGGCCGATGCCATACACGAACAGGAACGGGACACTCAGCACGATCGTGCGCTGCGAGGTGACCGGCTGGTAAGGGAAGCCGAGCAACCACCAGGTGAGTGCGAAGCCCAGCAGCAGGGCCAGCGTGGCGCGCATCGCCAGGCGCACGCCACCGGCGGCGATCTTGTCGGCCACCAGCAGCGCGGCGAACAGTGCGCTGGGCACCGCGCTCAACGCCATGAAGGCGATCCAGCCACCGCCGAAGAAGGAGTCGGCCACCATGCAACGGAACTGGACGACCGCCGGCTGGCGGGAGCGCTGGGTCAGCCGCAGTGCCAGTGCCGGCCACGCCAGCGCGTTGAGCAGCAGCAGGACCCAGGCCAGCCCGCCGTCATGGCGTTCAAGCATGATCGAAGCGATGGGGATCGCCCCCAGCCCATTGCCGACGAAACGCATCCAGCCGATGCGACGTGCCGCGCCAATGCCTTCGACCGCGCCTTCCGCCGAATCGGTGAAGAATGGCATTGCCGACCCCCTTGCGCGATCGCACCTGGTGCTACGGCCCTTGCCGGGCTGCCTGCGATGAGTCTGACAGCTTTGCGTCAATTCGGGATCAAGGTTGCGCGATATCGCGCGGGCCGCTGCCGCTGCCCCTCCCGCTCCCCGTGGTTACCCGGGGCGGGGCGCAGCCGTCGAGCCACGCAGCTTGAAGCTGAACTCCAGCGTCTGCTGAAGCGGCACATCGACGTGCTCGATGATGGCGAGCAGCAGGTTGACCGCACGCTCGCCAATCTCCCGCATCGGCTGCCGGATGGTCGTCAGCGGGGGCGTGAGGTAGCGGGAGGACGCCAGATCATCGAAGCCGACCACGGACAGCTCGTCCGGCACGCGGATGCCCAGGTCCCGGCAAGCGGCCAGTGTACCCAGTGCCATCTGGTCACTGAAGCAGAACACCGCGGTCGGCGCGGCCGTGCCATCCAGCAGCGCCATCGCCGCTGCATGGCCGGATTCCACGGAAAAGTCACCCGGCACGATGCTCAGCTGGCGCAGGCGGCCACGCGCCTTGCCGGCCGCGCGGACCCCTTCCAGCCGTTGCTGGTGCAGGGGGTTGTCAGGCGGCCCGCCGACCACCGCAATCCGTTCGTGTCCCAGCCCGTACAGATGCTCCATCACCGCGCGTGCGGCGGCGGCGTTGTCGATGTGGACGCTGGGGATGCCCAGCGCGGGGTCGAACTCGCAGCCGTTGACCACCGGTGCGGCGGCGCCGCGCTGCTCGACGATCTCGCGCGCGGTCGGTGGCAGGCGATGGCCCAGCACGATCATGCCGTCGGCCTCGTTGCGCCGGAGCATCTGCGCGTAGCGCTCCTCACGATCGGGTTGATGCTGGGTATCGCCCAGCAGGACCGCATAGCCCACCGCCTGCGCGGCCTCCTCCGCCCCCTGCAGGATCTGCGCGAAGAACGGATTGGCGATGTCCGGGACGGTGACGAGGATCTTGCCGCTGCGCTGGGTCTTGAGCGTGCGCGCCACCGTGTTGGGCACATAGCCCAGTGCGGCGGCGGCCTGCTCGATGCGCGCGCGGGTGGCCGGCAGCACCTTGTCCGGCCGGGAAAGCGCGCGCGACACCGTACCGGCGGACACGCCGACGTGTTTTGCGATGTCGTAGATGGTGGCCATGGCGTTAGTCCTCCTGCCCGCTGTGCACTGCACAACAGGTCCTGCGTAAGCCCCTGCTAGGATAATGCAATCGATTGCATCGAGGGCGAATCACGTTGAAGACGCTCAAGGGTCCAGCGCTGTTCCTGGCGCAGTTCATCGGCGACACAGCTCCTTTTGATCGGCTGGACACGCTGGCCGGATGGGCCGCGGGTCTGGGCTATTCTGGCGTACAAGTCCCCACCTCCGCGCCCCACCTGTTCGACCTGGCGGAGGCGGCGCGCAGCCAGGCGTACTGCGACGACATTGCCGGCATGCTGGCCGGGCACGGCCTGCAGATCACCGAACTGTCGACCCACCTGCAGGGGCAGTTGGTTGCCGTCCATCCTGCCTACGACAGCCTGTTCGACGGATTCGCGCCACCGGACAAGCGCGGCAACCCGGCCGCCCGCCAGGCCTGGGCGGTGGAGCAGCTGCGGCTGGCGGCGCAGGCCAGCCAGCGCCTGGGGCTGACCGCGCATGCCACGTTCTCCGGTGCATTGGCCTGGCCCTACTTCTACCCCTGGCCGCAGCGCCCGCCGGGACTGGTGGAAGAAGCCTTCGCCGAACTCGGCCGTCGCTGGCGCCCGATCCTGGATGCGTTCGATGCCTGCGGCGTTGACCTGTGCTTCGAGATCCACCCGGGCGAGGACCTGCACGATGGTGCAACCTTCGAGCGCTTCCTCGATGAGGTCGACCACCATCCCCGCGCGAAGATCCTGTACGACCCCAGCCACCTGCTGCTGCAGCAGATGGATTACCTCGGTTTCATCGACCGCTACCACGCGCGCATCGGCATCTTCCACGTCAAGGACGCGGAACATCGCCCCAGCGCAAGCAGCGGCGTGTACGGCGGCTACCAGGACTGGATCGACCGTCCGGGCCGGTTCCGTTCACCCGGTGACGGCCAGATCGACTTCAAGGCGATCTTCTCGAAGTTCGCGCAGTACGACTTCCCCGGCTGGGCGGTACTGGAATGGGAGTGCTGCCTGAAGCACCCGGAAGACGGCGCGCGCGAGGGTGCCGCCTTCATCCGCGACCACCTCATCCGCGTGACCGAACGCGCCTTCGATGACTTCGCCGACAGTGGCACCGACGCCGCATCACTGCACCGCATGCTGGGAATCTGAGCCAAGACCGCCCCGGGAGGGCAAGCCATGACGCACGCCATGTCGCGCCTGGGCGCGATGATGTTTCTGCAGTTCTTCATCTGGGGGGCGTGGTTCGTCACCCTGGGCACCTACCTGGTGCAGGGCCCGCTGCAGGCCAGCGCGAGCCAGGTGGCGACCGCGTTCCTCAGCCAGTCGATCGGTGCCATCGTGGCGCCGTTCCTGGTCGGGCTGATCGCGGATCGCTACTTCGCGGCGCAGCGCATTCTTGCGGTACTGCATCTGGCCGGTGCCGCGCTGATGTGGCTGGCGTCCACGGCAACCAGCTTCAGCATGTTCTCTGCGTGCGTCATGGGCTACATGTTGCTGTTCATGCCGACCCTGGCACTGGCCAACAGCGTGGCCATGCGGCACATGCAATCACCCGAGAAGCAGTTCCCGCTGGTCCGCGTGGCCGGCAGCATCGGCTGGATCGTGGCGGGCGTGCTGATCGGCTGGCTGGGCTGGGAACAGGCGCATCGGCTTGAGCTGACGTTCCGGATGGCGGCGGCGGCGTCGCTGGTGCTCGGGCTGTATGCGTTCACCCTGCCGCACACACCGCCACTGGCGCAGCAGCGCGAGGCCGGGCTGGGGCAGATCCTGGGGCTGGATTCGCTGCGGCTGCTGAAGTCGCGCGCCTACCTGGTGTTCTTCCTGGCCTCCATCGCCATCTGCATCCCGCTGTCGTTCTACTACAACTTCACCAATCCCTATCTCAACGACCTCGGCGTGCGCGGCGCGGCGGGCCTGCAGTCGCTGGGCCAGGTTTCCGAAGTGCTGCTGATGCTGGCCATGCCGTTCCTGTTCGTTCGGCTGGGGGTGAAAACCATGCTGGCGGTCGGCATGGCCGCCTGGGTGGTGCGCTACGCGCTGTTCGCCTTCGGCGATGCAGGTGGCGGCTTCCCGCTGCTGGTGATCGGCATCGTGCTGCACGGCATCTGCTACGACTTCTTCTTCGTCACCGGCCAGATCTACACCGATGCACATGCCGGCCCTGCCGCGCGCAGCAGCGCACAGGGGTTCATCACCCTGGCCACCTATGGCGTGGGCATGTTGATCGGCACCTTCCTGTCCGGCGCGGTGGTGGAGCACTTCACCACCGAGGCCGGTCCCGACTGGCAGCAGATCTGGCTGTTCCCGGCCGCTGTTGCGCTGGTGGTGCTGGTCGCCTTCCTGCTGCTGTTCCGCGACCGGCCGGCGGCTGCGGCCGCGGCCTCCACACCCTGAGGATCCCCGTCGATGCCCAAGCTTGGAATCGCCATCGTCGGCACCGGCATGATCGGCGCCGTGCACCGCCGCGCGGCCTTGCTCGCCGGCGCCGAGGTACGCGGCGTGGCCGCCTCGTCACCGCAGCGCGCGCATGAGGCAGCGCACTCCTGGAATGTCCCGCGCGCCTACCTGGATATCGAGGAGGTGATCGCCGATCCGCAGGTACAGGTGGTGCACGTGTGCACGCCCAACCATCTGCACCGCGCCATGGCACAGGCTGCGCTGGAAGCCGGCAAGCACGTGATCTGCGAGAAGCCGCTGGCGACGACGCTGGACGATGCGCAGGCGCTGGCGATACTGGCCGCCTCGACCGGATTGGTTGCCACCGTCCCCTTCGTCTACCGCTACCACCCGGTGGTGCGCGAGGCGCGTGCACGCATCGCCCAGGGTGACCTGGGGCCGCTGCACCTGATCCATGGCAGTTACCTGCAGGATTGGCTGCTGGACCCGGCCAGCAACAACTGGCGCGTGGACCCGGCGCTGGGCGGCACCTCGCGCGTGTTCGCCGACATTGGTTCGCACTGGTGCGACCTGGTCGAATGGGTCAGTGGCGAGCGCTTCACCGAAGTGAACGCGGCGTTTGCCACGGTGATCGCCGAACGCAGCGCCGTCACCGGCCAGAGCTTCAGCACACCGGCAGCGAACGGCGCGACGCAGGCGGTCGCGAGCGAGGACGTGGCAACGGCGATGTTCAGGACCGGCGCCGGTACGCTGGCGTCGTTGACGGTGAGCCAGGTTTCGGCCGGACGCCGCAACCGCCTCTGGTTCGAGATCGACGGCGCCAACGCCAGCATCGCCTTCGACCAGGAGGACGCCGAGCGGCTGTGGATCGGCCTGCCCGACCAGCGCGAGGAAATCTTCGTGCGCGGGCCCGGCGCGGGCACTGCCGAACAGCGCCGGCTGTCGGTGCTGCCGGCCGGGCACGCGCAGGGCTACGCCCAGTGCTTCGAGGCGTTTGTCGCCGACACCTATCGCGCCATCGACGGCGAGCAACCGGACGGCCTGCCCACCTTCGAGGACGGCATGCGTTCGGCGCGGATCGTTGATCGTGTCATTGCATCGGCCAGGTCACGCGCCTGGACCACCATCGGTTGAATCCCGGGAGGATCTGTTGATGAAAGCCCTTGTCCGTCGAAGTGCAAGCCTCGTCCTGCTGCTCGCGGCGCTGCCCGCCTTCGCAGTCGAAGCCGCCAGCGCGCAGAAGCCGATCGCGGTGCAGATGTACACCCTGCGCAATGCCGGCTCGCTCGAGCAACAGTTGAAGATCGTCCACGATGCCGGTGTGCACGCGGTGGAAACCGTCGGCACGCAGAACGTCAGTGCCGCGGAACTGAAGCAGCTGCTGGACCGATATTCGATCAAGGCCATTTCATCGCATGTGCCGCTGGCCGAGCTGCGCAGCAACCTGGATGGGGTGGTGACCTTCAACCGGTCGATCGGCAACACCACGCTGGTGGTGCCGTACCTGGACAGGAAGGAACGCCCGAGAGATGCCGCCGGCTGGACCGCCCTGGGACAGGAACTGGGCCGGATCGCGAAACAGGTGCGCGGCAAGGGCATGCGCCTGGCCTATCACAACCACGACTTCGAGCTGGTCGACTTCGATGGCAGGACCGGGCTGGAACTGCTGTTCGCCGCCGCCGGCCCCGACCTGCAGACCGAGCTGGACCTGGCCTGGGTCGCGCGTGCGGGCCTGGACCCGGCGGTGATGCTGGGAAAGTTCCGCGGCCACGTATTCGCGGTACACGCCAAGGACAATGCGCCCAAGGGCCAGGCCGAAGACGAGGGCGGATTCGCTGCGGTCGGCCAGGGCGTACTGGACTGGAACGCGATCCTGCCTGCCGCGGCGGTCGCCGGCGTGCATTGGTACATCATCGAACACGACCAGCCACGCGAGCCGGCCAAGGTCGTCCAGGCCGGCGCCGACTATCTGCGTGAACACCTGACCACCAATACGCCTGCCCGTGCGCGGCGCTGACGCATCAAGGAGCCCCACATGAAAATGATCCTGGCAATGGCGGTGGCCCTGAGCGGCATGAGTGTTGCGACAGCCGCCTGGTGCAAGGGCGACCCGGCTGCGGGAGCAAAGCTCTACACCGCGAACTGCGTGGCCTGCCACGGCGCCGATCGCGCGGGCATGCCGGGCGCGTTCCCGGCACTCACCGACATCGGCAAGCGCATGGCACCTGCACAGATCAAGGAAAAGATCAGCAAGGGCGGCGGCCTGATGCCGCCCTTCTCCCAGCTGTCACAGCAGGAGATCGACGATATCGCCAGCTACCTGGCGAAGTAAGCGGCCGGCGACCACGCCGGCCGTGTGCGGCTACAGCTCGCGCACCCAGATGTTGCGGTAACTGACCCTGGAGTCATGCTCCTGCAGATAGAGCGGCGCACACGCATGGGGCGAATACGAGGGCGCCCCGATGTACTCGGTCTTGCCTGCCAGCACGGTGTCATCCTGCACCAGCACGCCGTTGTGCAGCACCGTGATGCGCGCGGGCGACACAAGCCCACCGCCCACCGAGAAGCGCGGTGCCTTCCAGATGATGTCGTAGGCCTGCCACTGGCCCGGCGCGCGCGAGGCATTCACCCGCGGCATGGCCTGCTTGTAGATGGAGCCCGCCTGGCCATTGGCATAGGTCGGGTTGTTGTAGCTGTCGAGCACCTGCAGTTCATACAGTTCCTGCAGGAAGATC
This sequence comes from Stenotrophomonas sp. YJH_SMC_73, assembly GCF_059370155.1. Taxonomy (NCBI): domain Bacteria; kingdom Pseudomonadati; phylum Pseudomonadota; class Gammaproteobacteria; order Lysobacterales; family Lysobacteraceae; genus Stenotrophomonas; species Stenotrophomonas sp. YJH_SMC_73. The sequence continues at coordinate 277,194 of NZ_JCAFTJ010000005.1, read as the reverse complement.
CCGCTGTTGCCCCGGTTCTGGCCGTCGAAGCCCTTCGTGTCAGTGGGCGTGCGCCACTCCACATGCAGCTGGACATCGCAGAAGCGTTGCCGGGTGCGGATGCCCTTGCTGCCCGGAACGACGGTCATGGCGCCCCCGGCAACCTTCCAGGGCACGCGTCCGCCCTGCTCCGATTCCCACGCGGAGACATCCTTGCCATCGAACAGCACGATCGCGTCGGAGGGGGCCTTGCCTGGCGGCGTGGCCACGACAGCGGGCACGGGGGTCCACACTTCGGTCTTCTTCGGGTCGCGCGCAGCGTCGGCACTGTCCTGCGCGAATGCAGATGCAGCGGCCAGCAGGCCAACAGTGATCAACGCAGGGCGGATCATCAGGGTGGTGTCCATCAGCTGGTCCCCCACGCGGGCGTACCGGGGACATAGGCGAGGTCGCCGTCGTAGCGGCCGGGCACCGCGACGTACTGCAGCACGCCGGTCGCCCCGACCTTGGAGGTGAAGAAGCCGAAGATGGCCAGCTGCTTGATCATCGTGAAGTAATGCGGCATCGCCTCGCCCTCTTCAGGCGTACCGGTCTCGGTCACGTCGGCAGAGCGCGCCTTGGCTTCGGCGTCCAGCGTTCGCAGCAACTGGGTGCGGGCTTCCGGCGCAAGCGCCACAAACCGGCCGCCGGCGCGCTTGTCGATATCGACCAGGCCTGCCCGGAACGTTGCCTGCTGCCGGGCGGTGTAGCAATCGCTGACGAAGGTCGCCATGAACAGGCCGGCGCCGGCATCCTTCGCCCCTGGCGTCCGGGTCCGCGGCAGGATGGTCTCGGCGATCTCGTCCAGCGTGCCGATGTCGGCATCGGAGAACAGGGTCTTCACCGGTGCCGCAGCGGCGTTTCCCTGCGCGAGCGCAGGCAGGCCGACCATGGCCGCGCCGGTGGCGGCAACGATCATCTTCAACAGTTCGCGGCGATCCATCAGAGGTTCCCCGCTTTCAGTTCGCGTACCGCGTGGTCGGCCGCGCGCGCGGTCAGCGCCATATAGGTCAGCGAAGGATTCACGCAGGCGCTGGAGGTCATGCAGGCACCGTCGGTCACATAGACGTTGGGCGCATCCCAGACCTGGTTGTGCGCGTTCAATACCGAGCTCTTCCGGTCACGTCCCATGCGTGCCGTCCCCATCTCGTGGATGCCCTTGCCCGGGGCATAGTCGTGGTCGTGCATCTTCACGTCCTTGACGCCAGCCGCCTCCAGCATCTCGGCAGCATCGGCGGCCATGTCCTTGCGCATCGCCAGTTCGTTGGCGCGCATGGACACGTCCATCGCCAGCACCGGCAGCCCCCATTTGTCCTTGCGGTCGTGGTCCAGGCGGATCGTATTGTCGTGGTGCGGCAGCATTTCACCGAACCCGGTCATGCCGATGCGCCAGTCGCCCGGTACGGTCAGCGCCTCCTTCAGGTCGGCACCGATGTTCAGCTCGGCGATCTCGCGCGACCAGCCGGTGCGGCTGGCACCGCCCTGGTAACCGAACCCGCGCAGGTAGCCGCGCTTGTCGGCCGCGACGTTGCGGAAGCGCGGAATGTAGAAACCGCACGGACGGCGGCCGAAGTAGTACTTGTCTTCGTAGCCCTCGACCCGGCCCGAGGCGCCCGCACCGAAATGATGGTCCATCACGTTGTGCCCCAGCTCGCCCGACGAAGAACCCAGTCCCCCCTCCCACACATCGGTCGCCGAGTTCATCAGCAGCCAGGTCGAATTGAACGACGATGCATTGAGGAAGATGACCTTGGCGGTGTACTGGTAGGTCTGCCCGGTCTCGGCATCGATCACCTCCACGCCGCGCGCACGCTTGCGATCCTTGTCGTAGAGCACTTCCTTGACGATCGAGAACGGCCGCAAGGTCAGGTTGCCGGTCTTCATCGCCGCCGGCAGCGTCGCCGCCTGGGTCGAGAAATAGGCACCGAAGGGACAGCCCAGGATGCACTTGTTGCGGTACTGGCAGTTGACGCGCCCCTGCTCGGGCATCGGCTGGGTGATGTTGGCGGTGCGCGAGTGGATCATGTGCCGCGTTCCGCCAAAGGCCTTCTTGATCCGCGCGGCCACGTCCTTCTCGACGATGTTCAACGGGATCGGCGGCAGGAACTCGCCGTCCGGCAGCACGTCCAGTCCTTCGCGCGTGCCGGCGATGCCGGCGAACCTCTCTACATGGTCGTACCACGGCGCGATGTCGGCATAGCGGATCGGCCAGTCGGTGGCGATGCCATCCTTGAGGTTCGCTTCGAAGTCCAGGTCGGAAAACCGATAGCTCTGCCGGCCCCACATCAGCGAGCGCCCGCCTACGTGGTAGCCACGGAACCAGTCGAAGCGCTTGGTTTCGATGTAGGGTGAGTCCTGCTCGTTGGCCCACATTCCTTCCAGGTTCTCGGCCAGGCCGTAGTCGCGCATCAGCACCGGGAAGGCGGCCTTCATCGCCTGCGTCGGCCGGTTGCGATGCGGGAAGTCCCACGCTTCCTTCATCGCATTGACGTAGTCCTTGACGTGCTCGATGTTGCGCCCGCGTTCCAGCATCAGGACCTTCAGGCCCTTCTCGGTCAGCTCCTTCGCTGCCCAACCGCCACTGATTCCCGAGCCAACAACAATGGCGTCGTAGTGATTATCTGCCATGGTCTCTCACCTGGGTGGATATCGTTTCAGACGTCGCAGAGGCGGATCGCCTCGCGCAATGAGGCAACGGGATCGGGCGCTGCAGGCGTGAATTCCTGCGCCAGATACCCCTTGAAACCGGTGTCGCGGATCGCGCGACAGATGGCCGGATAGTGGAGCTCCTGCTGGTCTCCTATCTCGTTCCGGCCCGGCACGCCTGCAGTGTGGTAATGCTTGAAGCAGGCGTGATGCTTGCCGATGGTGGCGATGATGTCGCCCTCCATGATCTGCATGTGGTAGATGTCGTAGAGCAGACCGAAATTGTCCGAGCCGAGCCGCTGGCACAGCTCCACGCCCCAGGCGGAGTGATCGCACAGGTAGTCGTGGTGATCGACCCTGGAGTTCAGCAGCTCCATCACCAGCACCACGCCGCGCTTCTCGGCATGCCCGAGGATGCGCTTGAGGCCGGCTTCGGCATTGGCCATGCCGTCATGGGGGTCCATGCCATTGCGGTTGCCGGAGAAGCAGATGAGGTTGCGGTAACCGGCATCGGCGACCAGGTCGATGTGCCGCGTGTAGCGCTCCACCAGCGGGTCGTGGAATTCGCGGCCGGCAAAGCCCTTGGTCAGGCCCAGCTCCGCGCCATTGCACATCGAGCTGTAGACACCATTTGCCTTCAGCGTGGGCCAGTCTTCCGGGCCGACCAGGTCGATGGCGGCGAAGCCGATGTCCTTCACCGTCGTGCAGAGCTGGGCGACCGACAGCTGCGGGAAGGTCCAGCGTGCCACGGAGTGCTTCAGGTTGCCCTTCAGCGGTGCAGTGGCGGCGAATGCAGGCAACGCTCCCGCAATACCCAGGGCTACGCCTCCCGCAACCGCCATGCGCAGCGCATCACGCCGCGTGAGCCCCATCGCCGGGGCCGGTCTGATCGAATGGATGGACATCCACCTACCGGCCTCCCAACCGGTATCAAACGCAACGATTCACAGCAATGCAATCGATTGCACCATAGGGGAGGAAATTGGATGCTTGCAAGTTGCGGTGCACGAAAATTGATGCTGCGAAGCACAACTCCGAAGGAATCGCGGACAAAGAAAAGCCCCGCATGAGCGGGGCTTTCTTTTCTGCTGCAGGCGAGCGTCCGATTAGAACGGAATATCGTCGTCAGCGAAGTCGTCCATCGGCGGCGCCTGCTGCGGCTGCGGGCGCTGGTTGCCGCCCTGGTTGCCGTAACCCCCGCCCTGGTTGCCGCCCTGGTTGCCATAGCCACCGCCCTGGCCGCCACGCTGGCCACCGCCGCCACCGCCATACTCCTGGCGCGGCGCCTGCTGGCGCTGCGGACGATCGCCGCCGTAGTTGCCACCACCACCGCCACCGCCTTCACCGCGGCCGCCCAGCATCTGCATTTCATCGGCGATGATGTCGGTGGAGTACTTCTCCACGCCGTCCTGGCCGGTGTACTTGTCGTAGCGCAGGCTGCCTTCGACGTAGACCGAGCTGCCCTTGCGCAGGTACTCGCCGGCGATCTCGCCGAGCTTGCCGAAGAACACCACGCGGTGCCATTCGGTGCGCTCCTGCTGGTTGCCATCCTTGTCCTTGCGGACGCTGGTGGTGGCCAGGCTGATGCGGGTGATCGCCATGCCGCCCTGGGTGTACTTCACGTCCGGGTCGTTGCCGAGATTGCCGACCAGGATGACTTTGTTGATGCCGCGCGCCATAGGTACCTTCGTCCGTTGTCCAGGGGCAGACCGCCAGTGATAGCACAGCCCCGGCCGGGGGTGCAGTACGCTGGGCCGCCCCTGTTGAAATTTGGGGGAATGCGAGAACGACGCATCTTACCATTGCCGCCGCCATCCGCCCGGTCAGGAGACCCCGACCACACCGAAGGATCACGCTGATTTCCTTGTCCGGCAATGACTTACCTGTGCCCAGGCCGACGTTAAGAGGGGCATTCGCGTCTGCGCATGGCATCATGCCCGGGCACCTCCCACATGCCCGCTCCGCCCACACATGACGATCAAAGGCAAAGCCACCTCCCTGGACATCGCCCACCTGGCCGGGGTCTCCCAGCCGACCGTGTCGCGGGCCCTGCGTGGCAGCCCGATGGTCAACGCCGAGACCCGTGAGCGCATCCTGCGCATTGCCCGCGAGCTGAACTACAAGGTCGACAAGAATGCCTCCAGCCTGCGCCTGCGCAATGCCGGCACGCTGGCCCTGCTGTTCTTCGAGGACCCGACCAACGACGACTCGCTGATCAACCCGTTCTTCCATTCGATGCTGGGCTCGATCACCCGCGCCTGCGCCCTGCACGGGCAGGACCTGCTGGTCTCGTTCCAGCAGCTGTCCACCGACTGGCAGGCCGATTACGAGGACAGCAACAAGGCCGACGGCATCATCCTGCTCGGCTACGGCGACTATCACGAATCGCGCGACCGCCTGCAGCGGCTGGTCGAACAGGGCACGCACTTCGTGCGCTGGGGCGCCGCCCTGCCCGGCCAGCCCGGTGTCTCGATCGGCAGCGACAACTTCCAGGGCGGGCATGACATCACCACCCACCTGCTGCAGCAGGGCTGCCGCCGCATCGCCTTCCTCGGCCATGCCTCCAGCCACTACCCCGAATTCCAGGAGCGCTACCGCGGCCACGTCGCGGCCCTGCAGGACCACGGCCTGGCCGCCGAACCGGCGCTGCAGCACGATGCGATCACCACTGAAGCCTCCGGCCAGGAAGCCTGCCAGGCCCTGTTGGCGCGCGGCGAGCCGATCGATGCGATCTGCGCGGCCAGCGACCTGATCGCCATCGGTGCGATGCGCGCCCTGCGCGAGGCCGGGCTGCGGGTGCCGCAGGACGTGGCGGTGACCGGCTTCGACGACATCCCGCTGGCCGCTTCGGTATCCCCCGCGCTGACCACGGTGCAGCAGGACACCAAGCAGGCCGGCCAGCTGCTGGTGGAACGCCTGCTGGCGCTGATCGGCCGGCAGCCGGTGGACAGCCAGAGCATCCCGGTGAAGCTGGTGGTGCGGGAATCGTCGCTGCGCGGGTAGGCCCCCACAGGGCCGGCGCGCTGGCCAACGCACGACGGCGGGATTCTCCCCCCATGACCAACGGCGGATGCGCACGGAGGCGGTTGCGCGGATAACGCGCAGACATTGCCCATGGAAAGGTGTACGTCGCATGCTGAAGATCGATTCGCTGTCCAAGACGTACGCCAACGGCGTGCATGCCCTCAACAACGTCACCCTGGACATCCCGCGGGGCATGTTCGGCCTGCTCGGCCCGAACGGCGCCGGCAAGTCCTCGCTGATGCGCACGCTGTCCACCCTGCAGGAGGCCGACAGCGGTACGGTGACGCTCAGCATTCCGGGTGAGGCGTCGATCGACGTGCTGCGCGACAAGGACGCCGTGCGCCGTCGGCTGGGCTATCTGCCGCAGGATTTTGGCGTGTACCCGAAAGTCAGCGCGCTGGACCTGCTGGAGCATTTCGCGGTGCTCAAGGGCCTGACCCAGCGTGCGCAGCGCCGCGAGGTGGTCGATGGGCTGCTGCAGCAGGTGAACCTGTGGGATGCCCGCAAGCGCAAGCTGGGCACCTACTCCGGCGGCATGCGCCAGCGCTTCGGCATTGCCCAGGCGCTGCTGGGCGACCCGCGGCTGGTGATCGTCGACGAGCCCACCGCCGGCCTCGACCCGGAGGAACGCAACCGCTTCCTCAACCTGCTGGCGGCGATCGGCGAGAACGTAGCGGTGATCCTGTCCACCCACATCGTCGAGGACGTGACCGACCTGTGCCCGACGATGGCGATCATGAACAAGGGCCAGGTGCTGCTGACCGGCCGCCCCAGCGAAGCGATCAACGCCCTGCAGCACCAGGTCTGGCGCAAGCAGGTCGATCCTTCGGAGCTGGCCGACCATGAAGCGCGCTACGTGGTGCTGTCGACCCGTCTGGTCGGTGGCCGCCCGGTGATCCATGTGCACAGCGCCAACGACCCCGGCGACGGCTTTGCGGCCGTGGCTCCCGACCTCGAAGACGTGTACTTCCAGCGCCTGCGCCTGCAGGCCCGTGCTCGCGCGGCAGCCTGAGCGGAGCACGCCATGATCCTCAATTTCTTCCGTTTCGAGCTGCGCGAGCAGCTGCGTTCCCCGCTGCTGTGGCTGCTGGCCGCGCTGTTCGCCCTGCTCGCCTTCGCCGCTGCGTCCACCGACGCCGTACAGATCGGTGGTGGCAGCGGCAACGTGCACAGCAACGCTCCCACCGTGATCGCGCAGATGCTGGGCATCTTCACCCTGCTCGGCATGCTGGTCACCGCCCTGTTCGTCAGCAATGCGCTGCTGCGTGACTTCGAACTGGGCACCGCCGAGCTGATCTTCGCCAGCCCGGTGAAACGCCGCGATTACCTGGCCGGCCGCATCGCCGCCGCCCTGGCTACCGGCCTGCTGTTCTACCTGCTGGTCGCTTTCGGGCTCTGGCTGGCACCGTTCATGCCCTGGGTGGACGCCGAGCGCATGGGGCCGATCAGCTGGCAGGGCTATGCCTGGAGTTTTGCGGTCATCGTCATTCCCAACCTGTTGTTCACCACCGCGCTGCTGTCATTGCTGGCAGCGGTCACGCGTTCGATCCTGTGGGTCTACATCGGGCTGGTGGCCTACCTGGTCCTGTTCGGCGCCAGCGCGGCGGTGCTGCGCGACATCGACAACACCTGGCTGGCGGTGCTCAGCGAGCCTTTGGGCATGCGCGCCCTGTCGCGCACCATCCGCTACTGGTCCACCGCCGAGCACAACAGCGGCGTTCCCGGCCTGGCGGGCTACCTGCTGGCCAACCGTGCCCTGTGGCTGGGCGTGACGGCGCTGCTGTTCGCCGCCACGTTCGCCCTGTTCCGCACCGAGCGCAGCGGCAGCGGCCGTCGTCGCTGGGGCCGCCGGCAGGCGCAGCCGGTTGCCGACGCCGCCGCCCTCCGGCCCAACCGCAACCCGTTGCCGCGCGTGGTACCGGCATTCAGCGCGACCACCGCGTGGCAACAGTTCCTGCGCCAGGTGCGCTTCGACACGCGCGGCGTCCTGCGCAGCGTGCCGTTCATCGTGCTGCTGGTGCTGGGCCTGGCCAATTTCCTGCCCAACGCGCTGTTCCGGCAGACCCTGTACGGCACCTCGATCTGGCCGGTCACCTCGCAGATGATCATGGGCCTGCAGGGGGCCTTCAGCTGGCTGCTGGTGATCATCGTGCTGTTCTTCGCCGGTGAGCTGGTGTGGAAGGAACGCAGCGCGCGCATCAACGAAGTGACCGATGCCATGCCGGTGCCGAACTGGGTACCGCTGCTGGCCAAGTTCACCGCACTGCTGGCAGTGATCATCTGCTTCCAGGCCGCCGGTGCACTGGCGGCGATGGGCGTGCAGCTGGTCAAGGGCTACACCCACCTGGAGCCGCTGCTGTACCTGCGCAGCCTGGCGCTGGACTCGGTGATCTACATCCTGATGGGGGGCCTGGCACTGGTGCTGCAGGTGCTCACCAACAACAAGTTCGTCGGTTACGCGCTGCTGATCGTGGTGATGATCGGCCAGGGCGTGCTCGGCATGCTGGACTACACGCAGAACCTGTACACCTTCGGTGGCTGGCCCAACGCTCCCTATTCGGACATGAACGGCTACGGCCACTTCCTGCCGGGGCAGCTGGCATTCCAGGGCTACTGGGCGCTGTTCCTGCTGACCCTGATGTGCCTGGCATCGGCGCTCTGGGTGCGCGGTGTCAGCCAGGGCCTGCGCCAGCGCCTGGTCCTGGCCGGCCGCCGCCTGCGCGGCCCGACCGGCGTCTTCGCCGGACTTGCGGCATTGGCCTTCGCCGGCGTGGGCAGCTGGCTGTACTGGAGCACCAATATCCGCAACGAGTTCATCTCGCCCGACCAGCAGCTGGACCTGCAGGCCCGCTACGAGCGCGAGCTGTCGAAGTACCGCACCCAGCCGCAGCCGCGCATCGTGGCGGTGGACAACCGCGTGGACCTGTTCCCGGAATCGCAGTCGATGGTGATCGATGCGAACTGGACGGTGCGCAATACCCATGCCACGCCGATCCAGGACGTGCATGTCTCGATGGGCGATGACAAGCAGCTGGTCGACGTCGACCTGGGTGGGCAGACGCTGTCGTTGCACGATGCCGATCTCGGCTACCGCATCTACCGCCTGCAGAAGCCGCTGCAGCCGGGCGAAACCCGCAGCGTGCATTTCCGGGTGGTGCAGAAACCCAACGGCATCACCGCCGGGCTGGCGCCTAGCAACATCGTGGACAACGGCACCTTCTTCAACAGCCGCGTGCTGCCCTCGTTCGGCTACAACGAGGGCGCCGAGATCAGCGACCGCAACGAGCGGCGCAAGCGCGGCCTGGGTGAGCCGCGGCGCATGCCCAGGCTGGAGGACGAAGCGGCGCGTGCCAACACGTACATTGCCAACGATGCCGACTGGCTCGACTTCCGCACCACGGTCTGCACCGCACCGGACCAGGTGGCGCTGGCCCCGGGCTACCTGCAGCGCGAGACCACGGTCAACGGCCGGCGCTGCTTCAGCTACGCCATGGACCGGCCGATGCTGAACTTCTATGCCTATCTATCGGCACGCTGGGAGGTGCGCAAGGCGAAGTACAAGGACATCCCGATCGAGGTCTACTTCGATCCGGCGCACGGCTACAACGTGGACCGGATGATCGAGGCGGTGCAGAAGTCGCTGGCCTATTACGAGGCGAACTTCACCCCGTACCAGCACCGCCAGGTACGCATCATCGAATTCCCGGGCTATGCCCGCTTCGCGCAGTCCTTCGCCAACACCATCCCCTATTCCGAGGCCATCGGTTTCATCGCCGACCTGCGCGACCCGGACAAGGTGGACTACGTGTTCTACGTGACCGCGCACGAGATCGCGCACCAGTGGTGGGCGCACCAGGTGATCGGCGCCAACGTGCAGGGCGCGACCGTGCTGTCCGAATCGCTGTCGCAGTACTCGGCCTTGATGGTGATGGAGCAGGAATACGGCCGCCAGCACATGCGCCAGTTCCTCAAGCGCGAACTGGATGGCTACCTGTCCGGCCGCGGTGGCGAAGCCATCGAGGAACAGCCGCTGGAACGCGTGGAAAACCAGCAGTACATCCACTACCAGAAGGGTTCGCTGGTGTTCTACCGCCTGCGCGAGGAAATCGGCGAGCAGGCGCTGAACCGTGCGTTGAAGCGCTTCCTGCAGGACAAGGGCTACCAGCAGCCGCCGTACACCACCTCACGCGAGCTGCTGGGCTACATCCGCGCCGAGACCCCGGCCGACCGCCAGCAGCTGGTCACCGACCTGTTCGAGAAGATCAGCTTCTACGACAACCGGGTGATGGCCGCCAGCGCCCGCAAACGTGCTGACGGCCGCTACGACGTGACCCTGGACCTGCATGCCGCCAAGCAGTACGCCGATGGCAAGGGCAGGGAGAGCGACGCGAAGATGGATGACTGGGTCGAGATCGGCGTGTTCGCCACCGGACCGTCGGGCAAGGAGCGCGACCAGAAGGTGCTGTACCTGCAGCGCCACCACATCACCAGCGCCGCGCCGAAGATCACGGTGACGGTGGATGAAAAGCCGGACGAAGCAGGCTTCGATCCCTACAACAAGCTGATCGACCGGGTGAGCGATGACAACCGGCGCAAGGTGACGATGTGAAGCAACGGGGCGCCGGCCGATGTGCCGGTGCTCCGCGCGACGCGTGCGGGCTTGGCTTGGCCTTGCTGTAGTGCCGAGCCCTGCCCCGCACACCGTCCACGACAACCGCGAAAGTTCAGCGCACCGGGGCCTTCGGCCCCAGCAACGCCAGCAGCACGAAGACCACGATCGAGGCGACGGTGCCAAGCACCGCCGGCAACCCGAATGCCCACGCCGGACGGCCCTGCTGGCGCGCCCACTGGCCCAGATGCCAGGCCGCCCCCAGGTTGATCAGCCAGGCAATGGCGAACACCGGCCACAGCACCATGCCCACCGCACGCAGAACAGGCATGGACACCAGTGCGGCGACGATGGCCGCGATCAGGAAGACCAGTGCGGAGCGGGAATGGCGTGATCGTGCCGGTGCGTCGGCGGGTGATTCGCTGAATTCCATGGAGAGTGCCTCGATCCCGATGTAGTCCAAAGGGGATCACGTACGGTGCCCGAAGGGAAGCTCTCTGTAGTAGGGAAGCTCTCTGTAGTATCGAGCCGTGCTCGACTGATCCGGCATTGCGCGAACGGCAGCCGAGCATGGGCTTGGCTCTACATGACAATCAACCCTGGGCGAAGTCCTTCAGGATCTCGCCGACGCCGCTGGGCGAGATCTCGAAGCCCAGCGAAGTGCCCGGGTTGATCACCACGCCGTAGCCACCCGGCACGCGGCGCAGCACGTCCAGCATCCGCCAGCGGATCTGGTGTTCGGCCTGCTGGCTGTAGATGCCCACCCGCGACGGATCGGTGAACACGGCCACGTGCAGGGTGCCCTGCTTGTCGAACAGCAGCGGGTCGAAGCCGCTGCCATCGGGGGTCACCAGGCTGCCGGTCAGCAGTACCACCTTGGAGGCGACGAAGGCCTCCATGAAGGCGCGGATCGGCACCGACCCGTCCATCGCCGCCTTCAGCAGGGTTTCGATCGGGGTCTGCGGGGCGAGGTCGGTCATGGCGATACGGCGGGGCGTGAGGGGGGCCTATTGTGCCGGATATGGTCACCCCGGTAGTGCCGGCCGCTGGCCGGCACCTGAAGGTGCCATGGATTCATGGGTTGCCGGCCAGCGGCCGGCACTACCGCCCCAGACGCACGTCCCGCGCCCGCTGGTCGGCCATCGCCTTGTCCAGCTCGGCCTGCAGCGCCGGCTGCTGCACGGCGGCATCGAGCACGTACACCTTCACCCCGTGCGCCGGCACTTCGGCCTTCAGGGAAGCATCCACCTGCAACGAACCGCCGTCCAGCGCATCACGCCAGCGGCCCGCCTGGACGTACCGCGCCACGGTGAAGGTCTTCGCACTGTCGCCCTTGTTCAGCAGCACCAGCGCGGTCTGCGCCACCTCGCCATGCTGCAGCACGCGGAAGAACACCGCCTCATCACCCTGCAGGCGCTCGTTCACCTGCAGGCCGCGCTGCAGCGCCGGAGTGGCTGCGCGCAGCCGGGCGATACGCTGCAGCGGCGCGAAGATCGGACTCTTCGGCGCAGCATCCACACGCGGCTGGCCGAAGTAAGCGCGATTGCCGGCATGCTCGGCACGGCCACGCATGAAGCCCGTCTCCGAGCCGTAATAGACCACCGGAATGCCGCGCGCGGTGAACAGCCAGTTGTGCGCATCGATGAAGCCGTTGTCACTGGCCTGCAGGCGCGGCATGTCGTGGTTGTCGTAGAAGCTCATCAGCTCGTACGGGTTGGCATACGGCCCACCGCTCAGATGCAGCGGCTCGGCCAGGGTCTCGAAACCCTTGCCGGCGGTGCCGAACGCCTGCTCCAGTGCACCGCGCAACGGGAAGTCGAGCACGCTGACGTTGGCGTTGGCCGGCCAGGTGTGCTCTGCAATGCGCGCGGCATCGTAATCGAACGCTTCGCCGAACATGAACATGCCCGGGTGCTCGGCGCGGATGCGCTTGACGAAGGCATGCCACCACGGGTGCGGCAACCAGCCGATGGTGTCGATGCGCAGCGCATCCACGCCCTGAGCGGCCCATTGCAGGTAAGCACCGACCAGGTAGTCCATCACCGCCGGATTGTCCTGGTTGAAGTCGGACAGCTCGGCCAGGTTGCCATCGAAGATCGAGCCGTCCTTGCTGTCGACCGGTCCAATGCCGTTGTAGAACGCGTGCAGCGGGTTGTGCTTCGGATCCAGTTCCTGCGGCGGCAGGTTCTGGTGGTCGGCGATCAGTTTTCCGTCCTTGTCGAAGATCTGGCCGAACTGCGGCTGCCGTGTCGGCATGGTCCAGGCCGGCGAACCGTGGTTGCCCACGATGTCCAGCACCACCTTCAAGCCGGCACCGTGCAGGCCCTTGGTCAGCCCGGCGAAATCCAGGTCCTTGCTGGGCAGGTGCTCATCAAGTCTGTAGAAGTTGATGCCCCAGTAGCCGTGATAACCGGTCTTGCCGCGGTCGGTCAGCGTGCTGGTGCAGCTGATCGGCTTGCTGCCGGTGAAGGCCTCGTCCGGATTGTCGACGATGGGCGTGATCCACACCGCGCCGAAGCCGAGGTTGCGGATGTACTGCGCATTGTCGAGCACGCCGCGGAAGTCGCCGCCGAGATAGCCGATGTTGCCGTCCACCTTGTCCGGGCAGGGCACCGGGATATCGAAGGTGCGGTGCACGCCCCCCTGGTCACGGTGATCGTTGGACGGATCACCGTTGACGAAGCGGTCGGTGACCACGAAGTACACCGCATCGCTGGCGAACGGTTCGGTGGTGCCCACATAGTCCGGGCGCGGCGCGGCCGCCGCATGGCCGGCCAGCAGCATCAAGGAAACAGCAACAGACAACGCAGCACGCATCACACCACCTCCGGACGGGACGGAACCCACAACACGCACAGGCCGGCAATGAACAGGCTGCAGCCGCCCAGCACCAGCACATGCATCGGCTGGCCGCCCAGCAACGTGCGCAGGGCGAAGCCGAGTGCACTGGCCGCCACCAGCTGCGGGATCACGATGAAGAAATTGAAGATGCCCATGTACACGCCCATCTTCGATGCCGGCACGCTGTCGGACAGCAGTGCATACGGCAGCGAGAGGATGGACGCCCAGGCAAAACCGACGCCGACCATCGACAGCAGCAGCCAGTGCGGGTCGCGGATGAACATCAGCGAGACCAGGCCGGCACCGCCCAGCCACAGGTTGACCAGGTGGCTCCAGCGCAGGCCGATCGCACGCACCATGAGTGGAATCAGCACCGCCGCCAACGCGGCGAACCCGTTGTAGGCGCCAAACAGCACGCCCACCCAGTTGGCGCCCTCGTTGTAGGCCGCCGACTCTGGTTCAGTCGAACCGAAATGGGCGCCAGCCACCGCGGCGGTGGTGTAGATCCACATCGCAAACAGCGCGAACCACGAGAAGAACTGTACCCACGCCAGGCGACGCATGGTGACCGGCATCGCGCGCAGGTCGCCGACGATGGCGGCCAGCATGTGCGTGGCCGGCAGCGTACGCGCGAGCGCCAGCAGCAGGCCATAGCCGGCACACAGGCCGGCCAGCACGTACAGCATCCGGTCGCCCTGCCGCCAGGTGATCAGCAGCGCCAGCAGTACGCCCAGCCCCAGCCATGCGGCCACCTGCACCCAGGGCGCCGGGCCGCTGATCGGCGCTGCTGCGTGACGTGCCGGAGGTTCGGCGTCATCGAAACCGGCCAGCTCCGCCGGTGAGTACTCGCGGGTGCTGACCACCGTCCAGGTGATTGCCGCCAACAGCACCACCGCGCCAAAGTAGAACGCATAGCGCACGGTATCAGGCACCTCACCTGCGGCAGCCGTATTGGCGACCCCGAAGTGGGCCAGGATGAACGGCAGGAAGCTGGCGACGATGGCGCCCACGCCGATGAAGAAGCTCTGCATGGCATAACCGGCCGGACGCTGGCGCGGCGCCAGCTGGTCACCGACGAAGGCGCGGAACGGCTCCATCGACACGTTGATCGAGGCATCGAGTACCCACAGCGTGCCGGCGGCGATCCACAGCGTCGGCGAGTTCGGCATCACCAGCAGCGCCAGCGTGGTCAGCACCGCTCCGATCATGAAATAAGGACGGCGGCGCCCCCAGCGCGTCCAGGTGCGGTCGGACAGGTAACCGATCACCGGCTGCACCAGCAGGCCGGTCAGCGGCGCGGCGATCCACAGCCCGGGCACCGCGTCGATGTCCGCGCCCAGCGTCTCGAAGATGCGGCTGGCATTGGCGTTCTGCAGGGCGAAGCCGAACTGGATGCCCAGGAAGCCGAAACACATGTTCCAGATCTGCCAGAACGACAGCTGCGGCTTGGCGGTACGATTCATCGTGCGCCCTCTGCCGCGGCCACCGGCGCCACCATCAGCGCCTGCACCTGGGCCTGGTTGAGCACGCCATCGCGTCCGCCCTTGCCCCCGGTGTAGTGCGCGAAGTGCTGCAGCGCGCTCATGTTGAAGCCTTCTTCAAGCGTGACCGTGCATCGGCCCTTGGGCACCGTGAATGTCGCCGAGGTCGAGTCCTGCACGGCCACGCTGTGCGGCAGGGTGACGGTGTGCCGCTGCAACGGCTGGCCCGGGCACTGCAGCACCAGCTGCTTCACCGCAGCGGTGACGCCGGTGTTGATCGGCCCGTTCGGATTGCGGTACTGCAGGCGCAGGCGCACCTGCCCGGCCCTGGCGGAGGTGAACTGCCAGCGCTGCGTACCCTTCAGTCGCTGCTGCGGACCGACGCAGACCATCGGGCTGTGCAGCGATTCAATTGCACCGTCGCGCCGGGTCAGGCTGAGGCAATGCTGCAGGCCATCGTCACCGATGCGTGCCAGACCATTGCTGGCGGCGAGCGCCCGGCCGTCCTGCCACAGCACCTGGCCGGCAGCGACCACGACATTCCAGCCCCTGCCCTTGCGTTGCACCTGCGGTGCGGCCGGCGTGGCCGGTGCGCGCGCATCTGCGTCGGCCGTCGTCGCCGCGCTGCGTGGCGCGGCTGCGGCGGGCACCAGCTGCACGGTGGTGGTGGCGCCACGGGTCTTCACCTTGCCCGCCACCAGCAGGCCATCACCCACCTGCTTCGGTCGCTCCAGCACATAACGCCTGCCATCGGCCTCCAGGGAGATGCGGCGCTGATTGCCGAACAGTTCGGGCACCAGCACGGCCGGCAGCTTGGGCTGCACGCGGCCATCGTCCTGCACGCCGAACACGCCCTCGACCACCATCGACAGATAGCCGGCCACCGACCACAGCTGGCGTTCGGAGTTGACCACCGGGCCGCTCAGCACGCCCTCGTCAACATGCACCGCCTGGCTGACCAGCTCGTAGTTCTCCATGTTGGAACCGGCCAGCGCGGCGCCCTGCATCAGCGAGCGGATCTCGGCGGCGATGCGCGGTGCATCGTCCAGCTGGCGCGCCGCGCGCAGCGAATAGGCACTGACGAACGGCCAGATCGCGCGGTTGTGGTAGATCGGCTGCTGCGCCTCCTGCGGCCACACCACCGGGCTGCCGGCCGGGCCCATCGGATACGCCGCCAGCGCACGCCGCGCGCGCTCGGGCGGCAGCACCTCGGCCAGGATGCCCAGCGACAGGCCGAGCAGATCGACCTTGGCGTACGGCACCGGGTGCGCGGCCTCGCCGATGTAGCTCATGTACTGGCCGATATCCTCGCGCCAGAAGCGCGCATCGATCTGCTGCGCCAACGCATCGGCCCAGGCCCTGTAGTCGGTCGCGCGGGCATCGCCGTGCTGCCCGGCCAGGCGTTCGGCCAGGCGCAGTGCCTGGTAGTGCAGCACGTTGGTGGACAGTGCGTAGGAATCACCGATGAAACGCACGTCCTCGCGGGTCCAGTCTGGATAGGTCTGCTCGCGCCAGTCCAGGAAGGAGGTCTCGCCGCGGTACAGGCCCATCTGCGCGTCGAACACCATCGCGCGGTCCTGCGCCAGCGTGCCCTGCAGCGCCTGCCAGACCTGATCGGCAAACGCTCGGTCCTCCAGCAGGTGGCGTGCCGCCAGGAACCACACCACGCGATCACTGCTGATCGGCCAGCTGCCGCCGGAACCGGTGTCCTGCGCCACGAACAGGCCGGGCGTACGCCCGTCACGGGCTGCCGACAGCTTGAACTGCAGCGACTGCCGGGTGCGCTGCGGGTCCAGCCGCGCCAGCGCCAGGTCGGCGGCGAAGCTGACATCACGGGTCCACACATAGGGCCAGCGTGCACCGGTCTGGAAGCACTCGCACGGGACCGGCCGGCCCTCGTCGAACGCCGGATCACGGATCGCGTCCACGCGGTCCTGGGACATCTCCTGCTGGGCGAGCGCGAACAGGGCATCGAACATCACGCTGCCGGTCTGGCTGCGCATCGGTGCGGCTGCGATCTGCACTGCGCCCTTCGGCGCATGCAGCACGAAGCTGCCCTTGGCAGCGGCTTCGGCGCGCGCATGGCGACCGTCGAATTGCAGGTCGGCCGCCTGCGCGGTCGATCCCAGCGCTGCCCCCAGGGCAGCGGTCAGGCAAATGATCTTCAGCATCGAAGCGGCGGACCGGCTTGCGCCCGTCGGCCTCCCTCCCTCTCTGCACGCGTTGTAGGTCCGCACCGTCGTTGCCGGCGGGCGGGCGCGGCCCCTCCCTCAAGGTGCCTGGGCCCCATGGTAGACGCGGGGCTGTCGGCTGCGTCCAGTTGCATACGTATTCATGGCATCGCGCGGTGGCGCGCCCGCCGCGCTGGCTTATGGTCCGGGTCTGCCAACGGCGCCTTGGGAGGGGAATTGCCGATGTCATCCACTGCTGTACGCGCGGTGTTCGCGCACATGCTTGGGCTGGCCCTGATCGGGTGGTCCACGCTGGTACAGGCCACGCCGCAGGTGGCCAGCGTCGAATCGCCGGGCAAGGTATTGAAGGTCAGTCTGCTGCTGGACGGCGGCACCGCCCGCTACCGTGTCGAGCGCCTGGGCGACACCGTGGTGGAGGATTCGAAGCTTGGCTTTGCCCTGCGCGACGGTCGCCTGGACCGCGATTTCGCCCTGCTGGGCCAGCAGCGGCGCAGCGTCGACGACACCTGGGAGCAGCCGTGGGGCGAGCGCCGGCTCACCCGCGACCACTTCAACGAGCTGACCGTGCAGCTGACTGAAACCACCGGCCGCAAGCGGCGGCTGGATGTGGTGTTCCGCGTCTACGATGATGGCCTTGGCTTCCGCTATGTGTTCCCTGAGCAACCGAACCTGCGCGAAGCCATCATCGATGACGAACTGACCGAATTCGCCATCGCGCCCGAATCAACCGCCTGGTGGATTCCCGCCGGCGAACCGATGCACTACGAATACCTGTATCAGCGCACGCCGCTGCGCGAAGTGCCGCTGGTGCATACGCCGATGACCCTGCGCAGCCGCGATGGCCTGCACGTGGCGATCCACGAGGCCGCGCTGGTGGACTATGCCGGCATGTGGCTGCGGCGCACCGAGGGGCAGCGCCTGCGCGCGCAGCTGTCGCCCTCTGCCGAAGGCTGGAAGGTACGCCGCACCCCGCCCTTCGCCACGCCGTGGCGCACGCTGCAGATCGCCGATCGTGCCGGTGGCCTGGTCGAATCGGACCTGATCCTCAACCTCAATGAACCCAACGCGCTGGGCGATGTGAGCTGGGTGAAGCCGGCCAAGTACCTGGGCGTGTGGTGGTCGATGCACCTGGACAACGAGAGCTGGGCAACCGGACCGAAGCACGCGGCCACCACCGCCAAGACCAGGAAGGTGATCGACTTCGCCGCCGCGCATGGCTTCCGTGGCGTGCTGGTGGAAGGCTGGAACCCGGGCTGGGACGGCAACTGGGTGGGCAATGGCTACGACTTCGATTTCACCCGTGCCACGCCCGATTTCGATATCGAAGCGCTGACGGCGTATGGCCTGAAGAAGGGCGTGCACCTGATCGGCCATCATGAAACCGGCTGCGCCATCGAGCACTACGAGGACCAGCTGGGTGCCGCGCTGGACCTGTATGCACGGCTGGGCGTGGACCAGTTCAAGACCGGCTACGTCTGCGACGACGGCCAGGTCGACCGCCGCAATCCGGCCGGGGGCCCACTGTGGCGCGAGTGGCACGACGGGCAGTTCATGGCCCGCCACCACCTGAAGGTGGTGCAGGAAGCCGCGCGCCGGCACCTGTCGGTCAACCCGCATGAGCCGATAAAGGATACCGGCCTGCGCCGCACCTATCCCAACTGGATCTCACGCGAAGGCGCGCGCGGCATGGAGTACAACGCCTGGGGCCAGCCACCGAACCCGCCGGAGCATGAGGTCAACCTGGTGTTTACCCGCATGCTGGCCGGGCCAATGGATTACACCCCCGGCATCCTCAGCCTGAAGGGCCGCCACGGCCAGGCCATTCCCAGCACGCTGGCCCGCCAGCTTGCCCTGTACGTGGTGCTGTACAGCCCGATCCAGATGGCCGCGGACCTGCCCGAACACTACCTGCAGCATCGCGAGGCGTTCCGTTTCATCGAGGACGTGGCGGTGGACTGGGAGCAGAGCCGCGTGCTCGATGGCGAAGTGGGTGACTACGTGACGATCGTGCGCCGCGACCGCAACAGCCGCGACTGGTTCCTCGGCAGCATCACCGACGAACACGGCCGCGTGCTGCCGGTACCGCTGGGCTTCCTGGAGCCAGGCGTGCGCTATCGCGCCGAGATCTACCGCGATGGTGAAGGCGCTGATTTCCGCAGCAACCCGTTCGCGTTCGCACGCGAAACCCGCGAGGTGACCAGTGCCGATGCACTGACGCTGGTGCTGGCACCGGGCGGTGGGCAGGCCATTCGCTTCACGCCCATCCACTGAACGTTTTCCTACCTGCGCTCCCGTAGCGCCCGAGCCCATGCTCGGGCGGCGGTGCGTAGCACCGAAACGCAGCCGAGCATGGGCCCGGCTCTACCGAACAAGGCACCTGAAAGCGATTACAACCCTGCAGACGCCATTGAATACGTATGCAGGGTGATTCCCGCGAAGAACGCGCTGCCTACCATAGCGGCGACGACAGCGGCCACCGCGTCGCACGTTCACGGCCCCGCCGGAACGCTCACAAATCGATCTGCAACATTGCCTGGGAGGGGAAAATGTTGAACCACAAGCGCAGCGCGCTGAGCATCGCGCTGGCCGTTGTCCTGGCGCCGACGCTGGCGTCGGCACAGTCCACGCAGAACACCACCACGCCGGCCGGCACCGCCGCCACCAACCTGGATACGGTGCAGGTCACCGGCATCCGCCGCGGCATCGAGAGCGCGATCGCGGTCAAGCAGGACGCCACCTCGGTGGTCGAGGCAATCTCCGCTGAAGACATCGGCAAGCTGCCCGACGTCAGCATCGCCGAATCCATCTCGCGCCTGCCCGGCCTGGCCGCCCAGCGCGTGGCCGGCCGTGCGCAGGTGATCAGCGTGCGCGGCCTGTCGCCGGACTTCGCCACCACCCTGCTCAATGGTCGCGAAGTGGTCAGCACCGGCGACAACCGCGGCGTCGAGTTCGACCAGTACCCGTCCGAGCTGGTCAACGGCGTGACGGTGTACAAGACCCCGGACGCGGCGCTGGTCGGCCAGGGCCTGTCAGGCACCATCGACATGCAGACCGCGCGCCCGCTTAGCTTCGGCGAGCGCGTGATCGCGGTCAGTGGCCGCTACCAGAAGAGCTCGCTGGGCCGCGCCGCCAACACCGATCCGTACGGCAACCGCTTCAGCGCCAGCTACATCGACCAGTTCCTGGACAAGACCCTGGGCATCGCCATCGGCTATGCGCACAGCGACATGCCGATCCAGGAGAACCAGGTCGGCCTGTACGAGCCGTGGACCACCGAGCACACCGACAAGGGCGACCGCCCGGGCGTGGGTGCCGGCACCTACTTCTCCGATGGCATCAAGGCGCTGCGCCGCACCGGCAACAACAAGCGCGACGGCGTGATGGCCACGATCCAGTTCCGCCCGAACAACAGCTGGACCAGCACCTTCGATGCCTTCCACACCGAAGCCGAGCAGATCGACACCGCCAACCAGTTCGAGCTGAACCTCAGCAACTACAACGGCAACTACACCCCGGGCCTGCTGGTCAGCAACCCGCAGGTCAACGCCAACGGCTCGTTCACCGGCGGCACCGCCAGCGGCGTGTATCCGCTGGTGCGCGGCATGTACAACAAGCGCAAGGACAAGATCGATGCGTTCGGCTGGAACAACGAGTTCAACTTCGGCGGCGTCAAGCTGGTCGCTGACCTGAACTACTCCAAGGCCACGCGCGACGAGCTGAACCTGGAAAACAACCTGCAGCTGACCCCGATGCCGCAACTGGATACGGTCGGCGTGTCGATCCGCCAGGACGGCTTCTCGCAGATCACCCCGGGCCTGAACTACTCCAACCCCGATGCGCTGTTCCTGACCAACACGATCTACGGCTCCGGCTACGGCAAGGTGCCGCAGGTGGAAGACCGCCTGAAGGGCGGCAAGCTGGCTGCCACCATCGCCCTTCCTGATGCCATCGCCTCGTGGGCACCGGACATCGACATCGGCGTGAACTATGCCGACCGCCGCAAGGTGAAGACCCAGTCCGAAGGCAACATCCTGCTCGGCGCACAGGGCGATGCCAACATCGCCTCGGACCTGCAGTACCGTCCGGTGGACCTGGGCTTCGCCGGCCTCGGCACCATCCCGGCCTGGAACGTACCGGCCGCTGTGGGTCGTTACATGACCTTCAACCCGGTCGACAACCTGGACTACCTGATCCCCAAGTCGTGGACGGTCGAAGAGAAGATCACCACCGCCTGGGCGCGCCTGAACATCAACACCGACATCGGTGAAGTGGGCGTGCGCGGCAACATCGGCGTGCAGATGCAGCACACCGACCAGAGCTCGGATTCGCGCTACTTTGACCGCTCCCGCCCAGCGGGCGAGAACGTTCTTCCTATCGCCAGCGGGAAAACTTATAACGATTGGTTGCCGAGCCTGAACCTGGCCTTCCTGTTCCCGCACCAGCAGACCCTTCGCTTCGCCGTCGCCAAGCAGGTCGCACGCCCGCGCGTGGATCAGATGCGCGCCGGTCTGGATTTTGGTGTTGCCCGAGAAACCGGCAAGCCCGGGGCCAGCGGCGGCAACCCCCTGCTGGATCCCTGGCGTGCAACCGCGGTCGACTTGTCTTACGAGAAGTACTTCGGCGAGAAGGCCTACGTAGCGGCGGCGATCTTCTACAAGGACCTGAAGAGTTACGTCTATACGCAGACAATTGATGGTTATGATTTCAGCGACCAAGTGGCCAACTGGGTTTCTCAACCAGGTGATGCGCCGGTGCTGACCACCGGCACCTTCTCCGCGCCGCAGAACGGCAAGGGCGGCACGTTGAAGGGCCTGGAACTGACCGCATCGTTCCCGCTGGACATGCTGACCGACAGCCTGCGTGGCTTCGGCCTGCAGGCCAGCGCGACCTTCAACAAGAGCGACATCACCATCCTGGATCCGGAGAGCGCCTCCAGCGTGGGCAGTGACCCGATCAGCCTGCCGGGCCTGTCCAAGCGCGTGTACAACTTCACTGCCTATTACGAGCGCAGCGGTTTTGAAGCACGCGTCAGCCAGCGCCGCCGGTCGGACTTCATCGGTGAGATCGGCAACTTCAACGGCAACCGCAGCCTGCGCTATGTCGTCGGCGAAAACGTGACCGATGCGCAGGTCAGCTACACCTTCAGCGACAGCAGCGCCCTGCGTGGCCTGACCCTGCTGCTGCAGGGCAGCAACCTGACCAACGAGCCGTACCGCACCTACGCCGGCAGCAAGGACCGCCCGCTGGAGTACATCGAATGGGGCCGCACCTACATGCTGGGCGTGAACTACAAGTTCTGAGGCAGCGCCGGGCCCTGCCCGGCAGCCCCGGACCCGGTAGTGCCGGCCGCTGGCCGGCAACAGAAAACAGGGAGCAGGACCGGAAACCCGCTGCGCAGGCAGCGGGTTTTCCTTTGCGCGGATGCCGGCCGCTGGTCGGCAAGGCCCACCCACAAAAAAGGGACGGGGCGCTTCGGCCCCGTCCCCGCAAGTACCGCCACCGGAGAAAACGGTCAGCTGCGTCGGGCGCAATACACCGCGCGTGGCGGCAGCTGGAGTTCATTGCCCTGCACCGTGCCCGCATCCGGGCCCGGTACCACCACCTGCTGCCAGTTGCCCGGCGGCAGCGGATGGCTCACCGCTTCGGCCGACAGGTTGAAGGCCAGCAGGAGGGTTTCATCTGCAAGCATACGCTCGAACAGCAGCACGGGCTCGGCGCTTTCAAGAAATCTGATGCTGCCATGCAGGAGGGCCGGCTGGGTATGCCGCCAGGCCAGAAACGCGCGGAACGCCGCCAGCACCGAATGCGGGTCGCGCTCCTGCACGGCGACCGCCGCGGCCCGGTGTTCGGCCGGGATCGGCAGCCAGGGCTGGCCAGTGGTGAAGCCGGCCAGCGGTGCATCGGTCCACGGCAGCGGGGTACGGCAGCCGTCACGGCCCTTGAAATTCGGCCAGAAGGTGATGCCATAGGGGTCCTGCAGGGCCTCGAACGGCACCTCGGCCTCGGCCAGGCCCAGCTCCTCGCCCTGGTACAGGCAGACCGAACCGCGCAGCGAGCACAGCATCGCCACCAGCATCCGCGCCAGGCGCGGGTCGGCGGGGTGGCCGCCCCAGCGGCTGACCGCGCGCTCCACATCGTGGTTGGACACCGCCCAGCACGGCCAGCCTTCGGTCATCGCTGCTTCCAGGCGCGAGACCGTATCGCGGATGTAGGCCGCACTGTAGTCGTCCACCAGCAGCTCGAAGCTGTAGCCCATGTGCAGGCGGCCATCGCGGGTGTACTCGGCCGTGGTGGCCAGCGAGTCTTCCGAAGAGATCTCGCCCAGGCTGACCGCCCCCGGGTAGTCGTCCAGCAGCGCGCGCAGGCGCTCCAGGAACGGCAGGTTCTCCGGCTGCGTGTTGTTGTAGTAGTGGTACTGGTAGGCGTACGGGTTGTCCGGGCTGAAGCCGCGCCCCACCCGCTTGTCGGCGGGCTTGGCCGGGTTGTCGCGCAACTGTGCGTCGTGGAAGCAGAAGTTGATCGCATCCAGGCGGAAGCCATCCACGCCGCGGTCGAGCCAGAAGCGCACGTTGTCCAGGGTCGCCTGCTGCACGTCCGGGTGATGGAAGTTCAGGTCCGGCTGGTCGACCAGGAAGTTGTGCAGGTAGTACTGCTCACGGCGCGGCTCCCACTGCCAGGCGCAGCCGCCGAACAGCGACAGCCAGTTGTTGGGCGGGGTGCCATCCTCGCGCGGGTCGGCCCAGACGTACCAGTCGGCCTTCGGATTGCTGCGGTCCTGGCGGCTCTCACGGAACCACGCATGCTCGATCGAGGTGTGGCTCAGCACCTGGTCGATCATCACCTTCAGGCCCAGGCCGTGGGCCTTGGCCAACAGGCGGTCAAAGTCGTCCAGGCTGCCGAACAGCGGGTCGACATCGCGGTAATCGGCGATGTCGTAGCCGAAGTCGGCCATCGGCGACCTGAAGAACGGCGAGATCCAGATCGCATCCACGCCCAGCGCGGCAATGTGGTCCAGGCGCTGGATGATGCCGGGCAGATCGCCCACGCCATCGCCGTTGGCATCAAGGTAACTGCGCGGGTAGATCTGGTAGATGACGGCTCCGCGCCACCATGGATAGTGCGACATCGACAGCCCCCCTCCGGGCATGCGGGACCCGCCGGCAGCGGGCCGAAATCCTGATCCGGCAAGCTTAGCGGCGGGCTCCCAGGCATGGCGCAACCTGCATACGTATTCACGCGCAGGGCCGCGCAGGCCGGGCTGGAATTGCCGCTCGGGCCGGTTTGCGCCCGAATTCACGGCCAGCGCCTATAATCGGTGGTGAGCCTGAAAGCCTGATCGCATGACCATCACCGAAGACACCCGTCCCGCCCTGGGCCTGCCCCAGATCCAGTCGCTTGCCGCGGCCGACATGGCCGCCGTCGACGCCCTGATCCGGCGCCGGCTGTCCTCGGACGTCGTGCTGATCAACCAGATCGCTGACCACATCATTTCCGCCGGCGGCAAACGCCTGCGCCCGATGCTGGTGATGCTGGCCGGCCATGCGGTCGGCCAGGCTGGCCCGGAGCACCACCAGCTGGCGGCGATCATCGAGTTCATCCACACCTCCACCCTGCTGCACGACGACGTGGTGGACGAATCCAGCCTGCGCCGTGGCCGCAGCACCGCCAACGCACTGTGGGGCAACGCGCCCAGCGTGCTGGTCGGCGACTTCCTGTACTCGCGCAGCTTCCAGCTGATGGTCGAGCTGGAGCGCATGCCGGTGATGCAGATCCTGGCTGACGCCACCAACCGCATCGCCGAGGGTGAAGTGCTGCAGCTGCTGCACGTACACAACCCGGACACCGACGAAGCCGCCTACCTGCGCGTGATCGAGCGCAAGACCGCGGTGCTGTTCGCCGCCGGCACCCGCCTGGGCGCGCTGGCCAGCGGCGTGGATGAAGCGACCCAGCAGGCCCTGTTCGACTACGGCATGCACCTGGGCTACGCGTTCCAGATCGCCGACGACGTGCTGGACTACTCGGCCAACGCCGAGGAGCTGGGCAAGAACCTGGGCGACGACCTCGCCGAGGGCAAGGCCACGCTGCCGCTGATCCACGCGATGGCCCACTCCGACGACGCCACCCGCGAGCGCCTGCGCACCATCGTGCAGGACGGTGACGCCTCGGCGATGCCGGAAGTGCTGGCCGCGATCCGTGCCACCGGCGGCCTGGAGTACAGCCGCGCGCGTGCCGAGGAATATGCCGCAGCCGCCGAGCGCGCGCTCGACGGCCTGGGCGACAACGATGCCGTGGCCGCCCTGCGCGGCCTGGCCCGCTACGCGGTGCAGCGCTCGCATTGACCGGCTGAGGTGTGCCGACCAACGGTCGGCACCCACCAAACCGGCATTCCGGTGGGTGCCGACCGTTGGTCGGCACTGAAGCATCGGTAGCGCCGGCCGCTGGCCGGCATTCCCGATGACATCCGCAGCATCATGAGGTTGCCGGCCAGCGGCCGGCACTACCACTGCACGAATCAACGTTTCTCGAAGCGTTCCTCGAAGAACTCATCCAGCGCCTTCCATGCGCGCTTCGCCGCCCGCTCGTTGTACTGGCACCCCGGCGGACTGTTGGCATCGCGCTCGGCGAAGCAGTGCACCGCACCGCTGTAGTTGGTGAACTCCCACTCGACCTTGGCCGCGTCCATTTCCTTCTGGAAGCCAGCGATGTCCTCGGCGGTCACGCTCCTGTCGTCTGCGCCGTTGAGCACCAGCACCGACGGATGGCCGCCACCAGCCTGCGCCGGCAGCGGTGAACCCAACCCACCGTGCAGGCTGACCACACCGGCCAGCGGCGCACCGGCACGGGCCAGTTCCAGCACCGTGGTGCCGCCGAAACAGAAGCCCACCGCGCCGATCCGGCCGGCATCGAGCGGCACCTTGCCCGCCTGCGCCCTGAGCACGTTCACCGCCTCCAGCGCACGTGCGCGCAGCAGCGGCCTGTCATTGCGCAGCTTGGTTGCCACCGGCCCGGCCTCGGCATCGGTCTTCGGCCGCACGCCCTTTCCGTAGACATCGGCCACCAGCACCACGTAATCATCGCCGGCCAGCTGCTTGGCCTTTTCGACCGCCGATTCGTTCACGCCCTTCCAGTTCGGCACCATCACCAGACCCGGGCGCTTGTCGTTGTCGCCGTCGTCATAGACCAGCACGCCACTGAAGGTCGTGCCCTGGTGTTTCCATTCCACCGGCTGGGTCTTCATCGCCGCCCACGCCGGCATCGCCGCCAGCCCCAGGATCACCGCCACACCGCATCGCCAACGATTCATGCGCCTGCTCCGCAAGAAAAAGGGGACGGAGGGGATTAAGCCGCATTTGCCCCTCCCGCGTCGCATTCTGCATTGGCGACGTGACGCAGGTGTGGTTGGATACGACTTAATCCCCTCCGTCCCCTTTTTCCGTATGAACGTTGTTGACCGCTTTCTGTCTGGCCTGAACCCGCGCCTGCCTGCTGATGACGCCTCGCAATGGATCCACGTCCAGGGCGCCAGCGCCGAAGACCTGCAGCGCCTGCGTGTGCAGTGGCCGCAGGTGCCGGACAGCCTGGTCGAACTGCTGTCGCGCGTGGATGGCACCCACTTCCGCGAGTACCCCGGCGGCGAGGTCTGCGTGCTGATGCTCGGCTCGGACGTTGAGGACGGCGGCTATCCGTACTACCTGCGCTCGGTCGCACAGATCTTCGAGGACCAGCAGCAGTGGGACGACAGCATCCGTTCGATCTACGAAGAGTGGCTGGATGACGAACCGGAGATCCTGGGTGAGGGCATCGACGCCGATCTGCCGATGAGCCGTCGGCTGTGCTTCTCGCACTGCATGAACAATGGCGGCACCTCGATGCTGTACCTGGATTTCGATCCCGCACCGGGCGGTACGGTCGGCCAGGTGGTGCGCTACCTGCACGATCCGGACAGCTACGCGGTGATCGCGCCCAGCTTCGACGCCTACCTGCAGCAGCTGATTGACGGCGATTACGCGTTCATCGACGAAGATCTGTAGATCCACGCCATGCGTGGATAGCTGCACAGGATCCCGCCGGGGTCAGAGCCCTTTCCTGCGGAAAAGGATACGACCCCTTACCCGATGCCCAACCCCGGAATCGCGCTGATGCTGGCCGGATCGAACCCGGCCAGCGCGGCGAAATGACGGCCACGCGCCACGTAGTCGCGGTACGCACCAAAGCTCGGTGCACCCGGCGACAGCAGCACCACCCCGCCCTGTTCGCCCAGCGCGGCGCGCGCCAAGGCCATCGCCTCGGCGAGATCGCCCGCCGCATGCAGGCCGAAGCGACCGGCGTCGGCCAACGGCTGCAGCATCGCGTGGATGCGCGGGCCGTTGCTGCCCATGGTCACGATCTCCACCGGCGGCACATCGTGCGCCATGTGCTGCATGAAATCGGTCCAGTCCAGGCCACGGTCATGCCCTCCCACCAGCAGCGCGATGCGCTGGCCGGCGAAGCACTCCAGCGCGGCCAGGCTGGCATGCGGCGTGGTGCTGATCGAATCGTTGACGTAGGTCAGGCCATCGGCCACGCCGATGCGCTGCAGGCGGTTCGGCAGCGGACGGAAGTCCTGCACCGCCGGCGCAAGCGCCGCGGCATCCAGCCCCAGCGCTTCCAGCGCGGCCAGCACCGCGCACAGGTTGCCGCGGTTGTGGCGGCCTGGCAGCGGCGTGTTGCGGGTATCAAACACGGCCTGCTCACCGCGATGCACGATGTCGCCGCGCATGTGCCAGCCCTGCGGCTGGTTGAACCAGACCACTTCGCTGTCGGGCAGCGACAGCGCGGCCAGGTGCGGATCGGCGGCGTTGAGCACAGCGATGCGCGGTGCGGCTTCAGTCACCAGCCGCAGCTTGTCTTCGATGTAACGCTGTTCGCTGCCGTGCCAGTCCAGGTGTTCCGGGAACAGGTTCAGCACCACCGCCACCTGCGGGCGGGCGCCACTGCGTGCCACCTCACCGGTCTGGTAGCTGGACAGTTCCACCGCCCAGTACTCGGGCGCGGGCTGCGGATCCAGCACTTCCAGCAGCGGCAGGCCGATGTTGCCGACCAGGCCGGTGCGATGGCCGGCCGCGCGCAATAGATGCGCGACCAAGGCGGTGGTGGTGCTCTTGCCCTTGGTACCGGTCACGCACACGGTGTCGTGCACGATGCCATCGTCGGCCGCGTGTTCGGCGAACCACAGCGCGGTGCCACCAATGAAGCTGGTGCCCTGCCCTGCAGCCGCCAGCGCGATCGGCTGGTAGGGGCTGATGCCGGGCGATTTGATCACCACGTCGAACGCGGCCAGCGCTTCAGCGGAAGGCTCGCCACGCACGTCCAGCGCGCCCTTCGTTTCCGCACGCGCCGCCTCGACCTCGGACGCCGGGCAGAACAGGCTCAATGCCAGCGTGGGCAGGCGCGCGCGCAGCACCGCAAACGCGGCGCGGCCCTCACGGCCCCAGCCCCACAGCGCGACGCGCTTTCCTTCAAGCTTCGAAATCTTCACGCACCCGTTCCCACAGCGCAGCTGGAACACGGTGCTCGCCCTGCAGCTGCAGCAGCGGTGCCAGTTCCAGTTCGGCGGCATCCAGCTGCGGCTGGATCTCGTTGCAGAAGCGCTTCACCAGCACGTCTTCCTTCCACTCCGGGCGCTGTGCCAGGGTCGCCATCGCCGCACGCGATTCGCGGCCTTCGCCCACGCACTCGAACGGCTTGTGGTCCTGGAATTCCAGCAGCGCATCGAAGCCACCGGCCTGCTCGGCATCGTCCAGCAGGTTGCGGCCGAAGATGCGCACCAGGCGCGTCTTGGGCATGAACGGGGCCAGCGCCAGGAACACGAAATGGCATTTCGGGCAGACGCCGCACCAGCGGTTCACCGGGCGCTCGCCGAGGATGTGGAAGTTGCGGTTGCAACTGGAGAAATGCGCGTCGTAGAAGTCACTCTTGGCGAACTGGCGGGCCACCGCCAGCTCGGACATCGGGCGCAGCAGCGAGTAGTACTGCAGGTCCGCCGCCACGTACTTCTGCACATGGCTACCGAAGGCCTGCTCGCAGGCCCACCCCTTGGACCACTGGTGGTTCACTTCGCCGGTGCCTGGAATCTGGCTGCCGTAGCTGGCCGAGCGCTCGTTGGAGAACACGACCTGGTCCACGCCGTGCAGCAACGCGGCCAGCACCATGATCGCCGAGTTCACCACCGTCACCGGGATATGGCCGTTCCAGGCGCCCTGGCGGTTCAACTCGAACAGTTCCGGTGCCAGCGTGCGGCCCAGGTTCAAGGTCGGCAGGCCAGTGCGCTCGGCGCACGCACGGATCAGCTGCGAGCCACCGATCCAGGTCACGGTCTCGTCCACGCCGGCACGGCGCAGCGCTTCGATGCTGACCAGCGAATCCTTGCCGCCGCCGATGGCCACCAGCGCATGCGGCTGCAGGCCCAGCGCCGGCGCCTGCACGGCCTCGCCCTGCACCGGCAACCGGAAGCGGCCGCGCAGGTTCAGGCCGTTGCGGTAGGCGAATTCGCCCAGGCCGTTGAGGTAAATGGTCTCCACCAGCGCGGCGGTATCGGCATCGATGCTGTAGCTGTCGATGCTGACCGTATCCGGTACGCCGGCCTTGTAGTAGCTGACACCGGCGATCAGGTGCAGCAGCTGCAGCGCGCGCTGCACGGCGGCGCTACGCGCTTCGTCCAGCACGAACGGGGCGCCGGGCACGGTGATGGTTTCCACCATCTCCGGGCCGTCATCGAAGGCGTAGACCAGCCTGGCCACGCCGGTATCCGCGGCGAATTCGCAGCGGACGAAGCGGAAGCGGGAAACCTGGTGTTTGTCGAAAGCAGTCATGGTGTATCCGGTCAGGCACGGGCCCGCGCGATGGCGCGGGGCGTGTCGGTGGGCGGGTGCAGGGCGCGCGCGGTGGTCATTCGATCACGTCTTCGCGCGGCAGCATCCGCTGGTTGTAGGTGTTGGCCATCACATAGCCGTACGCGCCGGCGTCGGCGATCAGCATCACGTCGTCCGGCGCAGTTGACACCGGCAGCTTGCGGCGCTTGCCGAACACATCGCTGGATTCGCAGATCGGGCCGACCACATCGAACGCCGCTTCGGCATAACCACCCTGGCGGCTGAGATTCTCGATGTCGTGCCAGGCGTCGTACAGGGCCGGGCGCATCAGCGTGTTCATGCCGGCATCCAGGCCCACGCGGCGCACGCCGTCCTTTTCCACCACCTGGGTGGCATGGGTCAGCAGCACGCCCGATTCGGCCACCAGGTAGCGGCCCGGCTCGATCGCCAGGCGGAACGCCGGGTGCAGCGCCTTGACCTCGGCCAGGCCCTCGGCCCAGGCGTCCAGGTCGAACGGCTCGTCTTCGTCGCTGTACGGAATCGGCAGGCCGCCACCGATGTCGATGGTGTGCACGCTGCCGATGCGGCGGGCGAAGCCGGCCAGCTCATCGCACATCAGGCGCCAGTGCTGCGCGGTTTCCACGCCACTGCCCAGGTGCGCATGCAGGCCGACCACGCGGCTGCCCAGCTCGGTGGCCGCGCGCACGAACTCGTCCACGCGGGCGATCGGCAGGCCGAACTTGGACTCCTTGCCGCCGGTGCGGACCTTGGCATGGTGGCCTTCGCCACGCCCCAGGTCGACGCGCAGCCACAGCTCGCGGTTGCGGAACAGGTCCGGCCAGCGCTGCAGCGCTTCGACGTTGTCGACGGTGACGGTCACGCCAAGGGCGAACGCCGCCTCGTACTCGCTGCGCGGGCAGAAGCTGGGAGTGAACAGCACGCGCCGCGGCGACAGCTCCGGCAGGTGCTGGAACACATGCTTCAGCTCGCCGTACGAGACGCACTCCAGCCCGAAGCCCTCGGCTTCCAGCAGCTGCAGGATGGCCGGGTGGCTGTTGGCCTTGATCGCGTAGTAACGCTGGTCGATCGGCTTGATCGCGGCCAGCGCGCGGGCGCGGGCGCGCACCGTCGGCAGGTGGTAGACATAGCGCGGCGTACCGGCATCGGCCAACTGCAGCAGGTGCGCACGCTGGCCGCGCCACCACGGCGTGCCGCGCGGGCGCACGGTGCCGGCAATCTCGCGCCAGCGCGGGCCGAACACTTCGGTTTCTTCCACCGGCATCGCACCGCTGTCGATCAGCTCGGCATGCAGGATCGGCAGCAGGCCATCGGCATCGGCCTCGTCGATGACGAAGGTCAGGTTCAGGTCGTTGGACGACTGCGAAATCATGTGCACGCGCTCGCGGCCGAAGGTGGCCCACACGTCCGACAGCTTGTGCAGCAGAGAACGCATGCCACGGCCGACCAGGGTGATCGCCGCGCACGGCACGATCACCTTCACCTTGCAGATCTGCGACAGGTCGGCCGACAGCGCGGCCAGCACATCGGTGTTGACCAGGTTCTCGGACGGGTCCAGCGACACGGTGACGTTGGTCTCGGCCGAACCGATCAGGTCCACCGACAGGCCATGCTTCTTGAACAGGTTGAACACATCGGCCAGGAAGCCGACCTGCTGCCACATGCCGATGCCTTCCATCGACACCAGCACGATGCCGTTGCGGCGGCTGATCGCCTTGACGCCTGGTACCGGTGCAGCACTGCCGTCAATGCTGGTGCCCGGCAGTTCCGGACGCTCGGTATCGAGGATGGCCATCGGCACGCCTGCATCGCGGCACGGCTTGATCGAGCGCGGATGCAGCACCTTGGCACCAGTGGTGGCGATTTCCTGCGCCTCGTAGTAGTCCAGGCGGGTCAGCAGGCGCGCGTCCGGCACATCCTTCGGGTTGGCACTGAACATGCCCGGCACATCGGTCCAGATTTCCACGCGGCTGGCGCCGAGCAGCGCGCCGAAGTACGCCGCCGAGGTATCCGAGCCACCACGGCCGAGGATGGCGGTACCGCCATCGGCATGCCGCGAGATGAAACCCTGGGTGATCAGCAGGCGGGTCGGCTGCGCGCGGAAGCGCTGCATCCACTCCGCGTCGGCACGCCACTGGCAGTTCACCGACAGGCGCTGTGACCAGTCGCTCTGGTTCGGCTGCGGCGGCATCGCGTCCAGCCACTGGCGGGCATCCATCCAGCCCATGTCCAGGCCCGAGGCGTGCAGGTAGGCCGCGCCCAGCGTGGACGACAACAGTTCGCCCTGGCCCAGCACTTCGGCCTGCCACTGCAGCGGACGGGTGGCCGCACGCGGGTCGTCGAGCAGGCCCTGCAGTGCCGCCAGGCGCTCGGCCAGTACTTCGCGGCCCAGGCCCAGTTCGGCCAGGAAGCCTTCATGGCGTTCGACCAGCGCGGCCACGCGATCACGGCTGTCCGGCGCGCCATCGGCGATCGCGGTCAGCTCGTTGGTGACCCCGGACAGCGCCGACACCACCACCAGCACGCGCGAGCCGGTCTCTTCCGCGCGTTTTTTCGCCAGCTTCCCGATCGTGTCCCAGCGGTGACGACGCGACACCGAGGTGCCGCCGAACTTCAGTACGATCCAACGATCGACAAGGGGGGAAGCTGACATGGATTGGCTATGTAGAATGTGGGGAAGCCGCCCTTGGGGGCGGAACCTTTGATTCTAAGCGCAATATCCCCGTAGATGGCCCTCCTCCGTTACCTGCAGCTCGATGTCTTCGCCTCCCGCCCCGGAACCGGGAATCCACTGGGTGCCCTCCTGGACGCCGATGCGCTCTCCGGCGAGCAGATGCAGGCCCTGGCCGCCTGGCTGAACCTGTCCGAGACGGTGTACTTCCTGCGCCCCAGCGCGCCCGGCGCCGATTACCACATCCGCATCTTCACCCCGACCCGTGAGCTGGCCTTCGCCGGCCACCCGAGCGTCGGCGCGGCCTGGGCGGCGGTGAGCTGCGGCCTGGCCCAGCCTCGCGACGGCGCCCTGCTGCAGCAGTGCGCGGCGGGGGTGCTGCCCGTGCGGGTGAGCGGCCCGGCCGAAGCACTCCAGATCCAGCTGGCCAGCCCACCGGCGCGGCAACTGGCGACTGGCGCAGATGCGGCACCCGAAACACTGCTGGCCCTCGCCGCCAACGGGCACGTGCCCGAACTCTGGGACAACGGCGCGCGCTGGTGGCTGCTGCCGCTGCGCGATGCCGCCGCTGTGCGCGGCCTGGCGCCGGACATGGCCGCCCTGCGTGACTGGAGCCTTGCCACCGACGCCACCGGCGTGGCCGTATTCGCCGACGAAGCCGGTAC
Source organism: Stenotrophomonas sp. YJH_SMC_73 (assembly GCF_059370155.1). Classification (NCBI taxonomy): domain Bacteria; kingdom Pseudomonadati; phylum Pseudomonadota; class Gammaproteobacteria; order Lysobacterales; family Lysobacteraceae; genus Stenotrophomonas; species Stenotrophomonas sp. YJH_SMC_73. The sequence continues at coordinate 244,178 of NZ_JCAFTJ010000005.1, read as the reverse complement.
CGACCACACCCGTGTGGTGCGCGCATTCTGCCCCGCCGATGCGGCCAGCGTGCCGGAAGATCCGGTCACCGGCAGCGCCAATGCCCTGATCGCTGCCTGGCTGCGGCAGCGCAACGCCCTGCCCGGCCGCGAGGGCCACTACGTGGCCAGCCAGGGCCGCGAAGTCGGCCGCGATGGCCACGTGCAGGTGCAGGTCGACGCGCAGGGCACGGTCTGGATCGGCGGCCAGGTGCAGCCGGTCATCGACGGCCACCTTCGCTGGTAGCGCACGAAAAAAGGGGACGGAGGGAATTAAGTCGCTTATGGCACTTGGGGCACAAGCGACTTAATTCCCTCCGTCCCCTTTTTTGTGCCCCGCGCTACGCTATGCCGCCTGTCTACTGGAGTCCCGCCCGATGTCCACCCGCCGTTTCCTGCAGCTGGATGTGTTCTCCCCGCGCGCCGGTGCCGGCAATCCGCTGGCCGTGGTGCTTGATGCCGAAGGCCTGGACGATGCCAGCATGCAGGCCATTGCGCGCTGGACGCGCCTGCCAGAGACCACCTTCGTGTTCCCGCCGCAGGTCGCAGGCGCCAGCTACCGGCTGCGCATGTTCAGCCCGCAGAAGGAGGTTCCGTTCGCCGGCCACCCCAGCGTCGGCACCGCGCATGCGGTGCTGCAGGCGGGCCTGGCCGCGCCAGTCGACGGCGTGCTCGTGCAGGACGGCATCGCCGGTGCGCTGCCGCTGCGCGTCAGCGGCGAGGGCGCGCAGCAGCGCATTGCCATCCGCACCCCGCGCGCGCAGCTGGCGGAGATCGCCGAGGCCACCGACCCGCGCCTGCAGGCGGCGCTGAAGGATTGGCCGCTGGGCTCGCTGCCGCCGGCGCGCATGCAGGGCGGGCGCAGCTGGTGGGTGGTGCAGGTGGCCGATGAAGCGGCACTGCGCGCACTGCGCCCGGACTGGGACGCGGTCGCGGCTCTGGCCGAATCCACCGACAGCATGGGCGTGTTTGCCTACGCCTTCAGCGATGGCGGCGAAGGCTTCGATCTGGCGGTGCGCGCCTTTGTCGGCAATGGCCGCCGCTTCGAGGACGCCGCCTCCGGTGCTGCCAATGCGGTGCTGGCCGCATGGCTGGACCTGCGCGATGCGCTGCCGCGGGGCCGTGCACCGTTCGAAGTCAGCCAGGGCCGCGAAGTCGGCCATGACGCGCGCCTGACCCTGCGCGTCGATGAAGACGGCGAGGTCTGGTCGGGCGGGCAGGTGCAGACGGTGATTACCGGCACCCTTGATTGGTGATCGCGCTGGCGGGTGGTAGAGCCGAAGGCAGCGGCAGGAGCCGCTGCCAACGTCGGACGCGACGGCCCGGAGGGTGGGGACCAGGAAGGCCGCCATAACGCTGGCCGGCTGCTACATGGACCCCGGCATCATGCGGTTGCCGGCCCGCGGCCGGCACTACCGTGGCTCAGCCCAGTTCGGCTTCCAGGCTGATCGGCACCGCGCTCAGCGCCTTGGACACCGGGCAGTTCTGCTTGGCGTCATCGGCAATGGCACGGAACTGTGCGGCGTCGATGCCCGGCACCACGGCCTTCACCTTCAGCCGGATCTGCGACAGCTGCGGGCCGCCCTCCAGGGACAGATCGACCTTGGCCTCGGTGTCCAGCGAGGTCGGGGTGAAGCCGGCCTCACCAAGCTTGGCCGACAGCGCCATGGTGAAACAGCCGGCGTGCGCGGCGGCGATCAGCTCCTCCGGATTGGTGCCCTTCTCGTCGCCGAAGCGGCTGTTGAAACCGTAGCGGGTCTTGTCCAGCAGCCCGCTCTGCGGCGTGCTCAGCTGTCCCTTGCCCGACTTCAGATCGCCTTCCCAGTGCGCGGTGGCGTGTCGCGAGATTCCCATGTGCTGCTCCTGCGTGGCGGTGATGAACGGCCACTCTCGCACGGGACGCGTTAGCCCTGCGTCGCTCCGCCGCATGCCGCACGTCCGCCGGACATCGGACAGCTGGTCACTTCTTCGCCAGACTGACGCGGACTTTTCCCTTGTTTTCAGTGGTTTCGCACATTCCAGCAACGGGCAGGCAGCAGCCATCGCGCACGCTGCAGCGCCCCCGCCCCCCCACCGCCGGCCATGTACTGAATCGGCCTGGATATGAAAAAACATGCACTTTCCGCGCTTCGGGCTATTGGCGGCGCCCGAGAGTTGCCCTACATTGCGCTTGCCGACGGGGTTCGGCGCCGACCACACAACCAACCGTTCACGGAACAGGAAACCATGGCAAAGACCGCTAAGAAGGCTGCCCCGAAGAAGGCAGTGAAGAAAGTCGCGACGAAGGCAGCCGCCAAGCCGGCCGCTCCGAAGCCGATCAAGGAAGTGCTGACCAAGTCCGGCCTGGTTGCACACATCGCTGAAGCCTCCGGCGTCATCGCCAAGGACGTCCGCGCTGTGCTGGCCTCGCTGGAAAGCGCCGTCGCCTCCTCGGTGCACAAGAAGGGCGCTGGCTCGTTCACCCTGCCGGGCCTGCTGAAGATCACCACCGTCAATGTGCCGGCCAAGCCGAAGCGCAAGGGCATCAACCCGTTCACCAAGGAAGAGCAGTGGTTCGCTGCCAAGCCGGCCACCACCAAGCTGAAGGTGCGTCCGCTGAAGAAGCTGAAGGACGCCGCGCTGTAAGCGCGCGCCCCAACGCGGATTCCGACGGGACGGCTCTGGCCGTCCCGTTTTTTTTGTCCGCACCACACCCCGCAACACAGCGTTGCCGCGGCCCCGGCAATCCCCGTACAGGCCCGCCAGCATTGGCTGCCGGTGCTCCGCAAAGGGCGCGGAACGTACCGGGTGGAACACTGCGTGCAGCGCCGGCCGTCGCCGCCAGCCGTGGCCTTGCCTATGGTGGGCACATCCTCCACAGCTACGGCGAGCACACCCTCATGGCCAGCCCCTCCACCCGCTACCGGATCTCGGTAACCCCGATCGAAAAGGACGGGCTGCAGTGCACCGGGCGCTGCACCATCGAACTCGAACACCGCGCCGGCCGCGACCTGATGCGCCTGCTGGAAGCGGCCCCGCGTACCGCCGGCATCAGTGGCGACGAGCGCGCGACCCTGGTGATCGCCACCCAGCTGCTGCGCGACATCGTGCAACGCCACGCCGAGACCGACGGCCACGCACTGGCCGCCATCGCCGGCCAGGTCCTGCCGGCGCTGGACGCGCTGGAGCAGCTGCCCTCCTCCCGCTGATAGCGGCGCAACCGATACACTGCCGCCCTCCAGGTTGCCTCGGGGAGGAGGCGGGCATGCGCAGGATCCTGTTCCTGATCGCACCACTGGTGCTGCTGGGTTGTTCACGCCCGGCGGCACAGACGAATGATCACATCACGGCAGCGTCCGCTCCCGTCGCCGCAGCAGCGGACACCGGTACCGGCCCCGGTCCCGGTCCCGCAGCATTGCAGGCGAGCGATATGACGCTGCTGTCCGCCGTCGACGACGGCGCAGAGCCGCCGTCGACGATGCTCAACCGCTACGTCGCCGCACTGCTCAACCGCGACCGCGCCGCCAGCGATGCTGCCTGGACGATCCCACCCGGCGACCCGCGGCATGCAGACGACGCCGCGCTGCGGCAGCTGCAGGACCTGCGCACGCTGCGCCTGCACAGCGATACCCCGATCGCCCGAGATGACCGGCAGCCACCGCGGCTGCTTGAAGTCCCTGTGCAGATCCGTGCGGTCACCGCCAATGGCACGTTCCGCTTCGGCGGCTGGTACCGCGTGCAGCCCAGCAGCGACGGCAGCGCCTGGCAGATCCAGTCGGCACAGCTGCGTCCAACGCTGGACTGAACCGTTGCAGCGGCATGCACGCGCGATTCAGCCTGCGCGGCTACTCTTTGATCCATCCATCTGCTTCCCACCGGTCACCGACATGCGCCTGCGTTCCCTGATGACCCGCCTCGCGGCCTCCACCGTGCTGATCGCCGCTGCGATCGGTGCTCAGGCGGCTCCCTCCATTTCCGGCCGCGAACTGTCGGTGGGCGCCAGCGACGTGCAGCAGTACCTCGATGGCAGCTTCCCGCGCACCCAGGACGCCCTCGGCGGCCTGATCGCCCTGACCATGAGCCATCCGCAGCTGAGCCTTCCGGCCGGCGAACGGTTGAACCTGGGAATGGACGTCGCGCTGGCCACCGCCGGCGGCAACCCGGCCCGACTGGGCACGGTGAAGCTCAGCAGCGGCCTGCGCTACGACGCGCAGACCCAGGGCTTTCACCTGCAGCAGCCGAGCGTGGATGACTTCACCCCGGCCAACCAGGGCGGCCGCCTCGACTCGCGCACCCGTGGCCTGCTCAATGCGTGGCTGAGCGACTACGCCCAGCGCGAACCGATCTACAAGCTGGACCCGGCCGTGGCCGGGGTGCTCGGCGCCCTGCAGGTGCAGTCGGCACAGGTGAAGAACGGCAAGCTGGTGGTCACTTTCAACCAGAACCTGGGCAACCTGGTACCGGCAGGCCTGCTGGGCAAATGAGGTGGTGCCGGGCGCTGGCCGGCAGCACGTCACTGCATCTGCCGGCCAGCGGCCGGCACTACCGGTAGCGCATCAGGCGGCAAGCGCTTTTACCACCGCCTCGCTGAAAGCCGGAATGTCATCCGGCTTGCGGCTGGTGATGACGTTGCCGTCGACCACCACCTCGGCATCGCGCCATGTCGCACCCGCGTTCGCCAGATCCTGCTGCAGGGAAGGCCAGGAGGTCAGCTCGCGGCCATCGGCCAGGCCGCTGTTGATCAGCAGCCACGGGCCATGGCAGATCGCCGCCACGGGCTTGCCGGCTTCATCCACTGAACGGATGAAGGCCAGTACGGCATCATCGGTGCGCAGTGTGTCCGGATTGATGACCCCGCCGGGCAGAACCACCGCATCGAAGCGTGCAGGATCCGCCTCATCCAACGGGATATCCACCGCGACGGCGTCGCCCCAGTTCTTCTCCTTCCAGCCCTTGATCGTCGCTTCCTTTGCGGGCGAGACCACGCTGACGCGCGCCCCTTCCGCTTCCAGCAAACGCTTGGGTTCGATCAGTTCAGACTGTTCGAAGCCGTGGGTGGCAAGGATGGCAATCTGCTTGCCCTTCAATCGCTCTGCCATGGAGGCACTCCGGTTGGGGGAGCCCACAGAATGGAAGAACGGCCCTTGCGCGGCGGTGACCCTGTCGTGCACGGCAGGTGGAGAGCCGCCGGGTGGTGCCGGCCGCTGGCCGGCACTGGATTGCGCCTTGCCGGCCAGCGGCCGGCACTACCCGGTACCGATCAGCGCTTGGGCTGCAGCATCGTGCCGGTGCACTTGGGCGAGCCGCAACGGCACTCCCAGATCTTCTTCAGCTTGGCGGTGTGGCGCTCGGCCAGGGTGATGCCGTAGTTGTAGGTCAGCTCCTCGCCGGCCTTGATATCACGCAGTGCCTCGATGAACACCTTGTCGCCCCGGCTGTCGCCGTCCTCGTCCTCCTCGATCACCGCCTCGCAGTTCGGGTCGCAGCTGTGGTTTATCCACCGCGCGTCGTTGCCCTTGTAGTTGGCGTCGATCACCCAGTCATCGTTGAGGGTGAACAGGAAGGTATGGCCACTTTCGACGTCGCCGCTGTCATCGGCATCAACGTCGCCGTGGCTGCGCAGCAGGCCCTTGTACTGGATCACGCGCTCGCCCTGCTTGATCGGGGCCACGGCGAACACGCCGTTGCCATGGATGGCGGACTTGCGGGCTTGGATCTTCTTCGGCATCGGCGCGGGCTGTTTGCAGCGAATGGAATGGGGATTCTCGCCCATTCCGGGTGATTGCGAAAATCACCCCGTTGGCGCAGCATTGCGCCCCGGCAACGGCCGCGGTGTGTCCTCCCGGCTTGGCCCAAGCGCCGGCTGAATGCCCGGGTTGGATGGTGGCGAATAAAAGCGTACAATTTCAGTCCGCTTTAAGAACCACTCGCATCCGCATGTTGCGCGTCACCAAACTCACCGATTACGCCACCGTCGTGCTGACCGTGCTGGCCGCCCGTCCGGGCGAAGTGCTCAGTGCCACCGAGCTGGCCGAATTCACCGGTCTGGAGCCGCCCACCGTCAGCAAGGTGCTCAAGCCACTGGCCCAGGCCGGCCTGGTCGAAGGCCTGCGTGGCGTCCGTGGCGGCTACCGCCTGACCCGCCCGGCCATCGAGATCTCGCTGTTCGAAGTGGTCGAAGCGATGGAAGGGCCACTGGCCCTGACCGAATGCAGCCACGACCACCACCAGTGCGGCATGGCGCCCAAGTGCGGCGCGCGCAGCAGCTGGCGGCTGATCAACGACGTGGTCTCCGAGGCCCTGCGCGATGTCACCCTCGCGCAGATCCTGCCCCCTCTCCCCCTTGCCGATGACGAACAGCGCCGCACCATCGCTGTCGACGTCGTCTCCTGATCCGTAGGCAGCCCCCATGGCCACCGAAACCATCGAAAACGTCGCCCACGACGACACCCCCAACCGCGAGATCCACGAGCAGCTCGGCCGCAAGTATTCGGCCGGCTTCATCACCGAGATCGAGTCGGACTCCCTGCCGCCGGGCCTGGACGAGGACACCATCCGTGCCCTGTCGGCCAAGAAGGACGAGCCGGAGTGGATGACGCAGTGGCGCCTGGATGCCTACCGCCACTTCCTGACCCTGCCGATGCCGGACTGGGCCAAGCTGGAGATCGCGCCGATCGACCTGCAGGCGCTCAGCTACTACTCCGCGCCGAAGGGCCCGAAGTACGCCTCGCTGGATGATGTGCCGAAGGAACTGCTCGACACCTACGACAAGCTGGGCGTGCCGCTGCACGAGCGCGCCAAGCTGGCCGGCGTGGCGGTGGATGCGGTGTTCGACTCGGTATCTGTGGGCACCACCTTCCGCAAGGAACTGGCCGAGAAGGGCGTGATCTTCTGCTCGATGTCCGAGGCCATCAAGGAACACCCGGCGCTGGTGCGCCAGTACCTGGGCACCGTGGTGCCGGTCGGTGACAACTACTTCGCCGCGCTCAACTCGGCGGTGTTCTCCGATGGCAGCTTCGTGTTCATTCCCAAGGGCGTGCGCTGCCCGATGGAACTGAGCACCTATTTCCGCATCAACGCCGGCCACACCGGCCAGTTCGAGCGCACCCTGATCGTGTGCGAGGACAAGGCCTATGTCTCCTACCTGGAAGGCTGCACCGCGCCGATGCGCGATGAGAACCAGCTGCACGCCGCGGTGGTCGAGCTGGTCGCGCTGGAAGATGCGGAGATCAAGTACTCCACGGTGCAGAACTGGTACCCGGGCGACGAGAACGGCGTCGGTGGCATCTACAACTTCGTGACCAAGCGTGCCGAATGCCGTGGCGCGCGCAGCAAGGTCACCTGGACCCAGGTCGAGACCGGCTCGGCGATCACCTGGAAGTACCCGTCCTGCGTGCTGCTGGGCGACGATTCGGTCGGTGAGTTCCACTCGGTCGCGCTGACCCATCACCGCCAGCAGGCCGACACCGGCACCAAGATGATCCATGTCGGCAAGCGCACCAAGAGCAAGATCGTCAGCAAGGGCATCAGCGCCGGCCGTGGCCAGAACACCTACCGCGGCCTGGTGCGGGTGGACCGCAACGCCGAGGGCGCGCGCAACTACACCCAGTGCGACTCGCTGCTGATCGGCAAGCAGTGCGGCGCGCACACCTTCCCCTACATCGAGGTGAAGAACCCGGGCGCCACCGTCGAGCACGAGGCGACCACTTCCAAGATCTCCGATGACCAGCTGTTCTACTGCCGCGCCCGTGGCATCAGCCAGGAAGACGCGGTGTCGATGATCGTCGACGGCTTCTGCAAGCAGGTGTTCCGCGAACTGCCGATGGAGTTCGCGGTGGAAGCCAAGAAGCTGCTGGAAGTCTCGCTGGAAGGTTCGGTGGGCTGACCGCCCGCCCCTGCCCCTCGCAAACGCATTCTCTTTACCGGCGGGCCCTGGCCCGCCCCACGGAAACCCCCACCATGCTGAAGATCGAAAACCTCCACGCCCGCATCGGCGACAAGGAAATCCTCAAGGGCCTGTCGCTGGATGTGAAGCCCGGCCAGGTGCACGCCATCATGGGCCCGAACGGCGCCGGCAAGTCCACCCTGGGCAACGTCCTGGCCGGCCGCGACGGCTACGAAGTGACCGAAGGCAGCGTGCAGTTCGACGGCGTCGACCTGCTGGAGCAGGACCCGGAAGCACGTGCCGCCGCGGGCCTGTTCCTGGCGTTCCAGTACCCGGTGGAAATCCCGGGCGTGAACAACACCTACTTCCTGCGCGCGGCGCTGAACGCCCAGCGCAAGGCGCGCGGCGAAGAAGAACTCGATTCCATGCAGTTCCTCAAGCTGGTGCGGCAGAAGCTGGCCGTGCTGCACCTGAAGGACGAACTGCTGCACCGTGGCGTCAACGAAGGCTTCTCCGGCGGCGAGAAGAAGCGCAACGAGATCTTCCAGCTGGCCGTGCTGGAACCCAAGCTGGCGATCCTGGACGAGACCGACTCGGGCCTGGACATCGACGCGCTGAAGAGCGTGGCCGACGGCGTCAACGCACTGCGCGGCGCCGACCGTTCGTTCCTGGTCATCACCCACTACCAGCGCCTGCTGGACTACATCAAGCCGGACGTCGTGCACGTGCTGGCCGATGGTCGCATCGTCAAGAGCGGCGGCCCCGAGCTGGCGCTGGAGCTGGAAGCGCACGGCTATGATTTCCTGAAGGACCGGGTCGTGCCCGAGGCGGCGGTCTGATGAGCGCCCTGCTTGATTCCATGGCCCAGGCCTTCTGTGGCAGCGATGCGCGCCGCGAAGTGCTGGATGCGGCCCTGCGCGACGGCCTGCCCGCCGCCCGCAATGAAGCCTGGAAGTACACCTCGCTGCGCCAGCTGGAACGCCGTGCGTTCGCTGCAGCGCCGCTGCAGGGCCCGGCGCTGGACGCCGCGCTGCTGGACGACATCCCGGCGCCGCGCCTGGTGTTCGTCAACGGCCGCCTGGATGCCGCGCTTAGCGATGTGCAGGCCCTGCCGTCCGGCGTGCAGCTGCAGCCGCTGTCGGCCGCGCTGGCCGCTGGCGAAGACGCCGTGCGTTTCCTTGGCCGTCGCTACGAGCGCAGCGAAGAGATCTTCGCCCGGCTCAACGCCGCACTGGCCGATGAAGGCGTGGTGCTGCGCGTGGATGAAGGCGTGCAGGTCGAAACGCCGCTGCAGCTGGTATTCGCCAGCGTCGCCGGCGAAGCCGACCTGGCCTGGCACCATCGCCACCTGATCGAACTGCGCGCCGGCGCCAGCCTGGGCGTGGTCGAGCACCGCTTCAGCGTGGGTGACTCCGCCCACCTGGACAACACCGTGCTGCATGCCCACGTCGCCCGCGATGGCGTACTCAAGCACGCCCGCGTGCAGGCCGGCAGCGCCCGCCAGACCAGCTTCCTGCGTACCGACGCGGTGCTGGCCCGCGACGCGCAGTACCACCGCGTGGACCTGGAACTGGGCGCCGCGCTCAGCCGCCACGAACTGAACGTGCGCCTGGAAGGCGACAACGCCCGGCTGACCGCCAACGGCGTGCTGCTCGGCAATGGCCGCCGCCACGTCGAGACCCGCCTGGGCATCGACCACATCGCGCGCGATACCGCCTGCGAGCTGCTGTGGCGCGGCGTTGCCGCCAACCGCAGCCGCGTGGTGTTCCATGGCGGCATCCAGATCCGCGAAGGCGCCGACGGCACCGACGCGAACCTGTCCAACAAGAACCTGCTGCTGTCGGCCGATGCCGAGATCGACACCCAGCCGACGCTGGTGATCGACGCCGATGAAGTGAAGGCCGCGCACGGCGCGACCGTCGGCCAGCTCGATGCCAATGCGCTGTTCTACCTGCGCTCGCGTGGCCTGCCCCAGGTCCAGGCGCAGGCACTGCTGAGCGCTGCGTTCTGCCATGAACCGCTGAAGATCCTGCCGGACGCGTTGCGCGAGCAGCTGGCACGCCGCCTGGACAAGGCCCTGGCCGAGGCGGGTGTGGCATGAACCTGTCCACGCCACGCCCGATCGAAGAACGCACCGGCGCCCCGGACTGGGATCGCGTCCGCCTCGACTTCCCGCTGCTGATGCGTGAAGTGCACGGCAAGCCGCTGGTCTATTTCGACAACGCCAACACCGGCCAGAAGCCGGTACAGGTGATCGGCGCGGTGGATGAGTTCTACCGCCGCTACAACGCCAACGTCAGCCGCGCGGTGCATGCACTGGGCAGCGAAGCGACCGACGCCTACGAAGGCGCACGCAACAAGCTGGCACGCTTCCTCAACGTGCGCGCCAGCGACCTGGTGCTGTGCAGCGGCACCACCTTCGCCATCAACCTGGTGGCCTACTCGTGGGCGCTGCCGCGATTGAAGGCCGGCGACGTGATCCTGATCACGCGCATGGAACACCATGCCAACATCGTGCCGTGGCAGCTGGTCGCGCAACGTACCGGCGCCACCATCCGCGTGGCCGAGATCACGCCCGATGGCGCGCTGGACCTGGATGCGCTGCGCGCGGCGATGACCCCGGAGGTCAAGCTGCTGGCGGTCACCCATGTCTCCAACGTGCTGGGCACGGTCAATCCGGTGCGCGAGATCTGCCGTGAAGCGCGCAAGCGCGGCATCATCACCGTGGTCGATGGCTCGCAGGCGGTGCCGCACCGCAAGGTCGACGTCGCCGCGATCGGCTGCGACTTCTACGCCATCACCGGCCACAAGATGTGCGGTCCGACCGGCACTGGTGCGCTGTGGGCGCGCCGCGAGCACCTGGACGCGATGCCGCCGTTCCTCGGCGGCGGCGAGATGATCAAGGAAGTCAGCTTCGACGGCACCGTGTTCAACGATGCCCCGCACAAGTTCGAAGCCGGCACCCCGAACATCGCCGGTTTCATCGGCCTGGGCGTGGCCGCCGACTACCTGCAGCAGCTCGGCCAGGAGAACGTGGAAGCCCGCGAAGCCGAACTGCTGGCGCACTTCACCGAGGAGCTGCGCCGCGTCGACGGCCTGCGCATCATCGGCGAAGCGCCGGAGAAGGCCGCCGTGGTCTCGTTCCTGATCGATGGCGCGCATGCGCACGATCTGGCCACCCTGCTCGACCTGGAAGGGGTGGCCGTGCGCTCGGGGCAGCACTGCGCACACCCGCTGCTGCAGTACTTCGGCGTCGCCGCCACCTGCCGTGCCTCGCTGGCGTTCTACAACACGCACGCCGAGATCGAGCGCTTCATGACCGCGCTGACCAAGGTGCGCAAGCTTCTGGGCTGAGCCGGCACACCGGGGTCAGATCCCTTTCGCGACGCGAAAGGGATCTGACCCCACCAGTATTCCCGACAGCCGCCGCTGCGACCGCAATGCCCGCCGGATCGCGACCAGATGAACGTGGCATACCGCCCGCAGCACACCGGGGTCAGATCCCTTTCGCCACGCGAAAGGGATCTGACCCCACCAGCATTCCCGACAACCGCCGTTGCGACCGCAATGCCCGCCGGATCGCGACCAGATAAACGTGGCATACCGCCCGCAGCACACCGGGGTCAGATCCCTTTCGCCACGCGAAAGGGATCTGACCCCACCAGCATTCCCGACAGCCGCCGTTGCGACTGCAATGCCCGCCGGATCGCGACCAGATGAACGCGGCATACCGCCCGCAGCACACCGGGGTCAGATCCCTTTCGCCACGCGAAAGGGATCTGACCCCACCAGCATTCCCGACAGCCGCCGTTGCGACTGCAATGCCCGCCGGATCGCCAGCAGATCCCCCGCCGGAATACCCGCCTCGATGAACTCCACATAGCGCCTGCACCGTTCATCCGCATCAGAACCCATCAGCTCAAATGCCGAATGCGGCTCGAGCAGCGCATTGGGCCTGCCACGCGCATTGGCACGATAGCTCGACCAGCGATAGTCACCGGGATGCGCCACCTTCCCCGCCCGAACCGGATTGAGCTCGATGTAGCGCTGGCAGGCCAGCAGATAGCGATCCGTATCCACCTGCGTGGAATGGAAACGTCCTTCCCACAGGGTTCCCGTGCGGCCCTGTCGATCGTTCACCCGGCGCACGTAGGCCCGGTTTACCGCCTGCATCATCCGAGACAAGCCGCCGGACACATCGGGTGTCGCCAGCAGGTGGATGTGATTGTCCATCAGCACATAGGCGTGGACCCGGCACTGCTGCTGACCTGCGTGATGACACAGCAGGCGCAGGTAGGCGACGCGGTCGCCATCCGCAAAGAACACGCGCTGACGATTGTTGCCGCGCTGGACGACATGTTGCGGATATCCGGGCGCATCGATGCGCCGTGGCCTTGGCATGGGCTGCTCCTGGTAGCAGGGGGTCAGGGCCCTTCGCTGCGCAAAGGGATCTGACCCCGAGCATCTGCCGATTCCGGGCCCGTGCCAGTCGGTCCATGGCCTGCCGTTGAGTCAGTAGATGCCGGGGTCAGATCCCTTTCGCGTTGCGAAAGGGATCTGACCCCACTCCCCCATTTGCGCCCGCCCACGCCCCACCTAGAATGGGGCCATGAGCACCCTGACCTTCCGCGCCGCCACGCCGGCCGACATCCCCGCCCTGATCGCCCTCGTCACCTCGGCCTACCGTGGCGACGCCAGCCGCGTTGGCTGGACCACCGAAGCCGACCTGCTGGATGGCGCCCGCATCGACGCCGAAGGCATCCAGGCCGACCTCGACCGCCCGCGCTCCACGATCCTGCTGGCCGAGCGCGAGGGCCAGCTGGTGGCCTGCGCCCACGTTGCCGACGTCGACGGCAACGGCTACTTCGGCATGTTCTCGGTCGATCCTGCCCAGCAGGGCGGCGGGGTCGGCAAGCAGCTGATGGACGCCGCCGAAGCGCACGCCGCACGCGAATGGAAGGTGCCGGTGATGCAGATGACGGTGATCGACGTACGCGACGAACTGATCGCCTTCTACGAGCGCCGCGGCTACCAGCGTACCGGCATCAAGAAGCCGTTCCCGTATGGCGACGAACGCTTCGGAATCCCCAAGCGCGACGACCTGCGCTTCGAGGTCCTGGAAAAGCCACTGGCCGGAGCCGCCGCGTGAGCGATACCTGGACCTTCGTGTGTGCCGGCAACGAGCTGCTGCCCGGTGAAATGAAGAGCGTGTTCGACGAAGTGACCGGCACGCCGATCGTGGTGTTCAACCTCGACGGCGAGCTGTACGCGCTGGAAGACCAGTGCACGCATGAGGAGTTCGAGCTGTCCTCGGGCGAGTTCAACACCGACGAAGGCAGCGTGGAATGCGTGCTGCACGGCGCGCGCTTCGACGTGCGCGATGGCCGCGCCCTGTGCGCCCCGGCCTATACGCCGGTACCCAAGTTCCCGGTGAAGCGCGAACACGACGCCGTCTGGACCCGCGACGACCGCGATTGACGCGGCGTTCGGCCGCCGGCGACTCCGCCCAGGGGGGTGGAAGCCAGCGGAGCGCGCTGAGAGGCGTTCAGGGGCCCCCCGGGCCTCCAGACCGCTCGTTCGCCCGCGCATATGCGAATCATTATCGTTGATGTTATCCTACGTAACATCTTCGTAACGACTCCGTCCCCTGCGCCATGGCTTTGCCCGCGCCCGCCGCCACGCTGTGCCAGCTTGCCCGCCATGGGTGGCCGTTGGCTGTGGCCCTGCTGCTGACGCTGCTGCTGGGCTGGTCGGCCCTGCACGAAGGGCGCGATGGACCCGCCACCTACGGCTGGCAGGCACACGCTGAAGATCTTCAGCAGGCTATGCCGATGCCGGCCCCGCCGGCGGACGAGTGCCCGCGCCATGCGGTGCCAGCACCGGAGCCGCCGCTGGATGGCGAGGGCACAACGCCCTGTACCGGACTGGCTCCCCCGCGCGCCGCCCTGGTCGCGCATGTTCCGCTGTGGCGCTCCGATGCCCTGCACTGGCAGCTGCACGATCCCGCACTGCGGTTGAACCCCGGCCACGCACCGCCCGCACCGCACGCCAGCTGAGGCGCCCTGCGGCCATTGCCGTGCGCCTGGAGTCGTCCGCCGCCCAGCCGAGCATCGGCTCGGCTCTACAGAAAACGCCCTCTACATGCCGTCGCGCTGTCTGCGCTTCGGCCCTCGCCCCTTTCCGATCCCAGCCACTACCACCCAAGCCATGACCCACATCACGTCCCGCAAGCGCGCCCCGCGCGTTTCCCTGCTCGCCACCGCCACCCTGGCCGCCGGCTTCGCGCCGTTGGCCGCACAGGCGGCCGACAGCGCTGACGCAGCCTCCTCCCGCAAGGCCACCGAGCTGGACAAGGTGCAGGTGCGCGGCAGCTGGTTCAATCCGTCCTCGCCGAAGTTCACCGCTGAACTGCTGGACACCCCGAAGTCGGTGTCGATCGTCTCGGAGAAGCTGATCGCCGAAACCGGTGCGACCAACCTGCAGGATGCGCTGCGCATGGTGCCGGGCATCACCTTCGGTGCCGGCGAAGGCGGCAACCCCACCGGTGATCGCCCCTTCATCCGTGGCTTCGATTCGCAGAGCAACGTCTTCGTCGATGGGCTGCGCGACGTCGGCTCGCAGACCCGCGAGATCTTCGACCTGGAGCAGGTGGAAGTAGTCAAGGGCCCGAGCTCGGCCTACGGCGGCCGTGATTCCGGCGGTGGCAGCCTGAACCTGGTCAGCAAGACGCCGAAGCTGAAGAACGAGACCAGCGCCAGCATGGGCATCGGCACCGACAGCTACGCGCGCGGCACCGTGGACGCCAACTACGTGCTGGGCGATGGCATCGCCGCCCGTCTGAACCTGATGAAGCACGAGTCGGACATCGCCGGCCGTGACGCCGCCAATGTCAGCCGCTGGGGTATCGCGCCGTCGATCGCGTTCGGCCTGAACGGCCCGGCCCAGCTGATCGCCAGCCACTACCACATGCAGAGCGATGACCTGCCGGACGCGGGTGGCTTCCCGTATGGCAACCCGAACGGTGCGCCGGCCTCGAAGTGGGTCGACGGCCGCCCGATGGTGCCGGACCGCAACAACTACTACGGCCTGGTCGACCGTGACTTCCAGCGTACCCGCGCCGACATCAGCACCCTGGATGCCAGCTACGACTTCGGCGGCCACAAGCTGCGCAACATCGCGCGCCTGGGCAACACCAGCAACGACTACCTGTGGACCCAGCCGGACGACAGCCAGGGCAACCCGAACAACTACGGCACCCTGTGGCGCCGGACCAACAGCCGTGCCGTCGACGTCAAGAGCTTCGCCGACCAGCTGGGCCTGACCGGTGCCTTCCAGACCGGTGCGCTCAAGCACAGCTACAGCGCGGGCGTGGAATACAGCGACGAGAAGATGACCCGCGGCAGCTATCTGATGGCCCCGGGCACCAGCAACCCGCTCACCGGCAACAGCAAGTGCCCGACCACCGGCGCGGCCACCGGCTACAACTGCACCGATTTCGCCAATCCGAACCCGCGCGATCCGTGGGCGGCCACCCATTCGGTGTACCGCAGCGACAAGGCACTGGACGTAGAGCAGCGCACCAAGACCACCTCGGCCTACGTGTTCGACACCATCGAGCTCAATGAGCAGTGGATGATCAACCTCGGCCTGCGCTACGACGACTTCCGCACCACCCTGACCACCCCGGTGGCCGGCAAGGCACCGACCCGCGTGCGCAACAGCAACGACTTCCTGAACTACCAGGCCGGCGTGGTGTTCAAGCCGGCCGCCAACGGCAGCATCTACCTGTCGTGGGGCACCTCCTCGACTCCGCCGGGCATGGACGGTGGTGATGGTTCGGACGGCCTGAGCGCCGCCGTGGCCGACCTCAAGCCGCAGGATACGAAGAACCTCGAGCTGGGCACCAAGTGGGACCTGTTCGACCAGCGCCTGAACCTCACCGCGGCGATCTTCCACACGGTGATGAACAACGCGCGCGTGACGGTCGACAACGGCACCAGCCAGAATGCCGGCAAGAAGGAAATCAACGGCTTCGAGCTGGGCTTCACCGGCCAGCTGACCGACGCCTGGAGCCTGTACGGCGGCTACACCTACCTGGACTCGGAACTGAAGGACAACGGCTTCGTCTGTGGTGCACCGGTCGGCCGCACCTGCCCGTCCAACGTCTACGTGCCCTCGCCGTACAACGGCAACGTATTCCCGAACACCGCCAAGCACAGCGCCAACCTGTGGACCACCTACCGCTTCCCCATCGGCCTGACCGTCGGTGCCGGTGCGTTCTACTCGGACAAGCAGTACGGTGATGTCGCCAACACCAAGTGGATCGCCAGCTACACCCGCTTCGACGCGATGGCCAGCTACGCGATCCAGGACAACATCAGCCTGCAGCTCAACGTGCAGAACCTGACCGACAAGACCTACTTCACCAAGGCCTATGCCTCGCACTACGCGAGCATCGCCCCGGGTCGCTCGACCACCCTGGCACTGAACGTGAAGTTCTGATGTAGCTTCGCTCCACCACGGCGGCAGGCTCTCCTGCCGCCGTTTTTGTTTCCGGCGATACTCACCCCATGGCAACCCGTACCCCCATCGACAGCGACGCCCTGGCCGAGCTGCTGCAGCACGATCCGCAGGCCGCGTTCGCACGCGTGCGCGACGCTGCGCAGGCTGGGCAGGTCGAGGCACAGCTGCTGCTCGCGCAGATGCACATGGAAGGCAAAGGCACCGCACAGGACGCCTCGGCGGCGCTGCTCTGGTACGAAACCGCCGCCAACAACGGCGCGCCGATGGCGATGAACATGCTCGGCCGCTGCCATGAGCTGGGCCACGGCACGGCGGTCAACCTGGCGCTGGCGGCGGTGTGGTACCGGCGCGCGGCCGACACCGGCCTGGACTGGGGCCTGTACAACCTGGCCAACCTGCTGGCCACCGGCCGCGGCATTGCGCAGGACCGCGCGCAGGCACTGGCCCTGTACACCCGTGCCGCGCACCTGGGCCACGCCAAATCGATGAACCTGCTGGCCCGCCACCTCGAAGACGGGCTGGATACCGCATCCGATCCGCAGGCGGCGCTGGCCTGGTACCAGCGCGCGGCCGAGGCCGGTGATTTCCGCGGCCAGGCCAACTACGCCTCGATCCTGCTGCAGGCCGGCCAGGTCGAGCAGGCCGTGCACTGGCTGCGGCTCGCACTGGCGCACGGCAGCCTGGCATTCATGGCGCACATCGTGCCGGAGCTGGCCGCGTCACCGCATCCACAGGTGCGCGCCCTGGTCGCACCGCCGTCCCTCTGAGGAGTCCCGCATGCTGCTGCACATCCCCGACATTCTCAGCGCCGACCAGGTCGCCGACTTCCGCCGCCGCCTCGACGCCGCCGACTGGACCGATGGCCGCGAAACCGTGGGGCATCTGGGCGCACAGGCCAAGCACAACCAGCAGCTGCCCGAGGCTTCGCCGCTGCGCCGCGAACTGGGCGAGATCATCCTCGTCGCGCTGGCCCGGCACCCGCTGTTCTTCAGTGCCGCGCTGCCGCTGAAGTACCTGCCACCACGCTTCAACCGCTACAGCGGTGGCGGCACCTATGGCTACCACGTCGATGGCGCGGTGATGAACCTGGCCAATGGCGAACAGCTGCGTTCGGACATCTCCTGCACCCTGTTCCTGTCGGCGCCGGACGAATACGAAGGCGGCGAGCTGATCGTCAGCGATACCTACGGCGAGCACGAAGTGAAGCTGCCGGCCGGCGACCTGATCGTGTACCCGTCCAGCAGCCTGCACCAGGTGCGGCCGGTCACCCGCGGCGCGCGCGTGGCCTCGTTCTTCTGGGTGCAGAGCATGATCCGCGACGATGTGCAGCGCCGCCTGCTGTGGGAAATGGATGGCGCGATCGAGCGCCTGCGGCAGACCGGCGGCGACGCCGAGGCGATCCTGCAGCTGACCGGCGTGTACCACAACCTGCTGCGGCGCTGGAGCGAAGTCTGAGCCTTGCCGGGCCGGCCTGCGAGATTTGTCAATCATTCTCATTTGCAACGGCTAACAGCTCTCATTACAATCACGCCCCGTTGATGCCCGCCGCTGCCGGCAGCCCCAGGGGACCCCCGCTTGCTTCGCCCGCTTCGCCCTCGCCCACTCGTCCATCGCAAGATGGGCACCGCCATGCGCGGCCATCGTCCCGCGCTGGCCAGCCTGCTGGCGTGGGTGGCGATGCTGGCGTTGCTGCTGGGCACCCTGCCGCTGCTGCCACAGGCCCAGGCCGGAATGGCCGTGCAGATGCCACTGGAAGAACGTGGCGGCGAAACACCCCTGCAGGAAGAGGCGCCGGCCAAGCTGCGCCGCGGCGCCTCCGCTCCGGTGAAGTCGGCCGAGAAGGCACGCCCGCCGTTGCTGCTGGCCAGCCACTGGCTGCGCACTGAGCTCGACCTCGTACCCGCCATGCCGGCCATGCCCGGCGTGCGCCCGGACTGGCCGCTGGCCGCTCCGGACACGCCCTGGGCCGATGCGCCCGGGCGCCGTCAGCAACGCGGCCAGGCGCCGCCGCTCGCCTGATCCACGGCCCGACGTGACCGCCTGCGCGGTCGCGCCTGCACGCCGCTGCCTGCTTCATCCCTGCCGCCCCTGACCGGCCCTTCCGTGCCTGCCGCGCCCTTCGCGCACGGCACCGCGCCACCCTGCATCCTTCGAGGTAACTGCCATGGCCCAGCGCCATCGTGTCCGTTCGTCCCTGTCCCGTACCCTGCTGACCAGCGCCGTGCTGGCGGCTTGCGCCAGCCCCGCCTTCGCCCACGGTGACGCCGCAGGCGCGCCGCAGACGCTGGACAAGGTGGTGGTCACCGCCGCCGGCTTCGAGCAGAAGGTGATCGATGCCCCGGCCAGCATCAGCGTGGTCAGCCGCGAGGAACTGAGCAAGCGCCCGTACACCAGCCTGGTCGATGCGCTGCGCGACGTCGAAGGCATCGACGTCGGCCTGGAAGCGACCGACAAGAACGGCCGCGCCACCGTGTCGATGCGCGGCCTGCCGTCCGAGTACACCCTGGTGCTGATCGACGGCCGCCGCCAGAGCAATGTCGGCCAGATCTATCCGAACAACTTCGGTGGCGGCCAGTTCGCCTACCTGCCCCCGCTGGATGCGATCGAACGCATCGAAGTCGTGCGCGGGCCGATGTCCACGCTGTACGGTTCGGACGCGATGGGCGGTGTCATCAACATCATCACCCGCCGAAACCAGGACAGCTGGCACGGTTCGGTCAGCCAGGGCTTCACCGTGCAGCAGGACGACCAGTTCGGCGATGCACGCACCACCGACCTCTACCTCAGCGGCCCTTTGCTGAAGGAGCGCCTCAGCCTGGCAGTACGCGGCAGCTACTACGACGCGAAGGCTTCCAACCCGGAATGGGATGCGTTGTCCCTGCCCGACGGCACCCTGTGGGAGCGCAGCATCGGCTTCGGCGGTGGTGGCAAGTCGGTGGCCAACACCAACTGGAACAGCGGCGTGCGGTTGGACGTCCGCATCAACGACGATCACGAACTGTGGCTGGACTACGACGTGTCGCGGCAGAAGTTCGACAACAGCGAAGGCCAGACCGGCACCCTCGACAGCCTGGCCAGCCTGTGGCGCGTCGGCAATGCCGTCATTCCCAACCCGAACGGCAGCGGTACCGTCACCCGTCGCGTGGTGCAGCCGCGCGTGGGCTACACCGCCTACCAGCGCTACGAACGCGACCAGTTGTCGCTGACCCATCAGGGCCGCTACAGCTTCGGTACCTGGCAGACCTCGCTGACCCACAGCAAGAGCAGCAACCTGGGCCGTTCGCTGCCGCTGACCCTGGAAGAGCGCGCCAACCTGCAGACGCTATGGAATGACGTCTGCCGCCGCACCGGTGCTGCCAACAACTGTGCGGCCGGCCGCGGCAACGCCCTGGCTGCCCTCAACCCGAGCGAGATGGCGCGCCTGCAGGCGTTCCTGCCGCGCCCGCTGCGCACCATGGAACTGGAAGGCTACGTGCTCGACACGATGCTCGACCTGGACTTCGGCGCGCACACGCTGACCGTGGGCGGCCAGTACAACGACACTGACATGGTCGACGGTGTGTTCGGCATGGATGGCGCCGGCTACCGCAGCAACGTCAAGCAGACGCACCGCATGTGGGCGCTGTTCGCCGAGGACAACTGGGCGCTGACCGACACCCTCACCTCCACCTTCGGCCTGCGCTACGACGACCACAACGTATTCGGCAGCCATGTCAGTCCGCGTGGCTACTTGGTGTGGAATGCCAGCGATGCGTGGACCTTCAAGGGCGGCGTCAGCACCGGCTACAAGACCCCGCGTCCGGACCAGCTGTTCCCGGGCATCACCGGCTTCGGTGGCCAGGGCGTGCTGCCACTGGTCGGTTCGCCGAACCTCAAGCCGGAAACCAGCACCAACTACGAGCTGGCCGCTTACTACGAAGGCCAGCGCTGGGGCTTCAACGTCACCGGCTTCTTCAACACGTTCGAAGACAAGATCGCCAGCGGCGGCACCTTTGCGAACTGCGAAGTAGCCCGCGCCGGCAGCGGCTACTGCGTGGACATCGGCCCGGGCTGGGCGGCACTGGGCTACAGCACGTTCACCCAGAGCGTGAACATCGACAAGGCCGAGACCCGCGGTGCCGAACTGGCCGCGCATGTCGACCTGCTCGACACCCTGCAGCTGCGCGGCAACTACACCTGGACCAGGAGCGAGCAGACCAGCGGCGCGCAGAAGGGCCTGCCGATCAGCGGCACGATGCCGGCCAGGCACATGGCCAATGCCAGCCTCAACTGGCAGGTCAACGAAGCGATCAGCCTGTCGCTGATCGGCGAAGGCCGCTACGACCGCTACCGCGACACGCTGCTGGACGCCAACGGCGCCAGCCACACCCGCTACTACCAGGACTACACCATCTTCCATCTCGGTGGCAGCTGGAAGGCCACGCCATGGCTGACGGTGAACGCACGGGTCAACAACCTGTTCGACAAGGACTTCGTTTCGCAGTCGTGCCTGCTGATCAGCCAGAGCGAGTTCAACTGCGTGGACGACTACGCGACCAAGGACCAGCGCCGCAGCTACTGGATCTCGTTGAACGCGAAGTTCTGATCGCCGCGCCCGGCCCCGGTGGGTGCCGACCTTGGTCGGCACCGCTTCATCCACGCGTGGCGTGGATCTACCGATCGGTAGTGCCGGCCGCTGGCCGGCAATCGCCCTCCAGCGATACAGAACGACACGCAATTGCGAGCTATTCTCATCAATGATGTAATGGGCAGTCCCCGTCCGCCTCGAACCGTGCCGTGAGCCGTCCTGCCTCTTCCACCGTGGCGCAGCAACAGAACCGTGGCTTCTGGCTGCGGACGCTGCACCAGTGGCACTGGATCAGCTCGGCGGTGTGCCTGATCGGCATGCTGCTGTTCGCGGTGACCGGCCTGACCCTCAACCACGCCGCGAAGATCGAAGCCAAACCCCAGGTGCAGAACCAGCATCTGGAACTGCCGGCCGATCTGCTCGGCCAGCTCGGCACGCGCGAAAACGGCAATGCACCGATTCCGCGCCCGGCCCGGCACTGGCTGGACACGCAGCTGGGCATCGCCATCGGCGGGCGCCCGGCAGAGTGGTCGGCCGAGGAGATCTACCTGTCGCTGCCGCGCCCCGGCGGCGACGCCTGGCTGAGCATCGATCGCGGGACCGGCGCGGTGGAGTACGAATCAACCTCGCGCGGCGCGGTGTCCTACCTCAACGACCTGCACAAGGGCCGCAACGCGGGCCCGGCGTGGGGCTGGTTCCTGGACCTGTTCGCCGTGGCCTGCCTGGTGTTCTGCATCACCGGCCTGTTCCTGCTGCACCTGCATGCACGCCAGCGGCGCATGACCTGGCCGCTGGTCGGCCTCGGCCTGATGATTCCGCTGCTGATCGCCCTGCTGCTGATCCACTGACTTTCCTTCGTTTCCGGAGCCGCCCCATGCGCGTCACCCTGACCATCGCCCTCAGCGGCCTGCTGGCCACCTCGCCGGCGTACGCCACCACCCTCGACATCAACGTCGAAGTGCCCAAGCTCAACGTGGCCGAGTACCACCGCCCGTACGTGGCGGTGTGGCTGGAAGGCGCCGACCAGAAGGTCGCGGCCAACCTGTCGGTCTGGTACCAGCAGACCAGCAACAGCGAAGGCCACGGCACCAAGTGGCTGCCCGACCTGCGCCAGTGGTGGCGCAAGAGCGGCCGCACCCTGCAGGTGCCGGTGGACGGCGTGACCGGCCCGACCCGCCCGGCCGGCAAGCACGCGCTGTCGTTCAACGACAGGCAGCCGGCACTGAAGCAACTGGCCCCGGGCAACTACACCCTGGTGGTGGAAGCGGTGCGCGAAGTCGGTGGCCGCGAACTGCTGAAGATCCCCTTCACCTGGCCGGCCACCGCCGCGCAGAACGGCAAGGCGCAGGGCGCCACCGAACTGGGCCAGGTCACCCTCGCCGTCAAACCATAACTGCCTGAGCCGGGGTCGGATCCCTTCCGCAGGAAGGGCTCTGACCCCATCGCCCTATCCCTCGGGGTCAGAGCCCTTTCCGCTGGAAAGGGATCCGACCCCTTCCAACTGGAGTCTTCCGCATGAAGCGCACGCTCGTCCTCGCCGCCGCCCTGGCCGCTGCCCTTCCCTTCTCCGCCCTGGCCCACAAGGCCTGGCTGCTGCCCTCGCAGACCGTGATCGCCGGCAACGCGCCGTGGATCACCGTCGACGGTGCGGTCTCCAACGATCTGTTCTACTTCAACCACGTGCCGCTGCGCCTGGAATCGCTGGTGATCACCGCGCCGGACGGCAGCACCGTGCAGCCGCAGAACGCGTCGACCGGCAAGTACCGCAGCGTGTTCGACATCGAACTGAAGCAGTCGGGCACTTACCGCATCGCGTCGGTCAATGACGGCCTGTTCGCCACGTACGAGCAGAACGGCGAGCGCAAGCGCTGGCGCGGCAGCGTGGCTACCTTCGGTGAACTGCCGAAGGACGCGAAGAAGCTGGAAGTGAGCCAGTCGATCGGCCGCGTGGAGACCTTTGTCACCAACGGTGCGCCGAACGACACCGCGCTGAAGCCGACCAACCGTGGCATCGAGCTGGTCGCCGTCGGCCACCCGAATGACCTGTTCGCCGGCGAGGAAGCCACCTTCCGCGTGCTGGTCGATGGCAAGCCGACCGCCGGCCTGCAGTTCGAGATCGTGCGTGGCGCCACCCGCTACCGCAACGCGCAGGACGAGCTGAAGCTGACCAGCGATGCCAAGGGCGAGATCAAGGTGACCTGGCCGGAAGCCGGCATGTACTGGCTGGAGACCGGCACCGAGGACAACAAGACGTCGGTGAAGCAGGCCGCCAAGCGCCGCCTGAGCTACGTCGCCACGCTGGAAGTGCTGCCGCAGTAATGTGGACCGCGATGCCGGGCATTCCCCGGCATCGCCACCGCAACGCATCACCATGACCGATTCCCATCTCGACATCGCCCGCCTCGGTGGCACCACCATGGGCACCACCTGGAGCGTGTCGCTGGTCGCGTCGCGCCAGCGCGACCTGCACCCGCTGCACGCCGGCATCCAGGCGCGGTTGGACGACGTGGTCGCGCAGATGAGCACCTGGGAGCCCGGCTCGGATCTGAGCCGCTACAACCGCGCCGACGCTGGCCAATGGTGCGTGCTGCCGGCGGAGACCCGCCACGTTGTGACCTGCGCACAGGCCATCGCTGCCGCCAGTGACGGCGCCTTCGATCCCACCATCGGTCCGCTGGTTGCACTGTGGGGCTTCGGTGCACAGGCCGGTGAACGCCGCCAGCCCGACGCCGCTACCCTGCAGGCCACCCGTGAGCGTTGCGGTTGGCAGCGCCTGCAGTGGCAGGATGATGCGCTGCTGCAACCGGGCCGGCTGGAACTGGATCTCTCTGCGATCGCCAAGGGCTTCGGCGTCGATCACGTCGCCGCTTGGCTGCGCGCGCAAGGCATCGCTGCAGCATTGATCGAAGTCGGCGGCGAACTGGCCGGCTACGGCCGCAAACCGGACGGCCAACCGTGGCGCGTGCTGGTGGAATCCGCACCGGAAGAGGATGTGCACACCGAAACCCCGCCACGGGTGCTGGCGCTGGACGGCAAGGCGGTGGCCACTTCGGGCGATCGCTGGCACCAGTACCAGGCCGATGGCGAGGCCTACAGCCACAGCCTCGACCCGCGTACGGGCAGGCCGGTGCAGCAGGTCGCCGCAGCGGTCACCGTCGTGGCCGACGACGCCATGCACGCCGATGCCTGGGCTACCGCACTGACCGTGCTGGGTCGCGAACAGGGCATGGCGCTGGCCGAGCGCGAAGGACTGGCCGCGCGCTACCTGCAACGCACCGCAGACGGCCCGCAGGAATTTCTCAGCAGCGCCTTCCAGCGTCTGCTCGACGGGCAGGACGCATGAGCACTCGGCCATCGCGTGCGTGGCTCGGCAACACACTTGTACTGATCGTACTGGCGCTGATCGCCTGTGCGCTGCTGCGCCTGCACCTCGGCGAAGCCTGGTGGCAGGGCGCACCGCCGGCACGGCAATCGCAGATCGCCATCATCGCCACCGCGCTGTACGCGCTGGCCTGCGCAGCCCTGTGGTGGCGCACTCGTCCGCGCGATGATGCGGCGTCCGCCGATACCGCAACGCTCCTGCTGGTCTGGTCCAGCCAGACCGGCTTTGCCCGCGAACTGGCCGAACGCAGTGCCGAGGCCCTGCGTGGTGCCGGCGTGCCGGTGCGTGTGCGCGGGCTGCATGAGGTCGACGCCGCATTGCTGGCCGACAGCCAGCGCGCGCTGTTCATTGCCAGCACCACCGGCGAAGGCGATCCGCCCGACCACGCCCTGCCGTTCCTGCGCGGGGTGATGGCCGCGCCGCCTCCGTTGCAGCATCTGCAGTACGGCGTGCTAGCGCTGGGCGACCGCAGCTATGGCCACTTCTGCGGATTCGGCCACCAGCTGGACCAGTGGCTGCGCCAGCACGGCGCGCACCCGCTGTTCGATGCGATCGAGGTCGACAATGCCGATCCGGCGGCGCTGCGACATTGGCAGCAGCTGCTGGGACAACTTGGCGGAGGCGCCACTGAACTGCCTGACTGGAGCCCGGCCGAGTATCAGCCGTGGACGTTGCTGCAACGCCAGCATCTGAATCCGGGCAGCCCAGGCGGCCCGGTGTACCGGGTGCGCCTGCAGCCACCGCCTGGCGTCGATGTGCAGTGGCAGGCCGGCGACATCGCCGAGATCGGCCCGCAGCACCCACGCCACAGCGCGCGCGCCTGGCTCGATGCACAGGGCTTCAATGCAGACACCAAGCTGGATGACGGGCAGGCGTTGCTGGCCCGTATCGAGCGCTCGCATCTGCCCTCGCTGGTTCCTCCGGGTGATCTGCCCGCACTGCTGGCAACCCTGCAACCGCTGCCGCATCGCGAGTACTCGATCGCCTCGGTGATGGCCGACGGCGCGGTGGAGCTGCTGGTGCGCCGCCGACTGCGCGCCGACGGTACACCCGGCATCGGCAGCGGCTGGCTGTGCGACCACGCGCCCATCGGCGAACCGGTGCAACTGCGGCTGCGCCGCAACGACAATTTCCATGGCGTGCCCACCGATGTACCGCTGCTGCTGATCGGCAACGGCACCGGCATCGCCGGCCTGCGCGCGCACCTGCACGAACGTGCCCAGCGCGGCGCGCGCCGCACCTGGCTGCTGTTCGGCGAGCGCACCGCCGCGCACGACTTCCATTTCGGCGAAGAACTGCAGGCGATGCTGGCCAGCGGCACGCTGGCACGGCTGGATGCAGTGTTCAGCCGCGACGGCGGCGCGCATCGCTATGTGCAGGACCGGCTGCAGGCCGAAGCGGCGACGCTGCGGCAGTGGGTCGATGAAGGCGCGACGATCCTGGTCTGCGGCAGCCTGCAGGGCATGGCCCCGGGCGTGGATGCAGTGATCGAGCGGGTGCTGGGTACCGCAGGCAGGGAAGCGCTGCTGCTGGCCGGTCGTTACCGGCGCGATGTGTATTGAACGAACCATCGGGGTCGGTTCCCTTTCCGCAGGAAAGGGCTCTGACCCCAACCACAGCCGCACCATGACGGCGTGTCCAGGCATGGTGGCAACCGCACGGCAGTAGATCCACGCCATGCGTGGATGGCGCCCACCGGCGCCCAGGAATCATGCCCCCGCCGCGCTCACCCGTATCGCCAACAACTCGCCACCACCGCTGAGCGCATGCCGTTGCCTCTCGCCCGCCGCCAACCACGCGGTGTCTCCCGCCTGCAGCGCCGGCAGGCCACTATCGGCACCGAACTGCGCCTGTCCGGCCAGCAGATGCAGCGCCCACGCAACGCCCGGTTCGCAGAAGAAGAACATCGACCCCACCAGCGGCCGGTGCAGCAGTTCGGCCTGCAGCAGCTCGCGCTTCCACATCAGGTTGAAGTCGTGGGTGGTGCCATCGACCAGTTCACCGTGCAGCGCTTCTTCACCGGCAAAGCGCACCCGCCCGTGCGGCGGCAGCACCTGGGCCACGCGGCCATCCTCGAAACGCAGGCGCACGCCATTGCCCTGCAGCAGCACCAGTTCTCGCTCCACGCCGGGGAAGGTGGAGAACGCAGCGTCCTGCTCGATCTCGGCCACCGACAGGCGCAGCGCCCAGTCATCACCCTCTGCGGGCAGGCGCAGGATCTCGCGGGTCCAGCCAAGTCCATTCCGCCAGCGTTCGCGACGATAGTCCAGGCTGGAAATGACCTGGCTCGGAGTGTGCAACAGGGAGTCGACGTTCATCGGCGCATTGCATCACGCCACGCGCCATCATGCATCACCGCGTAGCGAGCGTGCCCTGGCCACCGCATCCGCCGGCCAGCAGCTGCGAGTGCTTCAGCCAATCCTGGTCAGGGTAGTAAGCAAACACCATCGTGCCGCCACGCAACGCATCGATCAGCGGCTTGGCCACCGAAAGGCGCACCGCCGGGCAACCCAGGCTGCGACCCAAGCGCCCCTGCAGCTGCGCGGTGGCCGGGTTCACGTACGGCGCACCGTGGATGACGATCGCGCGTTCGCGCGCACGGTCGTTGAAGCCCGGCTCCAGCCCGGCCAGGCGCAGCGAATATCCATTACCGCCCATGTAGGTCTCCTGCGCGGTGAACGCGCCGAGGCTGGACATGAAACTCCCATCGCGGTTGGAGAAGTGCTGGGTGCGGTTCTCGCCGCTGTTGCGGCCATGCGCCACCCATTCCTCGAACAGCAGGCGCTGGTGGGCCAGGTCGAACACCCACAGGCGCGGCTCGGTGGACGGCCGCGAATAATCGATCACGCTGAGACGATCACCGTTGATGCCCAGCTCCGGACGCTGCAACGCACAGCGCATGGCGTGCGCCGCCAGCTGCAACACGTGGCGGTCAGCCTTGGGCGCACTGCGCGACAGCAAGGCAGCCAGATCATCAGCGCTGGTGGCAAGGGCGGGCGTCTGTGCCAGCGCCGGGGCGCTGGCCGAGGTCGCCAGCAGGCCGAACGCGGCCAGCCGGCACAGGCGGGATGCAGTCATGGGCACAACGAGGGGACTCAGTTGCCCTTGAGGGTGGACCCTGGCGGCTCGGATTCCAAGACCGGCTGCATTCCGGATTCAGCCGGGCTTGGGCGGACCGCCGGCAACGAGGTCACCAGCAGGGTCGTGCCCGGCACCAGCACCTGGTACAGCTGGCGGGCAAAATCGGCCGGCAGCGCCATTGGCAACGAGGGCGTGGCCAGCAGGTCCGGGGTGGCCTGGGCACGATCCTGGCCCAGCAGCGGATAGGCCGTCCACTGGTGCAGGCGCTGGTTCACGTCCAGCGGGCTGGGCGTATCGCTGTAGCCCTGCCCCATCACGAACAGCGTGGTGCCCTGGAATGCGGGCAGGGCGTCGGCCTTCAGCGGCGACTCGCCGATCATCACGCCGTCGCGCAGCACGTACAGGCGCTGGTCATGCAGGCTGACCAGGATGCCGACCTGCCCGGCCGGGGCTGCGCTGTCGTCCCACCAGGCCTGCGCCGGGGCCCCGCCCTCGGTTTCCGGCAAAGCCTGGCCGCGCGCGTTGACCGGTGCCAGCACCGAAGGATAGGCCAGGGTCATCGGCGAACTCTTGGCGTCGGCCACCACCACCGTATCGCCGCGCTGGGTTTCGCTGAACAGCTTCTGCGCGAACGCCTGCGGCAGGCGCACGCAGCCATGCGAGGCCGGATGCCCGGGCAGGCTGCCGCCATGCAGGGCGATGCCATCCCAGGTCAGCCGCTGCATGTAGGGCATCGGCGCGCTGTTGTAGAGGTTGGACCTGTGGTCCTTGTCCTTCTGCAGGATGGTGAACACGCCGGTCGGCGTCTCGTGCCCGGCCTTGCCCGAGCTGATCGTGGTCAGGCCGATGGCGATGCCGTTGCGGTACACGTAGGCGCGCTGCTCATCGAGGCTGACCACCAGCACGATCGGGCCGGTCGGTGAGATTTCCGGATGCCACAGGTACTCGCCCGGCTTCAGGTCGGTCGGTCCGCGCACTTCAGCGGTGCTGGCTTCGGCCGCAGGCTTGGCTGTCGGCGTCGGCGCAGCGGCATGGGCCAGCAGTGGCAGGGTCAGTGCCAGGGCGAGCATCAGGGTCGTGGGACGGTGCACAAGCATCCAGCGGGGTCCTTTCCATGCGGAGCGGCCACCGTACACCATCGGCCCGTGGTGGCCGCGGCAAAACCAGGCGCCGGAAATGAAATTGCCCGGCGACACAGCCATGTGTCGTACCGGGCAATCGTTACGTCCTTGTCGGCCTGCTGCCGCCCCCTCGCATCCTGCGCTGTGGGGGTAGCGTTGCATCCTGCACGCGGCCGCGTCTGTCCTGTTTGTATCTCAGCCCCTTCCACAGGTCTGTGATGCCACCATCCTGGTGATTGGTGCCGCGTCCTGCGGCGGTCGGTGGTCACGGCCTTCCTGTCCGTGACCGGTGAACCAGCCTCCTGCCGGTTCCGACGATTCCTGCTGTCAGCGCCTGGGTACGGTCCGCACCGGTACCGATCCGGGTACCGGATCCGCCGGCAACAACCTGTTGCCTACGGTGATCCGCTGTCGATTCCGTTCGACGATCGCTTTCCCTATCCCCTTCACCTGCGTCAGGTCCTCGACGCGATGAAACGGGCCGTGTCTGCGCCGGTGCTCGACGATCGCCTCGGCCTTGGCGGCTCCGACCATCGTCAATCCCTGCTGCAGCGCCTGGGCATCGGCGCGGTTGATGTCGATCGGTTCGGCGGCATGCGCCCCAGCGATCCCCACTACCAGCACCAGCGCCCTCAACACGACAAACCAAGGCACGACGTGTATCTCCCTGTGATTCTGGCCGCCCCGACCGGCAATCCCGTCGGCAGGAACAGTGTCCGTCACCACATGTGCACAGCCTATCGGTTTCCCGGATTTCCGTAAGCCAGCCAAATACCCGACGTGATGTAGGAAAAACCCTACCCGCGGCACAGGCGTAGAATGGCCGGATCAGCCCATGCAACCGGAGTTTCAGATGGACAGCGCCAAGCTCGGCCAATTCGTCAATGACAAGTGGGACAGCGAAATCGTCCCGCAGTTGGTCGACTACATCCGCATTCCCAACAAGTCGCCGATGTTCGACGCCAATTGGGTGCAGAACGGCTACATGGAACAGGCGGTCACCCTGATGGAGAACTGGGCCAAGGCCCAGCAGCTGCCCGGCCTGAAGGTTGAAGTGGTGCGCCTGGAAGGCCGTACCCCACTGATCTTCCTGGAAATTCCGGCTACCGGCGCCGAAACCGGCGACGACACCATCCTGCTCTATGGCCACCTGGACAAGCAGCCGGAAATGACCGGCTGGGACGACGACCTCGGCCCGTGGACCCCGGTCCTGCGCGGCGACAAGCTGTATGGCCGCGGCGGTGCGGACGACGGCTACGCGATCTTCGGCTCGCTGGCTGCGGTACTGGCACTGCAGGCCCAGGGCCTGCCGCACGCCCGCTGCGTGGTGCTGATCGAAGCGTGTGAAGAGTCCGGCAGCTACGACCTGCCGGCCTACGTCGACCACCTGGCCGACCGCATCGGCAAGCCGTCGCTGGTGGTCTGCCTGGATTCGGGCTGCGCCAACTACGACCAGCTGTGGTGCACCACCTCGCTGCGCGGCCTGACCGGCGGCAATTTCACCGTGAAGGTGCTCAACGAAGGCGTGCATTCCGGCGATGCCTCCGGCGTGATCCCGTCCAGCTTCCGCCTGCTGCGCCAGATCCTTTCGCGCATCGAGGACCAGGACACCGGCCGCATCCTGATCGACGGCATGAACGTGGAGATCCCGGCCGAGCGCCTGGAACAGGCCAAGCGTGCCGCCGAAGTGGTGGATACCGAGATCTTCGAGAAGTTCCCGATGGTCGACGGCCTGCGCCCCATGAACGAGGACCTGACCGAGCTGGTGCTCAACCGCACCTGGCGCCCGGCGCTGTCGGTCACCGGCGTCGGTGGCATGCCGCCGCTGGAATCGGCCGGCAACGTGCTGCGTCCGCAGACCTCGGTGAAGCTGTCGCTGCGCCTGCCGCCGACCGCCGATGGCAAGACCTGCGGCGAGCTGCTGAAGGAAGCACTGCTGCGCGACCCGCCGAACGGCGCGCAGGTCACCCTGGACCTGGAAAAGGCCTCCACCGGCTGGAATGCCCCGGCGATGGCGCCGTGGCTGACCCAGGCCATCGACGACGCAAGCCAGGCCTTCTTCGGCAAGCCGGCGATGTACATGGGCGAAGGCGGCTCGATCCCGTTCATGGGCATGCTGGGCGAGAAGTTCCCGGGCGCGCAGTTCATGATCACCGGCGTGCTCGGCCCGCACTCCAATGCGCATGGCCCGAACGAGTTCCTGCACATCCCGATGGGCAAGAAGGTCACCGCCTGCGTATCCAAGGTGATCAGCGAGCACTACGCCGCCAGCCTGCGCGGCGAGACCAGCGGCTCGCCGGTGGCTGCCGACAGCGGCACCCGCCACGGCGACCACGGCTGCTGCTGATCCGGCACTCGTGACGGACGCAGCCTGGCCTTGCTAGGCTGCGTCCACACTCAAGCGGAATCCGCGCGCATGAATGGTCTGTTCGGCAGCAGCAGCTGGCTGTACATCCTGCTGGTCGGCTTCTTCGTCGGCCTGCTCGGGCGTTTCTTCATGCCCGGCAACAACCGCATGGGCTGCCTGCTGACCATCGTGCTGGGCATCCTTGGTGCCCTGCTGGCCGGTTGGTTCGGCCAGTACATGGGCTGGTACGCCCCCGGCGAACCGGCCGGTTTCCTCGGCGCGGTGGTGGGCGCGGTGGCCGTGCTGGCCGTCCTGCGCCTGTTCAGCGGTCGCCGCTGACGCCGCTCCCCCTTCCCTTCCTGTTGCCGACGTTGGCGCGCCCGGCGCGCCCGGATATGCCCGCATGACCGAACCCGCCTCCGATCCCCAGCGCAGCGCGCAGCGCCTGCAGTGGGCCCGTACCCAGCTCGATGATGCCAACGCGGTGGTCGAACGCGCTTCGGTTGACGCCGGCATGCGCAGCTACTGGCGCGCCACCAGCACGCGCGGCAGCCACATCGTGATGGACGCCCCGCCGGGGCTGGAAGATCCGCGGCCGTGGCTGCGCATGCGCGGCCTGCTGCACGACAACGGTCTGCGCGTGCCCATGCTGCTCGCGCAGGACCTGGATGCCGGCTTCCTGCTGCTGGAAGATCTCGGCGGCCCGACCCTGGCCAGGATCCTCGACGAGCGCAACGCTGACGAATGGTTCGGTCGTTCGATCGAGCAGCTGCTGCGCCTGCAGGCGATCCCGGTGCCGGCCGACTTCGGCCAGTTCGGCGAAGCACTGCTGCAGCGCGATGCCGGCCTGTTCGACGAATGGTTCCTGCAGCGCCACCTGAACCTTGAACTGGACTGCGGCGAGATCGAAGGCCTGCAGCTGGTGCATCGCCGCCTGATGGACAACGCGCTGGGCCAGGCCCAGCTGATGACCCACCGCGACTACATGCCGCGCAACCTGATGCCGGTCGACGACGGCCCCGCAGTGCTGGATTTCCAGGACCTGGTGCGCGGCCCGATCGCCTACGATGCGGTGAGCCTGTTCAAGGACGCCTTCCTGAGCTGGCCACTGCAACGCGTGGACGAATGGCTGGCGCAGTATCACGAGCGCGCCCGCGACACCGGCCTGCCGGTGCCCGACCGCGCCACCTTCCTGCGCGATGCCGACTGGATGGGCATCCAGCGCCACGTGAAGATCCTGGGCCTGTTCTGCCGGCTGCGTTACCGCGACAACAAGGGCCATTACCTCGACGACGCACCGCGCTTCATCACCTATCTGGATGAAGTGCTGCCGCGCTACCGCGAGCTGGCACCGCTGCAGCAGCTGCTGGACGACCGCATCAAGCCGGCGCTGGCCGAGCTGGGTGCACCGATGCGCGTAGCCCGATGAAGGCACTGGTCTTTGCCGCCGGCCTCGGCGAGCGCATGCGCCCTTTGACCCTGCACACGCCCAAGCCGCTGCTGGAAGTGGCTGGCAAGCCGTTGATCGTCTGGCACCTGGAACGCCTGGCCGCACTCGGCGTGCGCGAGGTGGTGGTCAACACCGCATGGTTGGCCGAACAGTTCCCGGCGACGCTTGGCGATGGCAGCCAGTGGGGCCTGCGCCTGCATTTCCTGTACGAAGGGCAGACCCCGCTGGAAACCGGCGGCGGCATCCTCAACGCCCTGCCGGTGCTGGGCGATGCCCCGTTCCTGGTAGTGAACGGCGACATCTGGACCGATTTCGATTTCGCCACGCTGCCGCGCGAGCCGCAGGGCCAGGCGCACCTGGTGCTGGTCGACAATCCGGTTCAGCACCCGAATGGTGACTACCGCCTGGATGCACAGGGGTTCCTGCACCACGACCGCGAAGGACCGTGCCTGACCTATGCCGGCATCGGCGTGTACCGTCCTTCGATCGTGGCCGACTGGCGCGCGGTGATCGGCGATGCGCCGGGCAGCGAGCGGCTGCCACCGAAGTTCTCGGTGGTGCCGCTGCAGAAGCACTTCATGGCGCAGGGGTTGATGACCGGGCAGCACCATCGCGGGCGCTGGACCGACGTCGGCACGGTGGATCGCCTGCGCGCGCTGGATGCGGAGTTGGCGGCGAACGGCTGAGCCCCTCGTGGTTGGTCGCGTAGAGCGGATCGCGTGCTTGGCCGGGCGGGTGGGCCATGCAGGGGACGCTGCAAGTACGTCCCTGTAAGCTCGATGGCGCCATCCATGGCGCCAACGCCCCTGCATGGCCCACCCGCCCGGCCTCTGACAGTTTCCGTGCGCGTCCAGCCACGGAAGAAAGAAAGAAAAGCAGAAGCGGGTCGCTTCGCTCTGGTGACGACCAACGGTCGTCACCCACCACAAGCAAGACACGTATCGACCAAGGTCGACACCCACCAACAGCAGTGCAGTACAGAGACCAGGCAGATCGCGGGAACCTGTCGAAGGCGGGGCGCTGTGGGCTTGCGGGGTGTGAGCCGCATGGATGCGGCGACCAAGCCCCCAGGGACGGGTTTACGGCGGCCCCGCAAGCCCACAGCGCCCCGCCTCCCCTCAGGAAGCCAGCTTTTGACGTTGACGTTGCTTCTGCGGGTGCAGGGCGCAGCCCTGCCGAACAACATCCCTCAGTAACGAGGCCGGCCTTCTTCCAGCACCTGGCGCAGGAACGGCACGGTGATCCGCCGCTTCGCCGCCAGCGATTCGCGGTCCAGCCAGTCCAGCAGGGTGATCAATCCACCCAGCTCACGGCCGGTGTGCGACAGCAGCCACTCGATGGCCGCTTCGTCGATGGCCAGGCCGCGTCGCAGTGCACGCTCGCGCAGCACCGCCGCCCGTCCTTCCTCATCCAGCGGCTGCAGCAGCACGCGCACGCACTGGCCCAGCCGCGAGCGCAGGTCCGGCAGCACCAGGCCCAGTTCGCCCGGCGCCTTCTGTGCCGTGTACAGCACGGTCACGCCCGCAGCGCGTGCACGGTTGTGGAAATCGAACAGCGCGATCTCATCCTCGCGGTTGCCGGCAACCTCGTCCAGGCCGTCCAGCGCCACCAGTTCGCGCGCTTCCAGCCCATCAAGCGCCGCACGGACACGGCCGGCGGCGCTGGCCAGCGGCACGTACGTCGGCAACCGTCCGGCCTGCTCGGCGCTGGAGCACATCGCCAGCGCCTGGTGGGTCTTGCCGGTTCCCGCCGCACCTTCCAGGTAGACCCAGTCGGGGCTGGCGCCAACCGCGATCGCGCGCAGCTGCGCCAGCGCGCCATCCGGCGCGCCGATGAAGGTCTCCAGGCGCTGGTCCCGCGGGTAATGCAGGGCCAGCGGCAGTTGCGGCACACCCATCACTTCAGGTCGGGGCCCTTGTCGTCCGGAACGATGATATGGGGCGCGTCGACCACGCCATCAAGCACGATCGCCGGCTTCTCGCCCACGTACAGTTCGCTCTGCCGATAGCGCTGGTGGGCATAGCGCAGCAGCACGTTGGTCACCGCCGCTACCGGCAGCGCCAGCAGCATGCCGAGGAAGCCGAACAGCTGGCCGCCGGCCATCACCGCGAAGATCACCGCCACCGGGTGCAGGCCGATCTTGTCGCCGACGATGCGCGGGGTCAGCACGTAGCTTTCCAGCAGCTGGCCCACGGTGAACACCACGCCGACCAGGATCAGCAGCTTCAGGTCGAAGCCCTGCGCCTGCACCAGCGCGGCGATCACCGCCATCAGCACGCCGGTGGTCGCGCCCAGGTACGGGATGAAGCTGATCAGGCCGGCAATCAGGCCGATCAGCAGGCCCAGCTTGAGGCCGACCAGCGACAGGCCACCGGCGTAGATCACGCCCAGCGCCAGCATCACCAGGAACTGGCCACGGATGAACGCACCCAGCACCTCGTTGGATTCACGCGCCAGCGCGCTGATGGTGCCGATCTGGTTGCGCGGAATCACCGAGGCCACCCGCTCGACCAGCTTGTCCCAGTCGCGCAGGAAGTAGAACGCCAGGATCGGCAGCAGCAGGATGTTGACCACCCAGGTCACCATCGCAAAGCCCGAACGCGAGACGTAGCCCATGAACGTGGTGGCGAAGCCGCCGGCCTGCTGCCAATGGCTGCGCACCCATTCGATCAGGCGGTCCGGATCCAGCCACTGCATCACTTCCAGGCCGGTCTTGTGCTCGAACCAGGGGATGCCGGTCTGCATCAGCCACGCCTGCGCCTGCGGCGCGGCCGCGATCAGGGTGGTGATCTGGCGCTCGATCATCGGCACCAGCACCAGCAGCAGTGCCACGATCGCCAGCACCATCGCTGCGAACACCAGCACCACGCCGGTCATGCGCGAGCGGCCGGTGGCCTCGATGCGGTCCACCAGGGGGTCACCCAGCCAGGCCAGCGCCAGTGCCAGCACGAACGGGGTCAGGATCGGCGCCAGCAGCCACACCACCCAGCCGATCAGGCCGGCGAACAGGATGTACTTCAGCCGGCGCAGGAACTGCGCGATTTCAGCTTCCGGGCTCAGGATCATCGCAGGCGGTACTCGTTGCTGACCGGCGCGGCCACCGGGGCACCGGTGGTGTCATCGATCGGGGTCGGCAGGGCCGGCAGCGGCGCGCTTGGCACCAGCACGCCATTGTCGCCAAGCATGCGGTTGAAGCCGGCCAGGCCGGTGGTCATCTCCACGCTCAGCTCCAGTTGGCCGGCCGAGGCGTGCAGCGGGGTGACGCTGCGCACCACCGGCACCTCGCGCAGGCCAGCGGCCAGCCGCAGGTAGTCATCGGCGCTGTTGATGCCGGTCACCACCAGGCGGTAGGTGCCGGCCTGGCCGACGGCCACGCCGGCCTTGGCATAGCGCTTGACCAGCGCATCGGCGGCACCGTCGGCACCGGCGGCCATCGCGCGCATGGCGTTGGCGTCCTTGCTGGTCCACTTGTTCAGTTCGCGGCCGTTGTCGACGAACACCCAGTCCGCCTGCCAGCCACCGTTGGCGCGGTAAAGCTTGCCGATCAGCTGCATCGGCGGCGAGTAGCGCGAGGAGGCACGGGCCACGGCGGCGCTGTCCTGGCGCCAGATGGCACCGGCCAGGGCCTGTTCGGCAGCACCGCCGCTGGGCAGGCCCAGCTTGTAACCCCGCTCGATGGCGCGGTTCAGCAGCGGGCGGGCGGCATTGGCCTGCTGCACGCTGACCAGGCGCGGGCCACTGCCGTCGTCGACGGCCAGCCACAGCACCGGCTTCGGTCGCGGCTGCGGCCACAGCGGCAGGCCCAGCGCCGAGACCAGCGAATCGACGTCATCCTCGCGGAAGCGGGCCACCAGCAGGGTCCGGAAGCTCGGTGCGCCGCTGGCACCCACGCTCTGGTCCTGCTTGTAGTCGTAGCTGGCCACGTAGTCCTTGGCATTGCGCAGCGCCTGCACCACGCCGGGGCGTGACATCACGTTGCGGTCGCCGGACAGCTTGCCCAGCACCACGCTCAGGGCACGGGCCAGGGCACCGTTGCGATCGGCCTCGGCCTGGCTGTTGACGGGCACTTCGGCCTCGTAGGCCCCCGAAGCGGTGGCGACATCTCCCTCGGTGCGCAGGCCGCTCTGGGCCATCGTGGCCACCGGCAGGCTCAGTGCAAGGAGCAGGGTCAGAATCAGGCTGCGGCGCATCAGGACATCCATTGGCTCGACGAATCCGGGGGAATTGTTGCCCGAATACGGCCTTTGCGCCAATGCGGCCTGTTAAAATCGCTCATTCAACCCCTGCCAGCGCCGACGCCCGTGACCAACACCCCGTCTTCCGCCCCTTCCCCCCTCACCTACCGTGACGCGGGTGTCGACATCGACGCCGGCAACGCGCTGGTCGAGCGGATCAAGCCCCTGGTCAAGCGCAGCTTCCGCCCGGAAGTGATGGGCGGCCTGGGCGGCTTCGGCGCCCTGTTCGACCTGTCCAACAAGTACCGCGAGCCGGTGCTGGTGTCGGGTACCGATGGTGTGGGCACCAAGCTGAAGCTGGCCCACCAGCTGAACCGCCACGATACGATCGGCATCGACCTGGTCGCCATGTGCGTGAACGACGTGCTGGTGCAGGGTGCCGAGCCGCTTTTCTTCCTGGACTACTTCGCCACCGGCAAGCTGGACATCGACACCGCCGCAGCGGTCGTGGGCGGCATCGCCAACGGCTGCACCGAGGCCGGCTGCGCGCTGATCGGCGGCGAAACCGCTGAGATGCCCGACATGTATGCCCCGGGCGAGTACGACCTGGCCGGCTTCACGGTCGCCGCGGTCGAGAAGAGCGAGCTGAAGGACGGCGCCAGCGTGGCCGCCGGCGACGTGCTGATCGGCATCGCCTCGTCCGGCCCGCACTCCAACGGCTACTCGCTGGTGCGCCGCATCTACGACCGCGCCGGCCGCCCGGCCGACCTGGAGCTGGAGGGCGGCGTGAAGCTGGTCGACGCGCTGATGGCACCGACCCGCCTGTACGTGAAGCCGATCCTGGCACTGCTGAAGTCGCACGGCGAGGCCATCCACGGCATGGCCCACATCACCGGTGGCGGCCTGACCGAGAACATCATCCGCGTGGTGCCCGACGGCCTCGGCCTGGACATCCAGGCATCGTCCTGGACCCTGCCGCCGGTGTTCCAGTGGCTGCAGAAGGAAGGCGCCGTGGCCGACAGCGAGATGTGGCGCACCTTCAACTGCGGCATCGGCTTCGTGCTGATCGTGGCAGCCGACCAGGTCGCCGCCGTGTCCGAGGCGGTCAAGGCGCAGGGCCTGGACCACTGGACCATCGGCCAGGTGGTCACTGCTGAAGGCGCCGAGCGCGTCCACATCGGCTGAACCCGGCCCCGAGGAGCCCGCATGGACGCAATGCCCCCGCTGCCCCCTACCCCCGTGCCGCCGCCAACGACGGCGGTACCGGCGTTCAGCCCCCAGGACGCCGACCACCTGCGCATGCTGTCAATCGCGCACTACGTGGTCGGCGGCCTGATCGCGCTGTTCTCGCTGATCTTCATCGTCCACATCGTGCTCGGCGTCACCGCGCTCACCGGCAACCTGCCGATGAACTCCGGCGGCCAGCCCTCGTCGCCGGCCGAACAGCGCGTGTTCGGCTGGATGTTCGTCGTGATCGGCTGTGTCATCGTGTTCGGTGGCGTCACCCTGGGCGCGTTCGTGGCCTACGCCGGCCGTTGCCTGGCCCGCCGCCGCCGCTACCTGCTGTGCCTGATCGTGGCCGGGCTGGCCTGTCTGTTCACGCCGATCGGTACCGTGCTGGGAGTACTCAGCCTGATCACGCTGCTGCGTCCGCAGGTCAAGGCCGCGTTCGACACAGCGGGCACGGCGGCATGACGAGCCCGGGCGCACCGCCGCCGCTGCCGCAGCAGACCCTGGCGCACCTTCAGCTGGGCAGCCACCTGCAGACGCTGAAGGTGCTGTTCTACGCGCTGGCGGTTTTCCACTGGATGGCCGCGCTGGCCTTCCTCGGTTTCATCGGCCTGGTTGCCAGCTCGCGCGGGCTGGACGATGGCGCGGTACTGGCCACCGTGTACGGCGTCGTTTCAGCGCTGGCTGCCGCGCTGGGCTTCGTGCAGCTGCACACCGCGCGCCTGCTGTCGCGCCGCACCGGGCTGGCCTGGTGCCAGCGCGCGGCCTGGCTGGCGGTGCTGGCCGGCCCGCTGGGCATGGCCCTGACCGCCTATGCCTGGGTGTTCCTGTCCAAGCCTGACATGGCCGCCCTGTTCGACCGCGGCGACCATCTCCGCGTCTGAACTTGCCGGCAGACGCCCCGCCCTTTCCTGATCGACTTCCCATGTCCGCGCCTGCCCTCCCCACGACCGCTTCACCCAGCGCCTTCCGTTTCTCGCGCCCCAAGAAGCTGGCCTTCGCTGCCGTGCTGGCGGTATTCGCGGTCAGCTGGATCCAGCCGCTGTGGCCCACCGAGCAGGCGCTGCACAGCACGCTGACCGTGATCGGCCTGGGCGCCCTGCTGTGGGTCGACCGCCGGGGTGGCTGGCTGGGCAACGGTGCCTTCATCGCGATCTGCGGCTTCATCGCGCTGCACTGTGTGGCCGCCCGCTGGCTGTACTCGAACGTTCCCTACGACGCGTGGACGCAGGCGCTGATCGGCTGGTCGCCGAATGCGGCGTTCGGCTGGCAGCGCAATCATTTCGACCGCCTCATCCACTTCCTGTTCGGCGTCTGTTTCACGCCGGCACTGCTGCAGCTGGCACGTCACGCCTGGCCGGCGCTGCGCCGCGGCCAGGCCTTCGCCCTGGCGGTGATGACGGTGATGTGCGCCAGCCTGGTCTACGAGTGGTTCGAATGGGCCATCGCGCTCGCCCTGTCGCCGGACGCCGCCGAGGCCTACAACGGGCAGCAGGGCGACATGTGGGACGCCCATGCCGACATGCTGATGGCCACCGTGGGCAGCCTGCTGACCTGGCCGCTGATCCGCCGGAGTACCCCGCAATGACCGCGCCCACCCGCATTGCCGTGCTTGCCTCCGGCCGCGGCAGCAACCTGCAGGCCATCCTCGATGCCATCGCTGCGGGACGCCTGCGCGCCGAGGTCGTCGGCGTATTTTCCGACCGCCCGGCCGCCGCCGCGCTGCAGCGGGTCAGCGCCAACCTGCGCTGGGCGCATGCGCCGAAGGAATTCCAGGACCGCGCCGCCTACGAGCAGGCACTGGGCGACGCACTGGCCGCGGTCGCACCGGACTGGATCGTCTGCGCCGGCTACATGCGCATACTCGGCGCCGCCTTCGTGCAGCGCTTCAATGGCCGCCTGGTCAACATCCACCCGTCACTGCTGCCGCTGCACAAGGGGCTGGACACGCATGCGCGGGCACTGGATGCAGGCGATGCCGAGCACGGTGCCAGCGTGCACCTGGTGGTACCCGAGCTGGACGCCGGCGCCGTGCTGGCCCAGGTGCGGGTACCGGTGCTGCCCGGCGATGACGCCGACACCCTGGCCGCGCGTGTGCTGGCGGTGGAGCATCCCCTGCTGATCGCCACGCTGCAGCTGCTGTGCGCCGGCCGCCTGACTGAACGGGAGGGCCAGCCGCAACTGGACGGTCACCCCCTGTTTAGCCCGCTGGCCCTAGATTCCGCCGGGAACCTGAACCGGTAACGCCCACGCACACGCCCCGCTGACTGCGGGGCTGGCATCCTGCCCACCTCCTGCGGCTCCTCTCTTCCATGAAGACCACGACCCTGCTGTCCACTTCACTGCTGCTGTCGCTTGTCGTGCTTCCCGGCGTGGGTTGGGGCCAGGCGCAGGCGCCTGCCGCCTCGCCGGCTCCGGCGCCGGTGCCAGCGGTGCAACCGCCGGCCGAAGCGGCGGCCCCGGCCCTGCCGGCCTTGGCGTGGGAACCGCCGCCGCTGCAGCCGTTCAGCGCCACCTACCAGGCCTTCTACAAAGGCAAGGAGGCCGGCGACGCCAGCATGCAGGTCACCCATACCGGCGGCAACCAGTGGCGGGTCGACATGCAGGTGGTCGGCCGCCGCGGCTTTGCCAGCGTGCTGGGCCTGAACATCGAGCAGAGCACGGTGTTCGAGGAGCGCGCCGGCGCCTATGCACCGCTGAGCCAGAGCACGGTGCGCAAGGGCCTGTTCCTGGGCAAGAAGGCGGTCGGCACGTACAACTGGCAGGCCGGTACCGCGCAGTGGACCGGCGACGTCGAGAAGAAGCGTGCGCAGCCGATTCCGCTGCAGCCGGGCGACCAGAGCGCCCTGCTGATCAACCTGGCGATCATGCGGGATGCCCGTCCGGGTGCCACCATGCACTACCGCTA
The DNA here is from genome assembly GCF_059370155.1 of Stenotrophomonas sp. YJH_SMC_73. Taxonomy (NCBI): domain Bacteria; kingdom Pseudomonadati; phylum Pseudomonadota; class Gammaproteobacteria; order Lysobacterales; family Lysobacteraceae; genus Stenotrophomonas; species Stenotrophomonas sp. YJH_SMC_73. The sequence continues at coordinate 203,512 of NZ_JCAFTJ010000005.1, read as the reverse complement.
CGTGGACATGGGCAAGGTCCGCCAGCACGACTACCAGGCCGCGCCGCAGACCGAGAACGTCGAGGTCGGCGACCTGTCCTACAACGCGCTGCGGGTCTACCGGACCAACGGCGGCAACAACGAAACCATCCTCTGGATCGCCAACGGTGTCCCCACCCCGGTGCGCATCCTGCAACGCGAAGACGGCGAAGACCGCGTCGATCTGCGCCTGATCGAATACCAAGGAGTCTGAGCATGAGCACCCTGACCCGCCCCCTCACCTGGATCGCTGCAGCCGCGCTGTCGGTGGCCAGCCTGCCGGCCATGGCCCTGCAGCCGTTCAAGGCCGATTACCTGGCCAGCTACATGGGCATGCAGGCCAATGGCAGCATGACGCTGAGCAGCGAGGGTGCCAACAAGTGGCGCTACACGCTGCAGGTGAAGAACCAGCTGGCCGACCTGAGCCAGAGTACCGTGTTCGAAGAAGTGCGCGGCCAGCTGCGCCCGCTCAGCAGCCAGGACCGTTCGGCGCTGCTGGTGAAGAAGCGCAACGTGCAGGCCAACTACAACTGGACCAGCAACCAGGCCACCTGGACCGGCGACATCAAGCCGGACCGCGCTGGACCTATCGCACTGAAATCCGGTGACATGGACGCGCTGCTGATCAACCTGGCGATCGCCCGTGACCTCGCCGCCGGCAAGCCGCTGACCTATCGCATGGTCGACGAAGGCCGCATCAAGAACATGACCTACCGCGTCATCGGCAAGGAGTCGATCACCGTGGGCGGCAAGAGCTACGAAGCGACCAAGGTCTCGCGTGCCGACGGCAACAAGGAGCTGATCGCCTGGATCGTGCCGGAGTTCCCGGTGCCGGCGCGCATGCTGCAGCGGGAGAACGACCGCGATGCACTGGACCTGACCATCAAGGCGATGAACTGAGTGCCGGGGTCGGATCCCATCCCCTCGGGGATGGGCTCTGACCCCGGTTGTGTGGCTGGGGTCGGAGCCCTTTCCGATGGAAAGGGGTCCGACCCCGGGCCCCGCGAAAAGAAAACGCCCGCTTTCGCGGGCGTTTTTCTTACTTCTTTTCTTCGGCCGCCGCCGGCTTGAACTCGGTACGGCAGTCCACGCGGATCTGCTCGCCGGTGCTGCGCCAGACGAAGGCGCGGCAATGGCGGTTGCCGTCCTGGCTGTCATTCACCGCAACCGCATAGAACGACTCGATGATCTCGTCGCGCGAGACCGTGCCATCGCCATTCCAGTCCATGTCCTTCTGCTCGATGCCCTGGGTGATGGCGATGTTGGCGTACCAGGCGTAGCCCAGCCACGCCAGCACGATCAGCACCAGCGCCAGCAGCGCCTTGCGACGCGGGCTGAACTTGCCGCGCAGGATCATGGCACGCGCCGGATGGTGGCACCGAGCGAAGACAGCTTCTCTTCGATGTTCTCGTAGCCACGGTCAAGGTGGTAGATGCGGTCGATGGTGGTCTCGCCGCTGGCCATCAGGCCGGCCAGGATCAGCGAGGCCGAGGCACGCAGGTCGGTGGCCATCACCGGTGCGCCACTCAGGTGCTCGCTGCCCCGCACGATGGCGGTGTGGCCTTCGACCTGGATGTCCGCGCCCAGGCGCAGCAACTCGTTGACGTGCATGAAACGGTTTTCGAAGATCGTTTCGTTGATCACGCCGACGCCGTCGGCCACGCAGTTGAGCGCCATGAACTGCGCCTGCATGTCGGTCGGGAACGCCGGGTACGGCGCGGTGGTCAGGTTGACCGCCTTCGGCCGCTTGCCCTGCATGTCCAGGGTGATGGTGTCGTCGGTGGTCTCGATCTTCGCACCGGCTTCGACCAGCTTGGACAGCACCGCGTCCATGGTGTTCGGGCGCGCACGGTTGACCGTGACCTTGCCGCCGGTCATCGCCGCAGCCACCAGGAAGGTGCCGGTCTCGATGCGGTCGGGCAGCACTTCATGGCGGCCGCCGGACAGGCGCTCGACGCCTTCGATGACCAGGCGGGCAGTGCCCAGGCCTTCGATCTTCGCGCCCAGCGCGATCAGGCAATGCGCCAGATCGGTCACTTCCGGTTCCATCGCACAGTTGTCGAGGATGGTGGTGCCTTCGGCCAGCACCGCGCCCATCAGCACGTTCTCGGTGCCGGTAACGCTGACCATGTCGAAGGTGAAATGGCCGCCCTTCAGGCGCTTGGCCGTGGCCTTGATGAAGCCGTTCTCGACCACGATCTCGGCGCCCAGCGCCTGCAGGCCCTTGATGTGCTGGTCGACCGGACGCGAGCCGATCGCGCAGCCGCCGGGCAGCGACACTTCCGCCGCGCCGAAGCGGGCCAGCAGCGGGCCCAGCACCAGGATCGAGGCGCGCATGGTCTTGACCAGCTCGTACGGGGCGACATGCTGGTTGACCGGACGCGGGTCGACCACGATCGCACTGCCGCGCGACAGCGTGCCCTGGTCGATGGTGACCTTGGCACCCAGTTCACCCAGCAGCTTCACCGTGGTGACCACATCGTGCAGGTGCGGCACGTTGGTGATCTCCACCGGCGCATCGGCCAGCAGGGTCGCGCAGAGAATGGGGAGGACGGCGTTCTTGGCGCCGGAGATGCTCACTTCACCGTGCAGCGCAGCGCCGCCGGTCACAACGATCTTGGCCATGTATTCGGGATCTTCTGCGGTTCAGCCGGCTTCGGCCGGGGTCACGGTTTTCAGCGCCAGCGCGTGGATCGCGCCGCCCATCAGGTCGCCCAGGGTGGCATAGACCATCCGGTGGCGGGCCAGCGGCATCTTGCCGGCAAAGGCCTCGCAGACCACGGTCGCTTCGAAATGCACGCCATCGTCGCCCTGCACGTCGGCGCGGGCGCCGGGCAGGCCGGTTTCGATCAGGTTGCGGATGGTGTCGGCGTCCAACGGGCTTTCCTAATAAAATGTGCCTCCATTCTACTTCCGCTGCGTGGCATCCGCATGGCCGAATCCCTGTTGCCCCCCCGTTCCGTCGACCCTGCCGGCCTGGTCGCCAGCGGCCGCCGCGTCTTCGAGATCGAGCGGCAGGCGCTGGATGCCGTGGCCGACCGCCTCGGCGAGGCCTTCCAGCAGGCTTGCCAGGCGATCCTGGCCAGCCGCGGCCGGGTGGTCGCCACCGGCATGGGCAAGTCCGGGCACATCGCCCGCAAGATCGCCGCTACGCTGGCCTCCACCGGCACTCCCGCGTTCTACGTGCATCCGGGCGAAGCCGGCCATGGTGACCTGGGCATGATCACCGAGGCCGACGTGGTGCTGGCCCTGTCCTATTCGGGCGAATCGGACGAAGTGCTGATGCTGCTGCCGGTGCTCAAGCGCCAGGGCAACGTGCTGATTTCCATGACCGGCCGCCCGCAGTCCAGCCTGGCCACCGCCGCCGATATCCACCTGGACGTCAGCGTGCCGGCCGAGGCCTGCCCGCTGGCGCTGGCGCCGACCTCCAGCACCACCGCCTCGCTGGCGATGGGCGATGCGCTGGCCGTGGCCCTGCTCGACGCACGCGGCTTCACCGCCGACGATTTCGCCCGCTCGCACCCGGCCGGCAGCCTCGGCCGCCGCCTGCTGCTGCATATCACCGACGTCATGCACACCGGGGAGGACCTGCCCAGCGTGGGGGCCGACGCCAGCCTCAGCGAGGCGCTGGTCGAAATGAGCCGCAAGCGGCTGGGCATGACCGCCGTGGTCGATGCCGACGGTGTGCTGATCGGCCTGTTCACCGACGGTGACCTGCGCCGGGCGCTGGACAGCGCGCTGGACGTGCGCACCGCGAAGATCGCCGATGTGATGACCCGCAACCCACGTACCATCGGCGCCGACCAGCTGGCGGTGGAGGCTGCCCGGCTGATGGAGACCCACAAGATCACGGGCCTGATCGTGGTCGACGACCAGGGCCGGGCGGTCGGTGCCCTGAACATTCATGACCTGTTGCGGGCCCGGGTGGTTTAACCGACAGTCCGTAGACCCCATTCAGTCTGTACCGTCCCAACCCGAATCCACCGAGCCTGCCACCCTGATGCCCTGGTCCCCCCTGCCCGCCTTCCCCGCCCACCTGCATGCCGCCGCGGCCCGCGTCCGCCTGGCCTGCTTCGACGTGGACGGCACCCTCACCGACGGTCGGCTGTACTACGACAAGGACGGCAACGAGAGCAAGGCGTACTTCGTGCAGGATGGCCTGGGCCTGAAACTGCTGCAGCAGCACGGCATCCACCCCGTGCTGATCACCGCGCGCAACAGCCAGTCCGCGCTCAGGCGCGGCGCCGACCTCGGCATCGATACCCAGATCGCCGTGGGCGACAAGCTGGCCAGCGTGCAGGCGCTGTGTGCGCAGCACGGCATCGGCCTGGAGCAGGTGGCCTTCATGGGCGACGACCTGCCTGACCTGGCACCGCTGGGCGCGGTCGGCCTGGCGGTGGCGCCGGCCAACGCCCACCCGTGGATCGCCGAGCGCGTGCATTGGCAGACCCGCGCCGATGGCGGACGTGGTGCAGCCCGTGAGCTGTGTGACATCCTGCTGGCCGCGCAGGGACATGTGGACGCGGTCCTGGCGAGGTTCGGCGCATGAACCTGCCGAGCCTGAACTGGCGCACCCTGCTCGGCATCGGCCTGCTGCTGGCGGCCCTGCTCAGCAGCTGGGCGGCCCTGCGCAACCGCGACAAGGGTCCGGCCACTGCCGGCCAAGATGTCGGCGTGGACTACGTCCTGCACGACTTCCAGGTCGTCGCCCTGGATGAGCACGGCAAGGAATCGACCACCCTGCGCGCACCGTTGCTGGAGCGCCAGCGTGGCGACCAGACCATCAACATCGCCACGCCGCTGTTCGAGATGCCGGACAAGGATGGCAAGCACTGGACCCTGCGTGCCGAGACGGGCTGGCTCAGCGCCAAGGGCGACCAGATGAAGCTGCGCGGCAATGTCGCCGGCGACAGCCCGGCCGATCCGGGCGTGGTGCCGACCACCTTCCGCACCGACCACCTGGACGTGTTCCCGAAGGAGAACCGTGCCCGCACCGATGCGCTGGTCACCATGACCCGCCCCGGCATGGAACAGTCCGGCGTTGGCTTCGAGGTGGATTCGAAGAACAACACGTATCATTTCCTCAGCCAGTCCAAGGGCCGTTACACGCCCCGACGCTGATTCCGCCGCCCTCCTGCGACGTCCCCGGACAGGCGCAAGGCAGGCAGCCCACCCATCCGCCCCCGGTTTCCCGGGCGGCCCCACCGGTAGAACGGACCCCGATGAAGATTCCCTTTGCAGCCGTACTCGCGCTCGGTCTCCTTGTTCCCAGCGCTGCCTTTGCCAAGTCCACCGACCGCAACGAGAACATGAACATCGACTCCGGCGCGCAGTCGGGCGTGCTCACCGGCGATGGCAAGACCGTGCTTTCGCAGGGCGTGACCGTCACCCAGGGCTCGCTGGACATCCGCTCGTCCGAAGCCGAGATCTACCTGAAGGACGGCGAGGCCGTGCGTGCGGTGTTCACCGGCAAGCAGGCCACGATGAAGCAGCAGCTCGACGATGGCACCTGGATGGACGCGGTGGCTGATCGCATCGACTACGACATCAAGACCGAGATCATCACCCTGACCGGCAACTACAAGGTCACCAGCGCGCGCGGCACCAATGCCGGCCAGCGCATGGTCTACAACACCCGTAGCGGCGAAATGAATTCCGGTGGCGATGGCAGCCGCGTGCGCACCGTCATTCCGCCGAAGAACAAGAACGCGGCGGCACAGCCGGCGGCCACGCCCAAGGCGGCGGCGCCGGCCAGCACGTCGGCCAAGCCGGCCGGGAGCAAGAAGTAATGCTCGTCGCCAAGGGCCTGCGCAAGCGCTACAAGCAGCGCGAAGTCGTGAAGGACTTCGGGCTGACCCTCGACGCCGGTGAAGTGGTGGGCCTGCTCGGCCCCAACGGTGCCGGCAAGACCACCTGCTTCTACATGATCGTCGGCCTGGTCGCCGCCGATGCCGGCAGCATCGTGCTCGACGGCAAGGACATCACCAGCGATCCGATGTACACCCGTGCCAAGCAGGGCGTGGGCTACCTGCCGCAGGAGCCGTCGGTGTTCCGCAAGCTGACGGTGGCCGACAACCTCCGCCTGGTACTGGAGCTTCGCGAAGACCTGGATTCGGCCGGCCGCGAACGCGAATTGAACAGCCTGCTCGACGAATTGCAGCTGGGCCATGTGGCCGACCAGCTCGGCGCCAGCCTGTCCGGTGGCGAACGTCGTCGCTGCGAGATCGCCCGCGCACTGGCCGCGCAGCCGCGCCTGATCCTGCTCGACGAACCGTTTGCCGGTGTCGACCCGATCTCGGTGGGTGAAATCCAGCGCATCGTCACCCATCTCAAGCAGCGTGGCATCGGCGTGCTGATCACCGACCACAACGTGCGCGAGACCTTGGGAATCTGCGACCGCGCGTATATCCTCGCCGAGGGCACCGTGCTGGCCCAGGGCTCGCCGGAGGCGATCCTGGACAACGCCGACGTACGTCGCGTCTACCTTGGGGATTCCTTCAAGCTGTGACCGCAGGCGCCGGGTCCCTTTCCTTCCGTTCGGCACAGGCATGAAGACTCGGCTGCAGACATCGTTGGGACAACAGCTGGTGCTCACGCCCCAGCTGCAGCAGGCGATCAAGCTGCTGCAGATGTCCACGACCGAGCTGGAGCTTGAAATCGCCCAGGCCGTGGAGAGCAATCCGCTGCTGGACTGGGCCGACAGCAACGACAGCAGTGCCGCCAATGAGGCCAGCGACAGCACCGATGCCGACGCGCCCGCCGAACGCACCGACAACGGCGACGACTGGGCGCCGGCCGAACTCGACTGGAGTGCCGCCGGCAGTGGTGGCAGCTTCGACGATGACGATGACACCGGCAGTGCCGCCGAGCGCGTGGCGGAAACCGAAACGCTGGCCGACCACCTGCTGTGGCAGCTGCACCTGTCGCATCTTTCCACGCATGACCGCAGCATCGGCGCTGCACTGATCGATGCGCTGGACGACGATGGTTACCTGCGCGAACCGCTGGCCACCATCGCCGAAACCCTGCTGCCGGCGGTCCATGCCGGTGAGGATGAAATCCTCGCGGTGCTGCATCGCATCCAGCGTTTCGACCCGGTCGGCGTTGCCGCGCGCACGCTCGGCGAGTGCCTGCAGCTGCAGCTGGACGTGTTGCCTGCCGACACGCCGGGGCTGGCGCTGGCGCGACAGATTGCCGCAGGCCCGCTGGAACGGCTGCCGCGCAGTGGCGTCTCCGGGCTGGCGCATGAACTGAAACAGCCACTGGACGAGGTCGAGACGGCAGTCGCGCTGCTGCGCTCGCTGGACCCGCGTCCGGGCACGCAGATCGCGCCGCTGTCGCAGGACACCTATGTGGTGCCCGACGTGGTGGTGTGGCGGCAGAACGGCATCTGGCGCGCAGCGCTGGCGGCCCATGCCGGGCCGAAGGTGGTGATCCACCGTGGCTACGAACAGCTGATCCGCCGCTGTGGCGAGGCCGACGCCGGCTACCTGCGCGGCCAGCTGCAGGAGGCGCGCTGGCTGCTGAAGGGCCTGCAGCAGCGCGGCGAAACCCTGCTGCGGGTGGTGCGCAGCCTGATCCTGCAACAGGCCGGCTTCCTCGAATTCGGCGAGCAGGCGCTGCGCCCGCTGACCCTGCGCGAGATCGCCGCCGAGCTGGGCCTGCACGAATCCACGGTGTCGCGCGCGATCGCCCGCAAGCACGTGCGCACGCCGCGCGGCACCCTGCCGCTGCGCGCCTTCTTCGCCTCGGGCATCGATACCGAAGGCGGTGGCGAGGCGTCCAGCACGGCCATCCAGGCAATGATCCGCCGCCTGATCGACGACGAGAACCCGCGCAAGCCGCTTTCTGACGCCAAGCTGGCTGACCTGCTCAAATCGTCGGGAATTCCAGTAGCGCGACGCACCGTGGCGAAGTATCGTGAAGCCATGAACATTTCCGCCTCGCACGAAAGGGTCAGAATCGCTTGACGCGCCGCCGCGCCCGGCGGAGAGGTTCATTGGCACATCCGAACACAGGAGAAACCCGATGCGCATCGAAACGTTTGGCAAAGACGTCGAAGTCACCCCGGCCCTGCAGTCCTATGTAGAGGAGAAGCTGGCCCGGATCGGAAAACACTTCGACCAGCACTGCGAAGCGCGGGTGACCCTCAAGCTGCAGAAGACCGAACACCACGTCGACGCCAGCCTCAACATTCCGGGGCAGACCCTGCACGCCGAGGCCGGCGGCCAGACCATGTATGCCGCGATCGACCTGCTTGCGGACAAGATTGACCGCCTGGTCATCAAGCACAAGGAGAAAAAACAGCAGCACGCACCGCTGCCGGTGGGCGACAATGGTGGCTGATCGCCACCGTTCCCCGCAGACATGCCCCTGACTGACCTCCTGGCGGCCGTGCAGACCCAGCTCTGCACGGCCACCGACCGTGACAGCGTCCTGCAGGCCGCCGCCGGGTTGCTGGCCTGCCGCCAGGCCAACGCCGAACAGATCTATCTGAACCTGTGCCAGCGCGAAGCCCTGGGCAGCACCGCGATCGGCCACGGCATCGCCATCCCCCACGGCCGCGCGCCGACCCTGGACCGCCCCCGTGGCGCCCTGCTGCGACTGGCGACCCCGGTCGATTTCGGCGGCGACGAACCGGTGGACCTGGTGTTCGCGATGGCCGTCCCCGCCCACTACACCCACCAGCACCTGATGCTGCTGTCCGAGCTGGCCGAGCTGTTTTCCGCACCGGACATCCGCCAGGCCCTGCGCGAAGCCGGCGATGCCCGGGCGCTGCGCGAGGCGCTGGACATGACCCCACCTGCGAGTGCCGCATGAATACCAGCATCACCGCCCGTGAACTGTTCGAACAGCAGCGCGAGCGGCTGGGGCTGCGCTGGGCCGCTGGCAAATCCGGTGAGAAACGCGAGCTGGAGGCCGGCAACACGGTCTCGCGGCGTCCGTCGCTGGCCGGCTACCTCAATGCGATCTATCCCAACAAGGTGCAGATCCTGGGCACCGAGGAACTGTCCTGGCTGGACGCGCTGGAACCCCGCCAGCGTTGGGAGACCATCGAGAAGATCATGCAGTCGCATCCGCTGGCGCTGGTGTTGACCCGCAACCAGGCGTGCCCGGAAGACCTGCGCGCGGCCGCCGATGAATCCGGTACACCGCTGTGGCTGTCGCCCAAGCGCGGCCACGAACTGCTCAACCACCTGTCCTACCACCTGGCGCGCACGCTGGCGCCGCGGGTGATCCTGCATGGCGTGTTCATGGAGATCTATTCCATCGGCGTGCTGATCACCGGTGAGGCCGGGTCGGGCAAGAGCGAGCTGGCGCTGGAGCTGCTAAGCCGCGGCCATCGCCTGGTGGCCGACGATGCGCCCGAATTCACCCAGATCGCCCCGGACGTGCTCGACGGCACCTGCCCCGAACTGCTGCAGGACCTGCTGGAAGTGCGCGGCCTGGGCGTGCTGAATGTGCGCGAGATGTTCGGCGACACGGCTGTAAAGAAGAACAAGTACCTTCGGCTGATCGTCCACCTGACCAAGCCGATGACCGAACCCACCCCGCATGGCTACGAGCGCCTGACCGGCGACTCGGGCACCCGCCATGTGCTGGACCTCGACGTTCCGCTGATCACCCTGCCGGTGATGCCCGGCCGCAACCTGGCCGTGCTGACCGAAGCCGCCACCCGCCTGCACATCCTGCGCACCAAGGGCATTGATCCGGCAGCGATGTTCATCGCCCGCCACAGCAATCTGCTGGAACGGCGAACACCCTGATTCCCTGCCCCTCGAAGAGCCTGTCCATGAGCACCGCCCCCCCCTCCGCCCCGACCCTGATCATCGTCAGCGGCCTGTCCGGCTCGGGTAAATCCGTCGCCCTGAAGACCTTCGAGGATCAGGACTACTACTGCTCGGACAACCTGCCGATCCACCTGCTGCCGGACTTCGTGCGCAGCCTGCTGGCCAACCACGACGGCAGCGCGCCGCGCCGGCTGGCGGTGGGCATCGACGTGCGCGGCCAGGCCGACCTGAGCCAGCTGGGCGACTGGCGGCAGCTGGCCACCGACGCCGGCGTGGAAGTGAAGGTGCTGTTCTTCGAGGCCAGCGACGAAACGGTGCTCAAGCGCTATGCCGACACCCGCCGCCGCCATCCGCTGAGCCAGCTGGGCCTGTCATTGCCCGAGGCGATCGCCCGCGAGCGCGAGCTGACCGCGCCATTGCGCCGCGAGGCCGATGCGGTGATCGATACCAGCAACCTCAACGTGCACCAACTACGGCGGCGGATCATCACCGAGTTCGCGATGGACCATGCCACCGGCCTGTCGCTGCTGTTCGAATCATTCGCCTACAAGCGCGGTGTACCCGCCGAGGCGGACTTCGTGTTCGATGCGCGGGTGCTGCCCAATCCACACTGGGATCCGGACCTGCGTGCGCTCAGCGGCCGCGAACCGGGTGTACGCGACTACCTGGAAGCGCAACCGGACGTGCAGCGCTACCTGGCCCAGCTGATGGATTTCCTCGATACCTGGCTGCCGAAACTGGGTGATGGCACCCGCAGCTACGTGACCGTGGCGTTCGGCTGCACCGGCGGCAAGCACCGCTCGGTGTTCCTGGCCGAGCGCATGGCCCGGCATGCCCGCGAGATGGGCTGGCAGGACGTGGCGACCTACCACCGCGAACAGGATTGAGGGGGGCCGGCCGGGCTGCGCCCGGCACCCGTCGGTAGTGCCGGCCGCTGGCCGGCAACAGCAACAGCAACAGCAACAGCAAAAGCGTCATTCCGTGGGATGGCGGGGCGGTGTGGGTAGGTGTCGACCTTGGTCGACACGATGGATCCACACCATGCGTGGATGAATCGCTGCCAGGCATCGAAAAACGCATGGGGTCGGATCCCTTTTCCAGGGGAAAAGGGCTCTGACCCCGATAACGCTGAATACGGGACACAGTGCCCCTCATCTGCTGCTATCGCCGATTCACCTTGACCTGTTAACGTGCAGTAATGACCTGTGGCATTCTCCTCGTAACACATCCCGGGGTCGGGACCGCCCTGCTTGACGTGGCGACCCGGCTCCTGCGGCAATTGCCGCTGAAAACCGAAGCTTTCGAAGTACCGTTCGACGCAGACATGGACGCCCTCCTCCCGCTCGCCTCGGCCGCCCTGCGGCGGGTCGACAGTGGTGAGGGCGTGCTGATCCTGACCGACCTGTACGGCGCCAGCCCCGCCAACCTTGCAGGGCAGCTGGCCCGGCTGGGAACCCCGGTTCGCCGGGTGTCGGCGCTGAGCCTGCCGATGTTGCTGCGGGTGATGAATTATCCGGAACAGGGACTGGATCAACTGCCCGCCACAGCCGCGGCGGGTACCCGTAATGGAGCGATAGTCGACGATGCTTGAACGAGAACTCACCGTCAGCAACCGCCTGGGCCTGCATGCCCGGGCCACCGCCAAGCTGGTGCAGACCCTGGCGCCGTTCCGCTGCAACGTGACCATGGCCGCCAAGGGCCGTGAGATCAACGCCAAGAGCATCATGGGCGTGATGCTGCTGGCCGCCGGCCAGGGCACTCCGGTCACCGTGCGCATCAACGGCGAAGATGAAGCCGCCGCGATGGAGGCGGTGGTCGGCCTGTTCGAACGCCGCTTCGACGAGGACAGCTGAGCGTGCCACGCGCACGCGCCGGCCAGCTCCCTTCCGGCCAACGGCCGGTACAGCTGTTGGCCGGCCATGGCGCGGCGCGCGGAACGGCGATGGGCCGGACGCGCGTGCGACTGCCGCATGCATTGGAAGTGGCCGAGCAACGCGTGGCCGCCCACCAGGTCGAGGCCGAACTGGCCCGCCTGCACCGTGCGCTGGATGCCGCGCGTACGGAAATGCACGAACTGCGTCAGCGCCTGCATGGCGCACTGAACCAGGAAGTGGGCGAGTTCCTCGACCTGCACGCGTTGCTGCTGGACGACCCCGAGCTGCTGTATGGCCTGGACGAACTGATCCGCAGCGGCCCGTACAGTGCCGGCTACGCGCTGCGCCTGCAGCGTGACCGCCTGGCCAAGGTCTTCGATGGCATGGACGATGCCTACCTGAAGAGCCGCATGGACGATCTCGACCATGTGATCGGCCGCATCCACGCCTTCCTGCAACCCGAACGCCCGCCGGTGATGAAGGGCCTGGCCGGCGAGATCCTGGTCTGCGACAACATCGCCCCATCCGAACTGGCGCAGCTGCAGGCGCAGGGCGTGGTCGGCATCGTCACCGCCGCCGGCAGCGCGCTGTCGCACAGCGCGATCCTGGCGCGCAGCCTGCACCTGCCCCTGATCGTCAATGTGCCGCAACTGCTCAGCCGCGTCGCCGACGGCGACGTGCTGATCATCGACGGTGCCGACGGCAGCATCACCGTCAACCCGCTGGCCGACAACCTGCGTGACTACCGCGCACGCCTGAAGGAACACGCGCGCGAGCAGCGCGAGCTTGGCCGCCTGCGCAGCAAGCCCAGCCGTACCCGCGACCAGGTCGACATTGCCTTGCTGGCCAATGCCGAATCGCTGGAGGACGTCACCCAGGCGCATGCGCTGGGCGCGCAGGGGCTGGGCCTGTACCGCACCGAATTCCTGTTCCTGCAGCGCAACGAGCTGCCGGACGAAGAAGAACAGTTCCAGACCTACCGTGATGCCGCACTGGGCATGAGCGGCCGGCCGGTAACCATCCGCACGCTCGACCTGGGTGCGGACAAGGCCGATCGTACCGGCCTGACCCTGAGCAACGAAGAGAACCCGGCACTGGGCCTGCGCGGCGTGCGCCTGTCGCTGGCACGGCCCAAGGTGGCCGACACCCAGCTGCGCGCGATCCTGCGCGCCTCGGCCTACGGCAAGCTGCGCGTGCTGGTGCCGATGGTCAGCACCCGCGAGGAACTGCTGGCGGTGCGCCGGCGCATGCTCAAGCTGAGCGAACAGCTGCGCAGCGAAGGCCATATGGTGTCCGAGCACGTGCCGCTGGGCGCGATGATCGAAGTCCCGGCGGCGGCATTGGCGCTGGAGAGTTTCATCGATCTGGTCGATTTCCTGTCGATCGGCACCAACGACCTGGTGCAGTACCTGCTGGCCGCCGACCGCAACAACGAGGCGCTGGGCGAGTTGTATTCACCGTTGCACCCGGCGGTGCTGCGGCTGTTGCAGATGGTGATCGAGACCGGCGCACGCCACCGCATTCCGGTGGCGGTCTGCGGCGAGATGGCCGGTGATGCGCGGATGACCCCGTTGCTGCTGGCGCTGGGCCTAAGCGAGTTCAGCCTGCATCCCGGTACGTTGCTGGAGGTGCGCCGTGCCATCCGCGAAGCCGATCTGGGTGCGCTGCGCGCCCGTGCCCCGAAGCTGCTGGCCGCGCGCGACCGCCGCGCCATCGAACGCTGGCTGGCGCTGGTGGCCGATACGCCCTGACACCACCCGCTCGCCGGGATGCACGCCTGGGGTCAGATCCCTTTTCCGCGGGAAAAGGGATCTGACCCCGTCTCGTTGAAGGCCAAGAGGTTGCCGGCCAGCGGCCGGCACTACCGCCACCCGGCGGCTATGCGTTGAAACATCCCCTTGCGATAATGACGCGCTGAACACCCCTGTTGCCGCATCCTTGCCGGGATCGCGGCTTTTCTTATCCCGCGGGAGCTGCGATGGCTGAAGCTGTACGCCACGACAAGACTGCGCGCCAACTGCGGATGTTGTCCGATGCACTGGACAGCGGCCGGCTGGGCCCGGTACGTCGGCTGGTCAACACCCTGGCCCCGGCCGAGATCGGCAACCTGCTTGAATCGCTGCCGCCGGGCAAGCGCGAGGTGGTGTGGGGCCTGGTTGATCCGGAAGATGACGGCGAGGTGCTGGTCCACGTCGGCGAAGACGTGCGCGAGAGCCTGCTCGCGGACATGGACCCGGACGAGATCATCGCCGCGGTCGAAGACCTGGACATCGACGACCTGGCCGACCTGGTCGAAGACCTGCCCGATACGGTCATCGACGAGGTCCTCAAGTCGATGGACCGCGAGAACCGCGAGCGTCTGGAGCAGGTGCTGTCCTATCCCGAGGACAGCGCCGGCCGCCTGATGAACCCGGACGTGGTGACCGTGCGCGCCGACGTCAATGTCGACGTGGTGCTGCGCTACCTGCGCCTGCGCGGCGAACTGCCGGACCATACCGATCACCTGTTCGTGGTCAGCCGGCGCCATCAGTACCTCGGCCGGGTGTCGCTGGCGGCACTGGTGACCCACGAGGACACCACCCCGATCAACCGCCTGATCGACGACGAGCAGCCGGCCATTGACGTCGGCGAGAGCGACCAGGAGGTCGCCCGCCAGTTCTCCGACCATGACTGGATCTCCGCGCCGGTGGTGGACGACAACAACATCCTGATCGGCCGCATCACCATCGATGACGTGGTCGACATCATCCGTGGCCAGGCCGAGCACCAGGCACTGGGCGCCGCCGGCCTGGACGAGGACGAAGACCTGTTCAGCCCGGTCTGGCGCGCCATGCGCCGGCGCTTGATGTGGCTGTCGGTGAACCTGTGCACCGCCTTCCTGGCCTCCAGCGTAGTCGGCCACTTCGAAGGCACCATCGACAAGCTGGTGGCGCTGGCCGTGCTGATGCCGATCGTGGCGGGCCTGGGCGGCAATGCCGGTACCCAGGTGCTGGCGCTGATGGTGCGCGGCCTGGCACTGGGCCAGGTGGGCGCGTCCAACGCGCGCACGCTGCTGTGGAAGGAGGTGCGGGTCGCCTTGTTGAACGGCGTGATGCTGGGTTCCGTGCTGGGGCTGATCGTGCTGGCCTGGTTCCACTCGCCCGGGCTGTCGGCAGTGATCGCCATCGCGCTGACCTGCAACCTGCTGTTCGCCGCACTGGCCGGCGTGCTGGTGCCACTGACCCTGAAACGCTTCGGCTTCGACCCGGCGCTGGCCAGCGGCATCTTCCTGACCGCCGTGACCGACTCGATGGGCTTCTTCACCTTCCTCGGCCTGGCCACGCTGGTGCTGCTGCACTGAACCCTGCAGGGTCCGATCCCCGCCGCGCGGAGTTCCGACCCACGCCAAAACCCAGGGTCGGATCTCCGCTGCGCGGGGCTCTGACCCGATCCCAACTGGAACACCCATGGCAACAACGATCGAAAACTATTTCCAGCCCGGCTGGCGCGACCAGCAGCACACCTGCCCGGCCTGCGAATGGAAGGGCAGCTCGCGTGCCATGGAGATGGAGCTGGACGAGGACGCCACCGAGTACGCCTGCCCGGTCTGCGAGAACCCGCTGCTGGTGGTGCTGCATCCGGACATCGCGCAGGTGCAGGCGGCCGCCGCCGACGGCAATGCCGAAGCGCAGGAGCAGCTGGACATCATTGCCAGTTTCCCGCGACCGGAGTGACGCGCCGCACGATGCCGCGTTGACCTGCGGCGGGCTAGGATGCAGCTGACCCTGCCGCCCCGGGAAATCCCATGGTCCGATCGATGTCGCGCTGGCTGCCGCTGCTGGCCTTTCTGATGATGAGCGGTTGCACTTCGCTGCCGGACAGCGCGCGCGGCCGCTTCGAGGGCCGCGCAGTGAAGGTGGACGGCGAGACCGCCTACTACCAGGTGTTCATTCCGGCCGGCGTTCAGGCCACCGCTCCCACCAGACTCCCGGTCATCCTGTTCCTGCACGGCTCCGGCGAGCGTGGCGGCGACGGTGTCAAGCAGACCCATGCGGGGCTGGGGCCGCACCTGCGCAGGCACGCGGCCGACTTCCCCGCATTGGCCGTATTCCCCCAGGTGCCGGGCCACCAGGAATGGAGCGGGCGCAACAACCGCGTTGCGCTGGCCGCCCTGGACGCCACCATCGCCGAGTTCGGTGCCGATCCCTCACGGCAGTACCTGACCGGGATGTCGATGGGCGGCTATGGGAGCTGGAACATCGCGCTGGATGACCCCGGGCGCTTCGCCGCGATCGTGCCCGTGTGCGGCGCGGTGCTGGCGCCGCGCGCGGTGCGCCCGACCCTGTTCGTCGAGCAGGTCGCCCAGGAAACCGATCCGTATGCGGCCATCGCCCAGCGCCTGAGAGGCACGCCGATCTGGATCTTCCACGGTGCGCTGGATGATGTAGTGCCACCGGACGACGATCGCAGACTGCACGCCGCATTCCGGAGCGCCGCTGCACGCGACGTGCGCTACACCGAGTACCCGGAAGGCAACCACAATGCCTGGGACGCCACCTACGCCGACCCGGCGATGTGGGCATGGCTGTTCGCGCAGAAGCGCTGAGCCGCAGCTTCAGTAGTTGCCAACCTTGGTTGGCATTGACTGCCCTGGCAGTTGCCAACCTTGGTTGGCACTGGCCTACCTGAAACCAACCCATTCCCCGATGTTCACTGGAAGCAGGCCCGTCCATGCTTGCTCCATGCAGAACACACGTCTCCTGCTCGGTCGTCGCTCCAGCATCGGCCTCAGCTATATCCTCACCGCCGTCGTCCATGACCGCGCGCCGCTCTTCACCAACGCCGCAGCGGCCGCCTTGGCAGTCCGCGAATTCCAGCGACTGGATCAGGAAGGCTTCACCCGCTCGATTGCGTACGTGGTCATGCCCGACCACATCCACTGGCTGGTCGAACTACGTGCGGGAACGCTGGAAACCGTCATGAAGCGTTTCAAGTCGCGCACAGCCCAGCAGGCAAACCGGTTGCTGGGGCGAGTCGGGCGCTTCTGGCAGGCCTGCTATCACGATCATGCGATCCGCTCTGACGAATCGTTGCACCGGCGTGCGATGTACCTGATGGGAAATCCGATCAGGGCCGGACTGGCGACGCGGCTTGGGCAATATCCCCATGCATGGTGCGAATGGGAGCTTGGGGCTTCGTGTGATCCGCTCGACAACTTGGGCGCGGATGGATAGTGCCAACCAAGGTTGGCATCTACCAGAGCGGTGCGCGGACAAGCCGCGCGGCAAGTGTGTCAACCAAGGTTGACACCTACCAGAGCGGGTGGTCAGCCCAGCAGCGTTTCCAGCACGGCCATGCGCACGGCGACGCCGTTGGCGACCTGGCGCAGCACCCACGACTGCGGGCCGTCGGCCACGTCGTCGGTCACTTCCACGCCGCGGTTGATCGGGCCCGGGTGCAGCACCGCGGCATCCTTGCCGGCGCGCGCCAGGCGCTCGCGGGTCAGGCCGTACTGGGCGTGGTACTGCTCCAGCGACGGCACCAGGCCTTCTTCCATGCGCTCGCGCTGCAGGCGCAGCATCATCAGCGCGTCGACGCCTTCCAGCATCGCGTCGAAATCATCGCCGACCACGCAGCCCTTCAGGGTCTCATCGTCCGGCAGCAGCGACTGCGGGCCGCACACGCGGATCTCACCCACGCCCAGCGTGCGCAGCGCATGCAGGTCGGTGCGGGCCACGCGCGAGTGCTTCACGTCGCCGACGATCACCACTTTCATCTTCGAGAAATCCGGGCCCTTGGCCTGGCGCAGGGTCAGCATGTCCAGCAGGCCCTGGGTCGGGTGCGCGCTGCGGCCGTCACCGGCGTTGATCAGTGCGGTGCCCTCGCCCGCCGCTTCTGCCAGTGCGGCTACCGCGCCATCCTCCGGGTGGCGCACCACGAAGCCGCGCACGCCCATCGCTTCCAGGTTGCGCAGCGTATCGCAGGCGGTTTCGCCCTTGCGGGTGGACGAGGTCGAGGCATCGAAGTTGAGCACATCGGCGCCCAGGCGCTGCGCGGCCAGCTGGAATGAGCTGCGGGTGCGCGTGGACGGCTCGAAGAACAGCGTGCACACCGCCGAACCGGCCAGCACGTGGCGCTTGTTGCCGACGCGGCCGACTGCGGCATCGCGGATCTGACCTGCCCGGTCAAGCAGCTGCAGCAGGGTCCCGCGCGGCAGGCCCTCCAGGGTCAGCAGGTGGCGCAGGCGTCCGGAGGCATCGATTTGCTGGGCGGTCATGGCGGTGTCGGGCAGTCAGGGAATGGGGGTGGCGTCGTCGGGGGACGACAGCCAGCGGTCGATGATCACCGCCGCGGCCACGGCATCGAGCGCGGCCGCATCACGGCGGCGCTTGCGCCCTTCGGCGCGCTCGACGGCGAAGCGGCGGGCGGCCTCGACCGAGCTGGAACGCTCGTCGATCATCACCACCGGCAGCTTGAAACGTTCCCGCAGCTGGCGGGCGAAGCCCTGCGCGCGCTTGCGGTTGGGTTGGTCCTGGCCGTCCAGGGTCAGCGGGTCGCCGACCACCAGGCCGTCGGGCTTCCATTCCTTGAGCAGGCGTTCGATCGCGGTCCAGTCCGGGCCATTGCCGTGCACATCGACCACCGCCACCGCGCGCGCATGCGCAGCGAAGGCACTGCCAATGGCCACGCCGATCCGCCGCGAGCCGACGTCGAAACCCAGAACGGTGCCGTCACGGCGGATCGCCGGGGCAGCAGGAGCCGGTACGGGCGTGGCCGGCTCAGACATGGCCGCTGTAGTCGGTCAGGCGGAACAGGTCCACGCCGATGCGCGAGGCCGCACCCTGCCAGCGCTGCTCCAGTGGCAGCTGGAACACCAGCTCGGCATCGGCCGGCACGGTCAGCCAGCTGTTCTCGGACAGCTCGCTTTCCAGCTGCCCTGCGCCCCAACCGGCACAGCCGAGGGTGACCACGGCATTGGCCGGGCCTTCGCCACGCGCCATCGCTTCAAGGATGTCGCGCGAAGTGGTCAGGTACAGGCCGTCACCCACGATCAGGCTGGAATCCCACGCCCGCGCGTCGTCATGGATGACGAAGCCGCGCTCGGGATGCACCGGGCCGCCGTTGAGCACCATGCGCGCCTGCAGGTCGCCGTCACCGGTGGTGATGTCCATCTGTGCAAGCACTTCACCCAGCGTGTACTCGGAAGGCTGATTGACCAGCACGCCCATCGCCCCGTTCTCGTCGTGCTGGCAGATCAGCGCGACGCTGCGGGCAAAGGTCGCGTCGAGCAGCGACGGCAGCGCGACGAGGAGGTGATCGGCGAGGGAGGTCGGCGTTACAGGCATGGTCCCATTCTACCTGCTGGGGGCGGGATGGTCGCGCAAAGGCGGCGAACCGCGATGGGCTAGGATGGTGCTTTGCCATGGAAGGTCATCGATGCAGTCTTCATCGCCCCTGACCCTGCCGGCACGCAGCGCCATCGTCCTGATTGCCCTGCTGCAGGGTCTGATGCTGTATGCCGCGCAGGAACTGTCCGATGCGTGGCCGTTCCGCGATATCGGCTGGCGCTA
Source organism: Stenotrophomonas sp. YJH_SMC_73 (assembly GCF_059370155.1). Classification (NCBI taxonomy): domain Bacteria; kingdom Pseudomonadati; phylum Pseudomonadota; class Gammaproteobacteria; order Lysobacterales; family Lysobacteraceae; genus Stenotrophomonas; species Stenotrophomonas sp. YJH_SMC_73. The sequence continues at coordinate 184,279 of NZ_JCAFTJ010000005.1, read as the reverse complement.
CTGCTGGTACGCCTGGGTGCTGGCCATTCCCAGCGCGGTGGCGCTGAGCCTGGTCGAGCTGGGCCAGCGCCGCCTGTGGCTGCAGGCCGTGCTCGGCTCGGCGGTGGTGCTGGCGCTGGCCGCCTGGATCGGCTGGAACCTCACTGTCGAGACCGCGCTGGAGTCGAGCGCGCTGCAGTTTCCACTGACCCTGGGCATGGCCGTGGCGGTGTTCGTGGTGCTGCCCTGGTGGCAGTTCCAGCTGCAGCACGGGCACTGGCGCGCCAGCTACCCCGAGCTGTTCGAGCGCGCCTGGCAGAACGGTTTGACCCTCGCCCTGGCGGCACTGTTCACCGGGCTCACCTGGCTGCTGCTGTGGCTGTGGGCGGCGCTGTTCCAGCTGCTGGAGGTCACCGTCTTCCGCGACCTGTTCCGCCAGGATGCCTTCATTGCGCTGGCTACCGGCAGCCTGGCCGGGTTCGGCGTGCTGATCGGGCGCACCCAGCACCGCGCGATCCAGATCACCCGCCAGGTGCTGTTCGCGATCTGCCGCGGACTGCTGCCGCTGCTCTCGTTCATCGCCGTATTGTTCGTGCTGAGCCTGCCGCTTACCGGGCTGGAACCGCTGTGGAAGACCCGCTCGGCCGCCAGCCTGCTGCTGGTGCTGTCGCTGTTGCTGGTGACGTTCACCAATGCGGTCTACCAGCAGGGGGACGACACCGCGCCCTACCCCGTCGTGCTGCGCCGTCTGGTTGAAGCCAGCCTGCTGGCGCTGCCGGTCTACGCCGCACTGGCGCTGTACGCACTGGGGCTGCGCGTGGTGCAGTACGGCTGGACCGTGGACCGGTTCTGGGCGGTACTCGTCGCAGTGGCCGTGGCCGGCTATGCCGTGGGCTACGCGCTGGCGGTGCTGCGCCGGCAGCGCCGCTGGTTGCAGATGCTGGAGCCGGTCAACCGCTGGATGTGCTGGGCGGTGCTGGCACTGGCATTGCTGGGCAACTCGCCGCTGCTGGACCCGGTGCGGCTGACCCTGTCCAGCCAGCTGGCGCGCCTGCGTGCGGACCCGCCCGCGATCACCAGCAGTGACGTCAACGTGCTGCGCTTCGATCTTGGCCACCGCGGTGTGCGGGCGCTGCGCGAACTGCAGCGTGATCCAGCCATCACCGCCGATGCCAACGCGCCACAGGTGATCGCTGCCGCGCTGGCACGTACCTCGCGCTGGGATGACGGCCAGCGCCTCGACAAGGGGCCGCAGGACGTCGTCGCCCTGCAGCGCGCGTTGAAGCTGGCCAAGGGATCCAGCTCGCCACCGGACGACTGGTGGCAGGCACTGGCCACGCGCGCGATCGATGGCGAATCCTGCGCCCAGAGCGAGCGCGACTGCCTGATCGTGCATCGCGACCTCGACGGCGATGGTACCGGCGAAGTGCTGCTGTGCGAGCTGTACACCATCCGTGGGCCGGACTGCGTGCTGTACGCACGTGGCAGGGACACCCACTGGCGCCGGGCCGGTTCGCTGTTCGGCACCGCCAGCGGCCAGGCCGAGGCAATCAACCAGGCGCTGCGTGATGGCAAACTCACTCTCGAACCACCACGCTGGCCGATGCTGTCCATCGGTGGGCGCCCCGCAGTGGCCATCGATCCCGAACCCGAATCCAGCGAGTCTTCCCCATGAGCGGCTACTGCCTCATCGCCCCGGGCCATCCGGTGCACGACTACTACCACGCCAACGAGTACGGCTTCCCGCAGCGTGACGAGGGCGAACTGTTCGAGCGGCTGGTGCTGGAAATCAACCAGGCCGGGCTGAGCTGGGAGACGATCCTGAAAAAGCGCGAGGGCTTCCGCGCGGCCTATGACGGCTTCGATGTCGACCGCGTGGCGGCCTATGCCGAGCAGGACATCGAGCGCCTGCTATCGGACGCGGGCATCATCCGCAACCGGCTGAAGGTACTGGCCGCCATCCACAACGCGCAGGTGATCCAGCAGCTGCGGGCCAGTCATGGCAGCTTCGCGGCGTGGCTGGATGCCCATCATCCGCGCAGCAAGGCCGACTGGGTGAAGCTGTTCAAGAAGACCTTCCGCTTCACCGGTGGCGAGATCACCGGCGAGTTCCTGATGAGCCTGGGCTACCTGCCCGGCGCGCACGCCGAGGATTGCCCGGTGCATGCGCGGCTGCTGACGCTGTCGCCGCCGTGGTTGCAGGCCGCCGCCCGCTGAGGGATCTCCGCGCGTGGGTGCCGGTAGTGCCGGCCGCTGGCCGGCAACCCCGTTGAACGGTCACACGCCCATGTAACGGCCGGGGCGGTGGTTGAACATCAGCACCAGGCTGAGCACCACCGCGCCGATGGCCGAGTACAGCACCTTCGATGGCGACAGCACGAAGAACGCGGCTACCATCAGGCAGGCGTCGTAGGACATCTGCACCTTGCCGGCGCTCCAGCCTCGGGTGCGCTGCAGGTACACCGCCAGGATGCCGATGCCGCCAAGGCTGGCGCGGTGTCGGATGAAGAACAGGATGCCGAGGCCGGACAAGGCACCACCGACGATCGCCGAATACAGCGGGTTGATGTGCGAGAAGTCGATCCAGCGCGGCAGCAGGTCGGTCAGCACGCCACAGGCGGTGACTGCGGCGAAGGTCTTCAGGGTGAATTCCCAGCCCATGCGCCGCAGCGCCACCCAGTAGAACGGCAGGTTGACCAGCACGAACACCAGGCCGAAGTTCCAGCCCATCGCGTAGTGCAGCAGGAAGGCCATGCCCGCCATGCCGCCGATCATCAGCCCGCCCTTGGCGAAGATGGCCAAGCCCAGCGAGGCCACCATCGTGGCCAGCACCATGCCCTGCACGTCCTCGGCGATCGAGTGACGCAGCGCTTTTTCGTCGGCGGTGGTGCCAGCACTGTCGGGCGGCGGGGTCAGCGGACCGGCGGTGACCAGGTGGCCGTCAGCGTCGTCGCACGGCGCGGGGCCATGGGAAGGAAGGGACATGCGGTGGGGGAACAGCAGGTGGGGAGCGGTATTAGACACGATCTGCATGACAGTTGCAGATGAAATCGTTCAGCTGAATGCGCCTCGCACTGCCCCGGGCTCGGCGCTGCTCAGCCCTTGCCGGCCAGATGGTGAGCCACCAGTGCGTTGGCATGGCCATGGCCCAAGCCATGTTCACTCTTCAGGAAGCTGACCAGTTCCATGTGTTTCAGGCCCTTCTTCCCGGCCAGCAACCCGAACCAGTGCGCCACCGGCTGCCCGTAGGTCTTCTCGATGGAGGGGAAATACGAGGCCGGGCCTTTCGGCTTGGTGTCAGTGCTCATGTGCAGCTCCCGTTGAAGTCATTCATTCGACGAACCACAGACGCAGAAATCGACACACCCAAACGTCCGACCCCGCCTCGCCCGACAGGCCGCAGCCAACTGTCGAAGGCGGGGTGGGTCCGGTTGAGGGGGTGTGAGCGGCATGGATGCCGCGACCAAGCCCCCATGGATGGGTTTACGGCGTCCCCCTCAACCGGGCCCACCCCGCCATCTCACGGATAGCCAGTTTTTGAAGTTGACGTGGCCGTTGACGTTGCTTCGGCAGGTGCCGGGCGCAGCCCGGCCGTATCATTCCAGCATGCCCCGCGAAAACCTCAACGACCTGCAGGCCTTCGTCCACGTTGCCCGCGAGGGCAGCTTCACCCGGGCCGCCGCCCAGCTGGGCGTGTCCCAGTCCGCGCTCAGCCATGCCATGCGCGGCCTGGAACAGCGCCTGGGCGTGCGCCTGCTGACCCGTACCACCCGCAGCGTATCGACCACCGAAGCCGGTGCCCGCCTGCTCGACACCCTGGGCCCACGCCTGGCCGAGATCGAGGACGGGCTGGCCGCGCTGGCCGAGTACCGCGAACGCCCGGCCGGCACCATCCGCATCAACGCCACCGGCCATGCCGCCGAGTACATCGCCTGGCCGCGGCTGGCGCCGTTGTTGCAGCGTTATCCGGACCTGAAGGTGGAACTGACCACCGACTACGGCCTGGCCGACATCGTCGCCGAGCGCTACGACATCGGCATCCGCCTCGGCGAGCGCCTGGCGCGCGACATGGTCGCGGTGCCGATCAGCCCGCCGCTGCGCATGCGCGTGGTCGGTGCACCCAGCTACTTCCGCCAGCACGTGGTGCCGCAGCATCCGGACGACCTGGCCAAGCACAACTGCGTGACCCTGCGCCTGCCTACGCATGGGGGACTGATGCCGTGGGATTTCGGCCAGGATGGCAACGAACTGAGTGTGCGCGTTGGCGGGCAATGGACGTTCAACACCATGGGCATGACCCGCGCCGCTGCGCTGGCCGGCAGCGGACTGGCCTGGCTGCCGGAAGACCAGGTGCAGCCGATGCTGGACGATGGCCGCCTGCAGTCGGTGCTGGACGACTGGTGCCCGCACTTCGATGGCTACTACGCGTACTACCCGTCGCGCCGCCACGTCACCGTGGCGATGCGCACGGTGCTTGATGCGCTGCGCGGGCCGCTGGGGTGAGGGGCAAGGCGTGCGGACCAACGGTCCGCACCCACCACCAACGGTCCGCACCCAGCTGGTGATCAGCCCTTGGCCTGGGCGGCACGCTGCGCGTTGTAGCGCTCGCCGACGATCGACACTTCGTCCAGCGCCTGTGCGATGCGTTGCAGCTCCTCCGGTGCCAGCTGCAGGTCGGCCGCGCCCAGGTTTTCTTCCAGGCGATGGATCTTGGTGGTGCCTGGGATCGGCACGATCCACGGCGCCTGTGCCAGCAGCCAGGCCAGCGCCACCTGCGCCGGCGTCGTGCCCCGTGCTGCGGCAATCGTACTGATGCGATCCACCAGCGCCTGGTTGGCGCGGCGCGCCTCCACTTCGAAACGCGGAACGCTGTTGCGGAAATCGTTGGCATCGAAGGTGGTGTCGGCGTTGATCGTGCCGGTGAGGAAGCCGCGGCCAAGCGGGCTGAATGGCACGAAGCCGATGCCCAGCTCCTGCAGCGTCGGCAACAACTCGCGCTCCGGTTCGCGCCACCACAGCGAGTACTCACTCTGCACGGCGGCAACCGGCTGCACCGCATGCGCGCGACGCACGGTGGCAGCGCTCGCCTCGGACAGCCCGAAGTGGCCGACCTTGCCTTCGGCGATCAGGTCGCGCACGGTGCCAGCCACATCCTCGATCGGCACGTTCGGGTCGACGCGGTGCTGGTAGAACAGGTCGATATGGTCGGTGCGCAGGCGCTTGAGGCTGGCTTCGGCAACGGCACGGATATTCTCGGGGCGGCTGTCCAGGCCGTCATCGGTGCGCGCGCCCTTGAATCCGAACTTGGTGGCAATCACCAGCCTGTCGCGGTAGGGCGCCAGCGCGCGGCCGAGCAGGTCTTCGTTGGTGTACGGACCATACACCTCGGCGGTGTCGAAGAAGGTCACGCCGCGCTCGACGGCGGCCTGCAGCAGGGCGATGCCCTGGCCCTGCTCGACCGGCTGCCCGTAGGCATGGGTCAGGCCCATGCAGCCCAGGCCGAGGGCGGAAACCTTCAGGCCACTGCGGCCCAGTTCGCGTGTCTGCATCGTCGTGCTCCAGAGGGGGAGTGATGACGATACGCCTGTCGTGGCGCTGGATTGAGCCAGCCCGGCCGCAGTCGGTCATGACCGGAATTCATCAATCCAGCCACGACCGATGCCGGCCAGGTCAACGGATCTCCGAGATCTCCACGCCGTCCAGCCCCTGCGACAGGGTACGTGCGTCGCCGCCCTGGCTGAGCTTGATGCGCAGGCGCACCTCGTTCTGCGAATCGGCGTAGCGCAGCGCGTCCTCGTAGCTGATCTCGCCGGCCTGGTACAGCTCGAACAGGCTCTGGTCGAAGGTCTTCATGCCCAGCTGGACCGAGTCCTTCATCACTTCCTTCAGCTTGTGGATCTCGCCGTCGCGGATGTAGTCCTGCACCAGCGGCGTGCCCAGCAGGATCTCCATCGCCACCTTGCGCGAGCGGCCATCGGGCGATGGCACCAGCTGTTGCGCGACCACGCCCTTGAGATTCAGCGACAGGTCCATCAGCAGCTGGTTGCGGCGGTCTTCCGGGAAGAAGTTGACGATGCGGTCCATCGCCTGGTTGGCGTTGTTCGCATGCAGGGTGCACAGCACCAGGTGGCCGGTTTCGGCGAACGCGATGGCGTGATCCATGCCTTCGCGGGTACGCACCTCGCCGATCATGATCACGTCCGGCGCCTGGCGCAGGGTGTTCTTCAGCGCGGCTTCCCAGCTGTCGGTATCGATGCCGACTTCGCGCTGGGTGATGATGCAGCCCTCGTGCTTGTGCACGAACTCGATCGGGTCTTCGATGGTGATGATGTGGCCGGTCGAGTTCTGGTTGCGGTAACCGATCATCGCTGCCAGCGAGGTCGATTTACCGGTACCGGTGGCGCCGACGAACAGGATGATGCCGCGCTTGGTCATCGCCAGCGTCTTGATGATCGGCGGCAGGCTCAGTTCTTCCACGGTCGGAATGCGCGTCTCGATGCGACGCAGCACCATGCCGACCTGGTTGCGCTGGTAGAAGCAGCTGACGCGGAAGCGGCCGACGCCGGACAGGCCGATGGCGAAGTTGCATTCGTGCGTCTTCTCGAATTCCTCGCGCTGCGCCGGGGTCATCACGTTGAGGACCAGGTCGCGGCTCTGCTGCGGCGTGAGCGGGGTCTGGGTGATCGGCGAGATCTTGCCGTTGACCTTCATCGCCGGCGGCATGCCGGCCGTGATGAACAGGTCCGAGGCGCGCTGGTGCGCCATCAGCTTGAGGAACGAAGTGAAATCGATGGTGGTCGCGGTGCTGTTCACGGCGGGCTCCCAAGAGGGCATGTACCAGGAAACGGTCGGTGGAGGAAACGGCACGGGGACGGCGCCGCACTGGTGCACGCCGCCCGTGGTTGTCCCGCCTTACTCGAACAGGCGCTTGTCCTTGGCGTACTCGCGGGCTTGGTTGCGGGTGATCAGGCTGCGCTTGACCAGGTCCTGCAGATGCTGGTCCAGGGTCATCATGCCGTACTGCTGGCCGGTCTGGATGGCCGAATACATCTGCGCCACCTTGTCTTCGCGGATCAGGTTGCGGATGGCCGGAGTGCCGACCATGATTTCCCACGCTGCGGTACGACCGCCGCCAACCTTCTTCAGCAGCGCCTGCGAGATCACCGCACGCAGCGACTCGGACAGCATCGAACGCACCATCGGCTTTTCGCCGGCCGGGAACACGTCGATGATGCGGTCGATGGTCTTGGCCGCCGAGCTGGTGTGCAGGGTTCCGAACACCAGGTGGCCGGTTTCCGCGGCGGTCAGTGCCAGGCGGATGGTTTCCAGGTCGCGAAGTTCGCCCACCAGGATGATGTCCGGGTCCTCACGCAGTGCCGAGCGCAGCGCTTCGTTGAAGCCATGCGTATCGCGGTGCACTTCGCGCTGGTTGATCAGGCACTTCTGCGAGGTGTGCACGAATTCGATCGGATCCTCGACGGTGAGGATGTGGCCGTATTCGTTCTTGTTGATGTAGTCGATCATCGCCGCCAGCGTGGTCGACTTGCCCGAACCGGTGGGGCCGGTCACCAGGATCAGGCCCTGCGGCTGCTGGATCACCTCGCGGAACAGCGGCGGGCAGGCCAGGTCCTCGAGGGTGAGCACCTCGGACGGAATGGTACGGAACACCGCACCGGCGCCACGGTTCTGGTTGAACGCGTTCACACGGAAGCGCGCCAGCGACGGGATCTCGAAGGAGAAGTCCACTTCGAGGAATTCCTCGTAATCGCGGCGCTGCTTGTCGGACATGATGTCGTACACCAGCGCATGGACCTGCTTGTGGTCCAGGGCCGGGATGTTGATCCGGCGAACGTCGCCGTCCACGCGGATCATCGGCGGCAGGCCTGCGGACAGGTGCAGGTCGGACGCTTTGTTCTTTACGGAAAACGCCAGCAGTTCGGCGATATCCATGAGCGGCTACTCCCCAATAACGGCTTCGACTGGAAGGATCTTTCCCCGGGCGGCAGTATAGCCTCCTGATTCAACGGAACGCGTTACGTGGCCACTCCCCTGCCCCAGATCCTGAGCAACCTGCATGCCGCCGCCGAGGCGGCCGGCCGGCCCGATCCGCGCCTGCTGGCCGTTTCCAAGACCCAACCGGCCGAGGCCGTGGCTGCGCTGGCCGCGCAGGGCCAGCAGGCCTTCGGCGAGAACTATGTGCAGGAAGCGCTGGCCAAGATGCAGGCGCTGCAGCACCTGGCGCTGGAGTGGCACCTGATCGGCCACCTGCAGTCGAACAAGGCCGAGGCCGTGGCCACCCACTTCGATTGGGTGCAGAGCGTGGACCGGCCCAAGCTGGTGACGGCGCTGGCGCGCCATCGCCCGGCAGCGCGTGGTCCGCTGAATGTGCTGATCCAGGTCAACATCGACGATGAATCCAGCAAGCACGGCTGTGCGCCGGAGGATGTCGAGGTGCTGGCCGCTGCGATTGCCGCCGAGCCCACCCTGCGCCTGCGTGGCCTGATGGCGATTCCCGCGCCATGGCCCGAGGCGGAACGCCGTCGGGATGCGTTCGTGCGCATGCGCACACTTTTCCAGTCGCTGGCCGCCCAGCACGCGCAGGTCGACACGCTGTCGATGGGCATGAGCAGCGACTACGCCGACGCCATCGCCGAGGGCGCCACTTTGGTGCGCATCGGCACCGCCCTGTTCGGCGCGCGTCCTCGCCCGGCCTGATCTTGCAAGGAGAGTTTCATGACAGCTGATTCCATCACCTTCATCGGAGGCGGCAACATGGCGCGCAGCCTGATCGCCGGCCTGATCCGCCAGGGCGTGCCCGCCGCACACATCCACGTGGCCGAACCGGTTGCAGCACTGCGCGAGTCGCTGGCCACCGATTTCGGCGTGCAGGTGCACGACAATGCCGCCGATGCCGCCGCACAGGGCCGCACCTGGCTGCTGGCGGTGAAGCCACAGGTGCTGCGCGAGGTCTGCCAGTCGCTGCAGGCACTGGCCCAGGCAAGCCGGCCACTGGTGGTGTCGATCGCCGCCGGCATCACCAGCGCGCAGCTGGAACGCTGGCTGGGCGGCAACCTGCCGGTGGTGCGTGCAATGCCCAACACGCCGGCCCTGCTCGGCGCCGGCGTGACCGGCCTGTATGCCACGCCGTCGGTGGATGCACAGCAGCGCTCGCAGGCCGAACAGGTATTGGCCAGTGCCGGCCGTACCGTGTGGATCGAGCGCGAGGCGCTGATGGATTCGGTCACTGCCGTGTCCGGCAGCGGGCCGGCCTACGTGTTCCTGCTGGCCGAAGCGATGGAAGCGGCGGGCATTGCCCAGGGCCTGCCGGCCGACGCCGCGCGCACGCTGGTGGTGCAGACCCTGCTGGGCGCCTCGCGCATGCTCGATGAAGCCGGCGAAAGCCCGGCCGAGCTCCGCCGCCGTGTGACCTCGCCGAACGGCACCACCCAGGCCGCGATCGAGAGCTTCCAGGCCGGTGGTTTCGAAGTGCTGGTGGACAACGCGCTGCGTGCTGCGCAGGTGCGCGGGCGGGAATTGTCTGCGGCGAATGATTGATCCCGATGTGTGCCGACCAACGGTCGGCACCTACCATCATCCACGCATGGCGTGGATGCTCATTGCCCAAATGTGGCCATGACGAAATCGACGAAGCACTGCAGCCGCGGGCGCGGCCGTCGATCCGGCAGGTAGATCAGATGCATCGGTCGCGGTTCGGGCAGGCAGTCGCGCAGCAGCGGCTTCAGGCGCCCTGCTGCGATCTCCCCCGCCAACAGCGCGGTGGGCTGCAACACCAACCCGGCCCCGGCCACGGCGGCTCCGCGCAGCGCGAACCCGTCGTTGCAGGTCAGCCGCGCCTCCCAATCCACCTGTTCACCGTTGGCCAACTGCCAGCCATGGCCACCACGCCAGGCAAGATGGCTCAGGCAATCATGCCCCTGCAGGTCCGCCGGCGTGCGTGGCGTGCCGCGCCTGCGCAGGTAAGACGGCGCCGCGCACAGGCTCATCGCATACGGCGGCAGCGGCCGCGCCACCACCTCCTGCGATGGCAACGGCCCGACCCGGATCGCCACGTCGAAGCCGTCCTCGATCAGGTCCACACGGCGGTTGCTCAGATCCAGTTCGATGTTCAACTGCGGCTGCGCGCGCAGCAGGCCGGCCAGCTGCGGCGCCAGCACGCAGCTGCCCCAGGTGGTCGGCGCACTGACCCGCAGCAGGCCACGCGGCTGTACCTGCAGACCGGCCACATCGGCCTCGGCCTGCTGCACCTGCTCCAGCACTTGCCGGCATCCGGCCAGATAGGCGCTGCCGGCTTCGGTCAGGCGCTGGCGGCGGGTGTTCCGTTGCAGCAGCGCGGCACCCAGATGCGCCTCCAGCTGCTGGATGTACTTGCCCACCATCACCGCCGAGACCTGCAGCTGTTCGGCGGCGCCGGCGAAGCTGCCACGCTCGGCCACGGCAACGAAGGCCTGCATGCATCGAAGGGTATCCATTACTAATCCTTAGTTAGGAATCTGCGAATCATACGCCGCTTACCTAACCCCATTGTGAGGGCGCAGACTGCGCTCACTCCCTTACGCAAGGAACGGCCATGAAGATCCTCCTCGTTGGTGCCAGCGGCACCCTCGGCCAGGCAGTCGCCCGCCAGCTCGGCCAACAGCATCAGATTCTCGCCGCCGGCCGCAGCAGCGGCGAACTGCGCGTGGACCTGACCGATGACGCCAGCGTCGCCGAACTGTTCGCACGTACCGGCCCGGTCGATGCGGTGATTTCCACCGCCGGCAAGCTGCACTTCGGCCCGCTGCAGCAGATGACGCCGGCGCAGTTCAACCTCGGCCTGCAGGACAAACTGCTGGGCCAGGTGAGGCTGGCACTGGCCGCGCAGCATCATCTCAACAGCGGCGGCTCGATCACCCTGACCAGCGGCATCGTCAGCGCACAACCGATCCGCGACGGCGTCAACGCCACCTCGGTGAATGCCGCACTGGAAGGCTTCGTGCGCGCAGCCGCACTGGAGCTGCTGCCGCGCGGCCTGCGCATCAACGTGGTCAGCCCGAACGTACTGATCGAATCGATGGCCGCCTACGGCCCCTACTTCCCGGGCTTCGAGGCGGTAAGCGCACAGCGCGCGGCACTGGCCTTCCAGCGCGCGGTGGAAGGCATCCAGAGCGGCGAGACGATCACGGTCTGGTAAGAAAAAGGGGACGGAGGGGATTAAGTCGCAAGTGCACAAACGACATAATCCCCTCCGTCCCCTTTTTGTCGCTCACTCCCAGCGCATCGGGCCGTCGCCGCGTTCGCCGAGGACGTCGCCGGGATTGGCCAGGCGGCAATGCTGCAGCGACAGGCAGCCACAACCGATGCAGCCGGTCAGTTCGTCGCGCAGCAGCTGCAGCATGTGGATGCGCTCTTCCAGCTCGGTGCGCCAGCGCGCGGACAGCCTGGCCCAATCCGCTTTGGTCGGTGCGCGTCCGTCAGGCAGGCTTTCGAAGGCACGGCCGACTGCTTCCAGCGGCATGCCCACCCGCTGCGCCACGCGGATCACCGCCAACCGGCGCAGCACGTCCCGGCTGTAACGACGTTGGTTGCCCGAGGTGCGCAGGCTGCTGATCAGCCCCTTGCGCTCGTAGAAATGCAGTGCGGAAACGGCCACGCCACTGCGCTGGGAGACCTCGCCAACGCTGAGTTCCTGGGATGCCATTGCTTGACCTCAACTACAGTTGAGGTGGCATGCTGCTATCTTCGCCGCCCGTTGACAAGCGCGGCCTGCACCTGACCCGTATGACCCCGACCCTCTCTCCCGCCGACACCCACCTGCCGGCTGACAGCTCGATCCTGTCCGCGCGCTACCGCGCCACGACCATCGGCATGGTCGCACTGGTCGCGCTGCACGCCTTCGAAGCACTGGCCGTCGCGGCCGCGATGCCCACCGTGGCCGAAGCACTCGATGGACTGCGCCTGTACGCGCTGGCCTTTGGCGGCACCCTGGCCACCAGTGTGATCGGCATGACCCTGGCCGGGCGCTGGGCCGATCGCCACGGCCCCGCGCGGCCACTCTGGTACGGCCTGGGCTGCTTCGTGCTGGGCCTGCTGCTGGCCGGCTTTGCGACGCGCATGGGCATGCTGGTGGCCGGGCGCCTGATGCAGGGCCTGGGCGCGGGCGCGATTTCGGTCTCGCTCTACGTGATGGTCGGCCGCAGCTACCCCAAGCACCTGCGACCGAAGGTGTTCGCGGCGTTCTCCGCAGGCTGGGTGGTGCCCTCGATGGTCGGCCCGGCGTTGAGTGGCCTGATGGTGCAGCACCTGGGCTGGCGCTGGGTATTCCTGGCAGTGCCACTGCTGGCGATACCGGCCGCACTGCTGCTGCGCCCGGCACTGGCGCGCATGCAACCTCCCGTTGCGGTCTGCAACGATGGCGAACGCAGCAACGTGGTGCGCTGGGCCTCTGGCGCCTCACTGGCCGCACTACTGCTCTACGTCGGCGGCCAGCAACAGGGCATGGCCGCCCTGCTCTGCATCGGCGTGGCGATGCTGGCGCTGCTGTTCTGCGTGCATCGGCTGCTGCCGGCCGGAACCCTGATCCTGCGCCGCGGCCTGCCCAGCGTGATCGCGTTGCGCGGCATTGCTGCAGCGGCGTTCTTCGCCTGCGAGGCCTATCTGCCCCTGCTGCTGCAGCGCGAACGCGGGCTCTCGCCCAGCTGGGCAGGCGCCGTGCTCAGCCTCGGTGCGCTGGGCTGGTTCGCCGGTTCATGGCTGCAGGGCCACCAGCAGCGTGGCTGGTCACGCCAGCAGCTGCTGCGCGTTGGCACGGTGATGATGACGTTCGGCATCGCCGCAACGCTGTCGGTGCTGTTCAACCCGATGCCGCTGCCGGTCGCGCTGGTCGGCTGGGCCGTGACCGGCTTCGGCATGGGCATGATCTACGCCAGCCTGTCGGTGCTGACCCTGTCGCTGTCAGCACCGCATGAGCAGGGTGCCAATACCTCGGCGCTGCAGCTGAGCGAGGCGTTGTCGGTGACCACCGCGCTGGCGGTGTCCGGCGCGTTATTCGCCATGTTCGTGGAAAGCGCGCCGCACACCGGCTACCTGCTGTGCCTGGCCATCACCTTCGGTCTGGCGGTGCTGGCCGCAGTGATCGCGCGGCGGGTGTAGCGCCGCCGGATTCCGGTAGTGCCGGCCGCTGGCCGGCAACCTCCGCGCACGCGGGAATCCCATGATGGCGACGGCCAGAGGCCGGCATTACCGTGTACCGGCTCCCACATCATCGATATCCCGATGCAGGATGCGGCGCACTTCCAGCACGGCCTGCGGGGTCTCCTGCACGCTGTGGCCGGAAATGATCACCTTCTCCGACAGCGCGCCCGGCAGATGCGCGCTCCAGTACGGCACCAGCCCGTCATCGGACTTCTCCACCGGCAGCTCCGGCTTGCGCTGGGCGATGATCGAGTGGTACTTCAGGCCCGCTTCGATCGGCAGCTGTGCGGCGGCCTTCACGAACGGATCGCTGGCCTTGAGGTTGTCGATGCTGTTGGGAATCTTCGGCTTGGCGGTGCCGTCGACCTGCTGCTCGGCCTGTGCCAGCGCCATGAACACGTCCTCGAACTTGCCGAGAATGGTCAGCGGCAGGCGTACCAGGCGCCCGATCAGCCGCCCGACCTTGTTGCCTGCGATATCCGTGCCCTGGTGCGGCGCGGCGATGAAGATCGCGCGTTCCACGTTCGGCTGCGCCTTGAAATGCAGCAGTGGCCCCAGCTTGGCCTGCACCCGCTTCAGCCGCTCGCCCTTCAGGTCATAGTTGGCCAGCAGGTCATCCCACAGCACATCACCCGAGTCGCTCACCAGCAGCCGCGCGAGCACGCCGCCCATGCTGTGGCCGATATAGACCATGTCCTTCGATGCGCGTGTGCTGCCGTTGGGGTCGAAGTGCTTGAGCGTGTCATTGAACGCGTTGGCGATCTCGTAGCGGTTCAGCGCGATCGGTGCATTGGTCGGGTAGTAGACCTGCCACACCTGGAACTGCTGGCGCAGCTCGGGGTCGCCCATGATCTCGTTGGCCAGGTTCACCCAGGCTTCCGGGCTGCTGGCCAGGCCGTGCAGCATGAAGATGATGCGGCGGTTCGGGTCCCACGGCTGCATCAGGTAGATGTGCGGTTCGCCGATGCCCTCACTCATGCCGAACAGTGTGCGCAGTGACTGCCGGGCGAAGCCACTCTGCGCCAGCCACAGACCGTAGGCAGCGGTGAAATTGCCGGCCAGCGGCACCTGTTCGCCGTGCAGGGTGATGCGTTCAGTGGCCTCCGGCGAATAGGCGTCCAGTTCAACCCGGCGCGTGCGCATCACGTCTTCCAGGCTGCTGCCTTCGAAACGCAGCAGCGCGGTGACGTTGATCGAGGACATCTCGCTGAATTCCGGCACCGAATCGTCATGCCGATGGCGGCGGCCACGGCGCTCGTCGTCAGCATCATCCGCCGCTGTTTCCGCCTTCGGCCCATCGCCCGCGATCACCGGCGCGACCAGCTTGGGCGGGTCCATCACCATCACCAGCTCGGCACCGAAGCCATCGCGGCGATAGGTGCTGCGCAGGCCGACGAAGCTGACCGTGCCGGCCGGCACCAGCTGCGCCGGAATGCTCTTCAGGTTCAACTGCTGGTAGTTGGAGGCCAGCGACCAGCTGCCGACCGAGATCGGCTTCGTATAGTCCTCGCCGGCCAGTGCCGCTGCACGCGCGCGCACGAACAGCACCACCGCCGCCTTCTCGGCGGCGTAGTTGTAGTAGTCGCGCACCTGCGTCTGCCGGTCTTCGAAGGCGCGGTCGGACGGCGAGCGGCCGCTGTAGAACAGGTAGGCATAGGCATAACGCGCGGCTTCCAGCCAGGCATCCAGCGCCGCGTCGCTCATCGGCGGATCGCCGGCGGCGGTCTTCTTCGGCGTCAGCGCCAGCGCGGCCTTCACCCACAGTTCGGACAACGCCGACAGCCGCTGCTCGACGTTGAGGTCATCGGTCATCAACAACGTGCTGCGGCAGACCAGGAAGTCCTTCTCGCACTGCGACTCATCCAGGCCCGCCGCGCTGAGCGTCTCGCGCGCGGCCGGGCTGAGCTTGCCGGTGTTGAGCACATCGGCGCGCTTGTTCACCAGCGAATCGCTGGACTTCACCTGCTTGACAGTCACCATCGCGCAGCCGCTGCTGCCCAGCAGCAGGAAGGCGGCGAACAACACCGGCAGCGCGCGCTGCCAGCGGATCAGGAAGAGTCGGGTCATTACTGCGGGTCCTGCTCGGTGCCGGGCACGCCCTGGCGGATCACGGTGGAGAAGTGGTCGCCGCTGCCCAGGTCCAGCGCACGCTGGGTGATGCGGCCCTTGTCATGCAGTTCGGCATAAGGCACGCCCGGCGTGAGCGCGCCGACCTCCTGTGCGTATTCGGCCAGGTAGCCGGACAGCAGCAGGCGGTAGTCCAGCGGCAGGCGCGGCGCGATGTGGCGGGCCAGATCGAAGACGATGGTGGTGCAGTTGCTGGTGAGCGTGTTGTAGAAGCCCGGCTTCGCATCCAGTTCGCGCGCCTGCGCGATGTACGCGGCGAACAGTTGCTTCAGTTGCGCCTGGTCCATGCCGTGCAGGCGGTACAGGTAGACATCCTCGCCACGCGCGTTGGTGCGGGTGCGGATGATGTCGGTCTCCTCCGCGGCCACCAGGGTCATCTCGAATTTGCGGAAGAAGCCGCCCAGCGCCGAGAACGATTCGCCGCGTTCCTTGCGGATCTCCAGCGAGAACACCACGTGGCGCCCATCCTCGAAACCGAACGAGATCAGGGTGTGGGCGATCGCCGGGCCCATCCAGTACGACAGCACCAGATCGGCCGAGCGGAGTTGGTCCAGGTCGTACGCGCGGCGCACCCAGTGCGCGTCGTAGTCGGTCTCGCTGCGCCAGGTGAAATCACGCACGTTGTCGAGCACCACGTGGCGCCCGTCGAAGGACACCACGTGCAGGCGCTGGGCCACGTCATCGGCCCAGACGCGGTCCTGGCGCGGGGTGAGCAGCAGCCACCACAGGCCGGCCAGCGCCAGCGACGCGCCGAACGCCATGCCCAGGCGACGATGGCCACGGCCACGCGCGACCTGCCACGACGCCCACAGCGCAACCAGCAGCCACAGCACCGCAATGCCATTGGCCAGCCAGCCCGGCCCCGGCATCTGATAGGCCAGCAGCCCGGTCACCCACAACGCTGCCAGCGCCATGGCACTTCCTGTCATCCAACGTCCTGCGGCTCTCACTGGCATCCTGTCGCGGTCCCGAAGCCGCATAGTTAGCCACAAGCGGGTTCACCGTGGCATCTACGGCCCGTTCAGGGACCGCGGCGCACCGTCTGCGTCCATGCGGCCAGGTTCACCTCACAGGAGCAACGATGGGCATCACTTCCGTGGCCGGCGTTCCGGTCCAACCCCAGCACCGCGCCACCTGCCACTGCGGCACGGTCGAGCTGTTGCTGGACCTCCCGGACGGCATCGTCGACCCGCGCCGCTGCGACTGCTCGATGTGCCGACGCCGGGGTGCCATCGCCGCCAGCGTCCCCCGCCAGGGCCTGCAGGTGGTGCGCGGGCAGCATCACCTGCAGAAGTACCAGTTCAACACCCATGTGGCCGAGCACTACTTCTGCGGGGTGTGCGGCATCTACACCCATCACCGGCGCCGCTCCAACCCCGACCAGTACGGCTACAACGTGGCCTGCCTGGAGGGCATCGACCCGTTCGCGCTTGGGGTGATCCCGGTCAGCGACGGGGTCAACCACCCATCAGACCGCACCGGCTAGTGGCGCGTGCGCCGCGGTGGCGTGGCCACCTTCTGCCAGGGCGCCATGCCGCTGCGCCCGGCCCGCGCCGGGCGTTTCAGCCAGGGCCGGCGTGACGGTGCCTGTGGCGCGTCCTCGACCGGGGGAGGAAGGGGTCGACGGCTGGGCCAGAGATGGTCGAGCAGCCACATGGCGGGTCTCCGTGGGGGACGGGGACGATCAACACTAGGCCCGGGTGGGCATAGGCGGCGTGAGCGGGACACGACAGCGGGATGACGGCGGAGGCGGCGATGAGCCTGCTACACCATGTCCCCGACCAAGGCACCTGTGCGTTTCCGCAGCAACAGGCGCAACACGGCGGCACAGGCGGCGGTCAGCAGCGCCAGTACACGCAGCAGTGTCGCCAGCGCCTCACTACTGGCGTGCTGCAGCTGCATGCGGCTCATCGTCGGTAGCAGTGCCTGCGCCTGTTCCCGCGCCCCCGTGGCCAGATAGGCACCGGCACGCACCAGCGGTGCCGGCGACGCGCCCTGCAGCTGATGGCCGATCAGCAGCGCAAGCAAGGCAGTGACTGCGGCCAACGCGATGCCTTCGCCGGCCACCCGCACGGTTCCGAATATGCCTGCGGCCATGCCGGCACGTTGCACCGGTACCACGCTCACCGACAGTCCATCCATCAGCCCCCACGGCAAAGCCGTGCCTGCGCCGACCAGCATCAGCAGCGGCACCCACTGCAAGGGCGACGGGTGCGACGCCTGCCGCGACAACAGGTACAGGCCGGCGGCACACACCAGCAGACCCAGCGTGCACAACCGCGCACTTCCCACGCGCTCCGCCCAACGCGCGGCCAGCATCGGCAGGACCAGCATCGGCGCGGACAGCGCCAGCATCTGCAGTCCCACCAGCGTCGCGCTCTGGCCATGCACGCCCAGCAGTTGCAGAGGTAACGCGACCAGCAGCACCACGTAGCCGAAGCAGGTCGCCACCGGCAGCAGCTGGACACCGAGGAACGCCGGTTGCGAGAACAGTGAGAGGTCCAGCAACGGTGAGGGGTGCCGCCGTTCGATGAAGACGAACACCCCGCCCAACAGCAGCGTCACCAGCAGCGCCAGCCGCACGCGCGCGGCATGCAGGCCGAACTCGCCCAGCCACAGCAGCGCCAGGGTCAACGTCGCCAGCGTCAGGCTGAAACTCAGCATGCCGCCGATATCCAGTGGTCGGCGCTCGCCATGACTTTCAGGCAACGCGCGTGCCCCCAGGCCGAAGGCCACCAACGTGAGCACACCGCCCGCGGCGAACACGCTGCGCCATCCCAATGTCTGCAGCAGCAGGCCCGCGAGCAAGGGCCCCAACGCCAGCCCCATGCCGAACGTGGTGCCCAGCAGGGCGAAGACACGGGCACGCGCCGGCCCCTGCCAGGCCTGTGCCAGCAGCGCCGTGCCGGATGCCAGCGCCGCCGCCGCGGCAACGCCCTGCAACCCGCGCGCCAGATCCAGCCATAGCAGCGTGCGAGCAAGGCAGACGGCGGCGGTGGCGGTGGTGAAGCCCGCCGTGCCCAGCAGGAACAGCCGCCGACGGCCATATCGATCGGCCAAGCCGCCCGCAGCGAGCAACAGACTGCCGAAGGTGAGCATGAAGGCGTTGGTCACCCAGGCCAGCGCGGTGGGCGATGCCGCCGCGGAACGGGCCAGCGCCGGCACCGCGACTGCACCGGCAGAGAAGGACAACGGCAACGCCAGCGCGGCCAGGCAGACCGCAAGCAGCGCCCAGCGCTGCTGCGCGCGGACAGGTACAGGGAGCATCGAATCCGGGGCCATGCGGGCCTCCATCCATCAGGGGCATTGATGATGGACAGGCCGCTATTCCAGAAAAACAGGCTCGGTGGACGTTGATTGCGGCGAGATGTTCCGCAATCATCCAAGCATGGACTCCATCTCCGCCCTGCTCGCCTTCGTCCGCACCGCGGAGGCCGGCAGCATTGTCGGTGCCGCCCGCGTACTCGGCCTGTCAGCCTCGGCCGTCGGCAAGCGCATCGCCCGGCTTGAACAGGAACTCGGCACGCGCCTGTTCCATCGCACCACCCGCCGCGTGCATCTCACCGACGAAGGCGAACTGCTGCTGCAACGCTGCCGACGTGCGCTGGATGAGCTTTCCGAAGCGCAGGCGGACCTGGCGCAGCGACAGCACGCCCCCAGCGGACTGCTGCGCATCGGCCTGCCCACCATCGGCTACCGCTTCCTGCTGCCGGTGCTGCCCGGCTTCCAGCAACGCTATCCGCAGGTGCAGCTGGAACTGGACTTCAACGACCGCATCGTCGATGTGGTCAGCGAAGGCCTGGATGCGGTGATACGAAGTGGCGAACTGGCTGATTCCAGCCTGACCGCACGGCGGCTGGGGGGTTTTCGTTTCATCCTCTGTGCGGCGCCGGGCTATCTGCAGATGCATGGAACGCCCGGCGATGTGGGCGACCTGCGCATGCATACCGCGCTGCGCTTCCGTTACCCCACCACGGGAAAGCTGCATCCGTGGCAGCTGCCGGGCATCGAAGGCGACGCCGGGGCGCGCCTTCCCACGGCGATGACCTGCAACAACATGGAGGCCGTGCTGGCCGCTGCGATCGGATGCATGGGCCTGGCCTGGATGCCTGACTTCCTCGCCGCTGACGCGCTGGCCGATGGCCGCCTGCAACAGGTGCTGCCCACACTGCCCACGCATCAGGGGCAGTTCTCGCTGCTGTGGCCCGGCGGGCGCCATCCCAGTGCACGCCTGCGGGTGTTCATCGACTACGCCGTTGCGCACCTTTTCCGCAGCACCCCGGAAAAAGGGACGGAGGGGATTAAGTCGTAATTGGTCCTGCTGTGCCTGAAACGACTTAATCCCCTCCGTCCCCTTTTTCCTAGCGGCTGAAGCGGCGCGCGCCGGCGACGCAGATCACCGCGACCAGAGTCACCAGCACCATGCTGAGGCTGACCGACTCGTGCAGCAGCAGCGCGGCCAGGGCCAGGCCGAAGAACGGCTGCAGCAGCTGCAGCTGGCCGACGGCAGCGATGCCGCCCTGGGCCAGCCCGCGGTACCAGAACAGGAAGCCGATCAGCATGCTGAACACTGCCACGTAGCCCAGTGCCCACCACGCCGAGGCACCGACCGCAGTGAACGAGGCCGGGCGCATCAGCACCGTCAGCGGCAGCATCACCGGCAACGCCAGCAGCAGTGCCCAGCTGATCACCTGCCAGCCGCCCAGATGACGGGCGAGCCGACCACCTTCCGCGTAGCCCAGCCCGCACACCACGATCGCCGCCAGCATCAGCAGGTCGGCCTGCAACGAGGCTTCGATTCCGTTGCGCGCGGCATAGCCGACCACGCAGGCACTGCCCAGCAACGAGAACAGCCAGAACGCCGGGCGCGGCCGATCGCCACCGCGCAGCACGCCGAACACCGCTGTACTCAACGGCAGCAGGCCAAGGAACACGATGGTGTGCGCCGACGACGCGTGACGCAGCGCGAGCGCGGTCAGCAGCGGGAAGCCGACCACAACGCCGAGGCTGACCACCACCAGCCCCGGCAGGTCGCCGCGCCGCGGCCATGGCTGGCGCAGCAGAAGCAGCAGCCCCAGACCGAGCACCGCGGCGATGGTGGCGCGTGCGGCGGTGACGAACCCGGCATCCAGCTGCAGCACCGCCAGGCGGGTGGCCGGCAATGAGCCGGCGAAGATCACCACACCGATGAAGCCATTGATCCAACCACTCGCCGACCGTTCCACGCCTGTACTCCTGAAGGTGCCGGACGATGCCCGGCTGCACCTGTATGGAAGCATCCGGCGCGGAACGACCCCAGCTACAATCCAGTACAGCCGCAAGTAACTGTACTGCCCACACTTCCACTACGGTTCCACCATGCCGCGCCCGCTCACCCGCATCGAATCGGTCATCCAGACCGTCCGCACCCGCATCAGTGCACGGGTGGATGGCCCCGGCTCCCGCCTGCCTTCGGTACGTGCGCAGGCGGCGACCATGGGGGTTTCAGTCTCCACCGTGGTCGAGGCCTACGAGCGCCTGGCGGCCGAAGGCCTGATCAGTGCGCGCGCAGGCTCGGGCTTCTACGTCAGTGGCCCGGCCGCACCGCTGGCGCTGGCTGAAATGGAGCCGCGGCTGGATCGCGCGGTGGATCCGCTGTGGGTGTCACGGCAATCGCTGGAAACGCCCGCGGGCGATCTCAAGCCAGGGTGCGGCTGGATGCCCAGTGACTGGCTGTATCACGATGGCGTGCGCCGCGGCCTGCGCCGGCTGGCGCGTGCCGATGCCATGCAACTGGTGGACTACGCCGGTCCGCTCGGGCTGCCCGCGTTGCGCCAGCTGCTGCAAAGGCGCAGCGCCACGCTTGGCATCGATGCACCGATGGAGCAGATCCTGCTGACCGAATCCGGTACGCACGCGGTCGATCTGCTCTGCCGTTTCCTGCTCAAGCCCGGCGACTGCGTGCTGGTCGATGACCCGAGCTACTTCAATTACCACGCGCTGCTCAAGGCGCACCAGGTGCAGGCCATCGGCGTGCCGTACACGCACAGCGGCCCGGACCTGGAGGCGTTCGCGCAAGCCCTGCAGGCGCATTCGCCGCGGCTGTACATCACCAATTCCGGCCTGCACAACCCGACCGGCGCGGTGCTTTCGGCCAACACCGCGCACCGCCTGCTGGGCCTGGCCGAACGCAGCGAGTTGATCATCGTCGAGGACGACATCTTCGCCGACTTCGAACTGCAGCCGGCACCGCGGCTGGCCGCGCTCGATGGACTGTCACGGGTGATCCACGTCGGCAGTTTCTCCAAGACGCTGTCGGCAGCGTCGCGCTGCGGCTACATCGCTGCACGCCATGACTGGATAGAAGCATTGACCGACCTGAAGCTGGCGACCAGCTTTGGCGGCGGCCATCTGGCCGCGCAGTTGATGCACATCGCGCTGACCGATAGCGGTTACCGCCGCCACATGCAGTCGATACGTTCGCGCCTGGCCGATGCACGCCGGCACACACTGCGGAAACTGCAGGCGCTGGGCATCACGCCGTGGCTGCAGCCGGAAGCCGGCCTGTTCCTGTGGTGCCAGCTGCCCGACGGCCGCGACGCCGCCGCACTGGCGCGGCAATGCCTGCGCGAGGGCATCGTGCTGGCGCCGGGCAACGCGTTCAGCCAGTCGCAGCGCGCGGCCGACTATCTGCGCTTCAACGTCTCGCAGTGCCAGGACCCGAGGATCTGGCAGGTGCTGGCGCGGGCGTTGCGTTGAGCTGGATGCAAGCCGGTCAGCGCAGGCAGGAGCGACCCCCGGCAAAGGCACTTGCATGCCACGGTACAGTGGTATGTCCCTGTTGCAGGAATGCACGCATGTCTTCGTTCTCCGATCCGCAGGCCGTTGCCCGCTATGCCGAGGGCCCGCTGCGCCAGGTGCCGGGCTTCCTCGCGTTGCAGCAGATGAGTCGCCTGCTGCTGGCCGAACACGTTCCTGCGCAGGGCCGCGTGCTGGTGCTGGGCGCCGGTGGCGGGCTGGAGCTGAAGGCATTTGCCGAGGCGCAGCCGGGCTGGCAGCTGCTGGGCGTGGACCCGGCTGCACCGATGCTGGCCCTGGCCGAACAGACACTGGGCCCGCTGATGTCGCGCGTGCAGTTGCTGGAAGGCTACATCGACGATGCCCCCGACGTGCGCTTCGATGGTGCCAGCTGCCTGCTGACCCTGCACTTCCTCGACGGCGCGCAGCGCCTGCACACGCTGCGGGAGCTGCACAGGCGCCTGCAGCCCGGCGCGCCGCTGGTGGTGGCCCACCACAGCGTGCCGCAGGATCCGGCCGGCAAGCTGCGCTGGTTGCAGCGCTACGCCGCGTTCGCCGAAGCCTCCGGCGTTGCCCACGCCGATGCACAGCGCGCGATCGACGCCATTGCCGAGCGGCTGCCGCTGCTGGCCCCCGAACAGGAAGTGACGCTGCTGCAGGAGGCCGGCTTCGACGGCGTGGAGCTGTTCTATGCAGGCTTCAGCTTCAAGGGCTGGGTGGCGTACGCCGGGTAATGCCTACGGCACCACGGTGATGCCGATCCGCTGCATCAACAGCGCCACCTGCTGGACATCCAGCGTGGCGCCACGCAGGTTGGTGCTGCGCAGGTCCAGCTCGCCCAGATCGGAATTGGTCAGGTCGCAGTCGGTGAAGTTGGCGCTGTTCCAGTCGATTCCCTCGAACTGGCCACCGGACAGGTCCGAGCCGGCAAAGCTGGCGCCGCTGACGTTTGCACCGTCCCAGCGGTTCTCCCACAGTTCGCATTTCTCCAGCGTGACCCGCGAGAAATTGGCATAGCGCAGGTTCGACTTCTTGATGAAGGCGCTGCAGAACCAGCTGCGCGTGGTGATCTGGTTCATGAAGCTGGCGTTGCTGAAATCCGCACCCTGCGCGCGGCACTCGCTGATCTCCAGGCCCAGCGCCTTGATGAAGTTGAAGTGGCACATGCTGATGTCGCAGCTGCGGAAGCTGGCCTCCTTCAATGTGGCGCCATTGAAGCGGCAGCCGCTGCGGCTGTCGGCATCGTAGAAGCTGCAGTTGATGAACTCGGTGGCGGTCAGGTCGGCACCGGAAAAATCGCACTCATGGAACTGCTGGTCGACCACTTTCTGGCCGGTGTACTGGTCCGCGCCGATGCGCAGCTTGCGGTGAACGGTGGGGGACATCAGGGATTCCATGCCAGGTGCCCCGCCATCATGCCGGGCCGCGAGGGCGATCCATAGACGTGGGCGCGGGCGGATTCACCGGCAGTCCAGCCGCCCTGTGCCCCGCCCAAACGCAGCATGCACGTTGTTGCACGTTAATGCACGAACGTGCAGACTTGCAGCATGAGCTCCGATCCCAGCCCCCTCCCCGCCCAGCGCACCCGGCAGATTCTGGAGGAACTGCGCCAGCAGGGCCGCGTGGTTGCCGCCGAGCTGGCGCGCCGCTATGCCGTGTCCGAAGATTCGATCCGCCGCGACCTGCGCGAGCTGGCCGCGCAGGGCCTGTGCCAGCGCGTCTACGGTGGCGCCGTACTGCCACCGCCCAAGGAACGCCCGCTGCGCGAGCGGCTGACCCGCGACCGCGGCGACAAGGCCGAGCTGGCCGCCCGCGTCTGCGCGTTGCTGCAACCCGGCCAGGTCGTACTGCTCGACGCTGGTTCAACCAACCTGGCGATCGCCCAGCAGTTGCCGGCCGCCCTCGGCTTGACGGTGATCACCAACGCGCCACAGATCGCCACGGCCGCCAGCCTGCTTGAAGGCACCTCGGTGCAGCTGATCGGCGGGCGCCTGGCCAGCGGTGGCGGCGCGGTCGGCGCCGAAGCACTGGCCCAGGTGCAGCGCCTGCGCGCCGATGTGTACCTGCCCGGCCCCTGCGCGGTGGACGGCGACACCGGCGTGTGGGCAATGGATGCGGAAGAAGCCACGCTGAAGCGCGCGATGGTGGCCTGCAGCAGCCGTGTCATCGTCGCCGCCACGACTGAAAAGCTGGGTGCACGCGGCAACTGGCAGATTGCCAGCCTCGACGAGATCGACGACCTGGTGCTGACCACCACCGCACCGCCCGCATTGGCGGCACGCTTCCGCGCCGCAGGCATCGCGGTACACCCCACTCCCCCCTGACCGTACCGCTCATGTCCCTTGCCAACCGCGCGCGCGCCGAACAGCACGCGACCCGCGCTGCGTTCTTCATTCCCGGCTTCGCCACCGCGCTGTGGGCCACCCTGGTGCCGTTCGCAAAGGCACGCACCGGGATCAACGACGCCACGCTGGGGCTGGTGCTGCTCTGCCTCGGTGCCGGTTCGCTGCTGGCAATGCCGTTGTCCGGCGTGCTGGCCGCGCGCCTCGGTTGCCGGCGGGTGATGGTGGCCAGCAGCCTGCTGATCTGCCTGACCGTGCCCGGCCTGGCGCTGGCCGGTTCGGCCTGGACACTAGGGCTGGTCCTGTTCGTGTTCGGCGCCGCCGTGGGCGCGATGGACTGCACGATGAACGTACAGGCCGTCATCGTCGAGCGCGAAGCACGGCGCGTGATGATGTCCGGCTTCCATGCCTTCTTCAGCATCGGCGGCTTCCTCGGCGCGGCCACCATGACCGTGCTGCTGTCCGCACAGCTGCCGCCCTTGGCATCCGTGCTGGTCGGCGTCGGCGCCATGTTGCTGGTGATGCTGTTGTCGGCGTCGTACTGGCACAGCGAACGCATGCCGCATGACACACCGATGCTGGCCCTGCCACACGGCATCGTGCTGTTCATCGGCGTGCTGGCGTTCGTCGCCTTCCTCGGCGAAGGTGCGATGCTCGACTGGAGCGCGGTGTTTCTCAGCGACGTGCGCCGCGTCGATGCCGGCCTCGCCGGCATCGGCTATGTGACCTTCACCCTGACCATGACCGTCGCACGCCTGTTCGGTGATGCACTGGTGGCACGCGTGGGCCGCCAGCGCGCGATCGTGTTCGGCGCGTTGCTTGCCGCCGCGGGCGTGCTGGTGCTGACCCTGGTCACGCCGTGGCAGGCGTCGCTGATCGGCTATGTGCTGGTCGGCCTCGGCTGCGCCAACATCGCACCGGCGCTGTTCTCGCTGGCTGGCCACCAGACCCGCATGCCCGGCGCGCTGGCCATCACTGCCGTTTCCACGCTGGGCTTTGCCGGCATCCTTGCTGGGCCGGCGCTGATCGGTTTCGCTGCCAATCACTTCGGCCTGATCGCTGCATTCATCGGCGTGGCCACAGCCTTGTTGCTGGTGGCGGTGTCCACGCGCTGGCTGCGGGTATAACGCCTAGCGCCGGAAAAACCGCGCGCCCGAAGGCGCGCGGTTGAACAACGCTGCATCAGCGGCAGCAGGCCTCAGTACGAGGAGAACTCCCAACGCTGATTGTCGCTACCTTGGCACATCCACATATGCACCTTGGAGCCGTTGATGTTGCCCAGGCCCGGGTCATCCAGGCACATGTTGGTCTGCGGATTACGGATTTCGCCGACCAGGCGCCAGGACTGGTGGGCGCCACCATTGCACGACCACATGCGGATCGGATTGCCGTCATGGCTTGCGCCATCGGCGGCCTCCAGGCACTTGCCGCCCAGCCCACGGATCGAACCATCCGCACCCAGCTCGAAGCGCTGCTGTGGCACGCCCGTGCAATCCCACAGCTGTACGCGCGTGCCATCTGCGCTGTTGGCACCTTCCACATCCAGGCACTTGCCGCCAACGCCCACGATCGAACCGTTGGCCGGGTTGAACTCCCACTTCTGGTTGCTGGTCTGTGCGTTGCTATACAGCTGGATCTTGGTGCCGTTGGCACTGGACGCACCGATGGCGTCGAGCACCTTGTTGCCCACGCCGACGATGGAGGTATTGGTGAACTTCCACGACTGGTTCCAATCACCGTGCGCGTCATACAGCTGAATCCGGCTTCCATTGCTGGTGCCGTAACCGACGATATCGAGTACGCGGTTGCTGGGCACACCGGTGATGGTCGACGTGTTGGGCTTCACCGTCCACAACTGCTGCGGCGTGCCCGGCGTGCAGTCCCACACCTGGATGGCGGTACCCGGACCGGTGTTGGCGCCTTCGGCGTCGAGGCACTTGTTGCCTGCTCCGCGGATCTCACCAAACGTGGGAATGTTGCGAAGGTTGACCGGCGCCGATACCGACCCCTGCGAGAACTGGCCATCGCCGCTGAAGGTGGCGGTGATCGACGCGGTGGTGAAGCCGGCGGGCACGGTGTAGTTCACCGCAACCTTGGCTTGGCGACCATAGGCGTACTGGTGCGTGCAGCGCCAGACATCACGGATAGCAGCCCAACAACCCTTGTTCAGGTCGGAAACCGTACCCAGAAAGGGGGTATTGGAGGTACTGACCTGGACCTTGCCGACCGGCTGACCGTTGACCTTGAATTCAACAAAACCACCGATCTGGTCGTTTCCTGGAATGTGGTAAAGCCCCAACGCCTGGGACTCGACCTGTGCGGAAAGCTGGATGACCTGCCCCGGCGCCGGAAGCGCATTGGAGACGGCAGCTGTGGTGGTGGTCGGAAAGTTGTACAGGCGCGGCAGAGAGTCGGCCTTTGCACCTGCAGACGCCGCTGCAATTCCAATTGCGAGAACACCCATCGAAACGTAATTCATCCTTGCTCCATTTACGCTGTGTGGAAATCCTATCCAGGGACGACCATTGAAACGCTGCAAGTACGGTGTCCCTGCACTCCCTGGCCATCGACACCGACATCGACTGCGGGCCTCGGCCTTCATGGCCAGGAACTCCGGATAGTCTCACAGACGGCGCGCTCACGGCAGGATGCTAGCGCCGCCTGCGCCGCAGCTTCATCCGCAAGCGCCGATAGCCGATCACCGTCGCCGTGGCACACAGCGCGGTGCCGGCAGCGCTCAGCAGCAGCAACACCGCCAGCCGGGCACCTTCCTGGCGCAGCATCGCCGGCAGGTCCCAGCTGTGCAGGAAGTAGAACAGCCAGCGGCCGACGCGTTCGCGATGGCCCATCGTCAGCAACGGATCGCCGGTCGCCAGATCGAGATAGACGCGTGTCGCCTCGGCATCACCGAAATCCACCACTGCCACCGGGAAGCGACGTACCGCTGCACCATTCATGGCCTCGGGCGCACGCGGGTAGAAGTACGCATCCGCTGCATGCTGCACCACGAAACCCTGCATGGGTGTAGCGGACAGCGCACGTGCCCTCTGCTGCAACCACGCGGTCGGCAGCCACCGTGCGACATGCAGGTGCCCATTGCCGCCGGACACGATGCGCGTATCACCCTGCCCGTCCAGCAACACCGCGAACAGCTCACCACCGATCCGTCGCCACTGGATCTCCACCGGCTGGAAGCGCGCAGCTTCGGCCATCGCCAGAAGCTTCGCAGGATCACCCAGCGCACCATCCACCGCCACCGCGCCGCCACGGTAGTGCTCAACATCGATCGCTTCACCCGTACTGCTGAAGACACCCAATGGGTTCATCGACATCAGCCCGCTGAAGATCCAGGTGAACACGAAGGCGGACGCCATCAGGCCAAGCAGATGGTGCCAGCGCATCCACGACTCCACGTACGGAGTCTTCGCACCGGAACGATAGTGCCCACGGAAACGCCAGCGCCATACGCCCACCACGATGCCGCTGATCGCCGCCACCGTACACAGTGCGGACAGCACGATCACCACCCACGTCCACACCGGGTCGACCGACTGCATGCGCAGGAAGTACAGCCAGTGCAGCCAGGCGCCCACATAGTTCCAGCGCTGCTGCACATGCGGAGCGTCCAGCACCACTTCACCGGTACGCGAGGACACATACAGGTCGCCCGGCTGCGCGCCGCCCACCTCCACCCGATACAGCGGCCGATGCGCGTCCAGTGCACGCGAATGCGTCCAACGATCCTCATTCACGCGCATCGCACCCACGAAGGCCTGGCCGCCCGCGAACTGCGCAGCGGATGCTTCGGCGCGCTGTGCCGACACCGGCAGCAGCGCCTGGCCGGTCACGGCAGACCAGGCGCCCACGTTGCTGCCACTGCGCACCACATAGGCAGGCGCTCCACGCAGCGTGGTCAATGCCACAGCCTCCGGCTCGGCCTGCACGGCGGCAGGCAGTACCGACAGCCCCTGCAGGTCGCGGGCCTCACCCAGCACCGGCAACGCCGCCAGCCGCTCGCCGGGCGTCAGCTTCGGGTAACCAATGAACAGCATCACCATGCCGCTGACGAACCACAGCAGCATCAGCAGGCATCCGCCGATGCCCAGCCAGCGATGCACCAGGTAGGTCCAGCGCTTGGCGGTGGAACGCAACGTCATTGCCCGCGCCCTCAGAAGCGATGGTCGACGGTGAATTCGACGCGCCGGTCCGCCCCCAGCAGCCACTGCGTGCTGGTGTAGTACGCGGTGGCGTAGTACGCCCTGTCGAACACGTTGAACAACCGCGCGGACAGCTGAGTGCGCGGTGCCGCCTGCCAGGTCAGTGCAAGGTCGGTGGTGCTGTAGCCGGGCAGTTCCAGCGTATTGGCGTTGTCGGCGTAGCGCTTGCCGACATAACGCACGCCCCCCGCCGCACTCCAATCCGGTGCGAACTGCCAGCTCAACCACATACTGGCCAAGCGCTCGGCCACGTTCGGCGGCACGTTGCCGTCGCGCGACACCAACACCGCCGGCGAACCCGTGGTTTCCAGGAAGTCCTCGAATTCGGCCTTCAGCACCGTCGCGTTGGCATCGAGCGACCAGCGCGGCGCGAAGTTCCAGTTCAACGACGCTTCAATACCGCGCGAGGTCTGCGCGCCCACCTGCACCCGGCGATCCGGCACCAGCGGATCGCGGCTGAGCAGCCCGGTCTTGCGGATGCGATACGCCGCCAGCGTCCACTCGCCACCGTCGAAGGCCTGCTTCAGGCCCACCTCGATCTGCCGGCCCTTGGCCAGGTCAAAGGCGCCGTTGGCCGGGCTGATCATCAGCAGGCCACTGACCGGGTCCGCCGCCTGCGAATACTGCGCATACAGGCTCAGCGTCGGCTGCAGCGCGAGTACCGTACCCGCACGCCAGCCTGTGCTGCTGTAGGTCTTCGAGAACGCGTTCTGGCCGCTGATCAGATCGGTGCGATCAATGCGCGCGCGGTCGTGGCGCAGGCCACCCAGCACCGACCAGCGCTCGCTCAGCGCCAGCCGGTCTTCCACGAACAGCGCGTACTGCTCGGCACGGTTGCGGTAGCGCGGCAGGTTCGGCGCGTCGCTCGCGAACTGGCCCGGGACAGGATCGAACGGATCGACCGGGCCCGAGCTGCCGGCATAGGTGTTGTTGGTGTGCTTGAAGTGCGCGCGGTTGGCGTCCAGGCCCACCGCGAAGTTGTTCTGCAGGCCACCCGCCGTTCCCTGCACACGCAGCGTCGAGGTCAGTCCGGTCTGGTCCTGGTTGTGGGTGATCTCGGTATTGCCCGAGCGATCGATCAAGCCGGTAGCGCGGTTGTAGACATAGGCCTCGGCATTGCGCCAATCACGCTGGCTGTCGATCTGGTAGACGCGGGTTCGCCATTCCACGTTCGCGTTTGGTGTCCACAGCGCGTCGAGCTGGGTCCAGCGGTCGCGGAAGCGGATCTCGCTGTCGTCCACGTTGTAGTTGCGGTGGCGCAGCGCCTCCAGCTGGCGGCCCTCGACCAGCGGCGTGCCGAAGTAGCGCATGGGTTTCTGGTAGCCCTGCGCATGGGTGAGCATCAGCTGCAGGTCCGCACGTGGCTGCCACAGCAACGCACCGGAGAATGTCGCGTCGCTGTTGCGTCCACGATCAACCCAGCCACCGCTGTAGTTGCCGCTCACATCCAGCCGGTAGGCCAGCTCGGGCGTCAGCGCGCCACCACTGCCGAAGCCCAGCCGCGCGGTGTCCTCGCTGCCCACGGTCACGCTGATCTCGTTCTCGATCGCCCCACGCGTGGGCTTCTTCGGCACGATGTTGATGACACCGCCGATCGCACCGTCGCCATGGATGACCGAGGCCGGGCCGCGCAGCACTTCGATGCGCTCGATCGACCAGGTATCGAACGGGAACGTGATGCCCACGCCGCCGTACTGGCGCAGCCCATCGTACAGCCGCATCACCGAGGCACCGTCGGTGAAGCCGCGGCTGGACAGCGCACTCAGGCCATTGCCCGGATGCGGCATGGCACTGATCGCACCCGCTCGGCTGATCGCATCGTTGAGGTTGCTGTCGCCGCGCTGCTCCAGCTGCTCGCGCGAAATTACCGTCAGGCTGGCCGGTGTCTGCAACACGCTCAGGCCCAACGCAGAGCCCGCGCTGGCGGTGGACGACAGTTCACCGCTGCGGGTATCGACCACCCGCACGGTATCCAGCGTGGTCGGTGGGGCCGCGTCAGCGGCAAGTACGGGGGCGGTGTGCAGGAGCAACGCGCACAGGACAGGCAGCGTCGCCCGGCGCAGGCGCGCGGAGTTGGGGTTCGTTTTCATTTTTTCACGGCATGCAAGGCCACCCCGCAATGGCAGGGCAGCAATCAGAAAGGGACAGACACGCGCGTGCGGGCACCGGCCGTGGCCGGCAACCTCATGGAAGAACGTTCAATACAGCGCGCGTGCGGCTCAGGCGGCCATCAGTGCCGGCGGCCCACGCGCGCCCAATGTGCCGCTGATCCGTTGCGGCAACGCCCGCACCGCGCCGCGCAGTGCGCGGCACACCGGTGCCATCGGCGCCAACAGCAGCACGGCCGCCACCAGCAGGGTGATCAGCCGTGCAGCGATCAGGCAGTAATCGCAGTCCACACCCATCTCATGATCGGCATGTGGATCGGCGGGCGGCTTCTTCGTGGCCCCGCCGTGCGGCATGGCCATTGCGTGATGGTCGTGGTGCCCTTCCATCGCGTGCAGCGCGTGCTCTGCGTGCATTGCGTGGTCCATGGCCGCCACCGGCGCAGCGGCAGCCACGTGACCATGCGCCAGCCAGCGGCTCACCAGCGGGGCGAGCAGCACCAGCAGCATGGCAAGCCATGCCAGGGCCTGGAACCGGCGGTGGAGAACAGAATGGCGCACGCCGCCATTCTACGGGGCCATAGCCAACCTTGGACCCCGTTCAGGGTTTGGCCCCTGCGACACGGTGACGCAGCCCCTGCTTCCTGCGCCAACCTGTTGGCTGCGACGTGTGAACGCGCCGCGTGGCGCTCCCGGGCTCCCCGTGCTTGCAGGCCCCGTATCGCGAACGTTAGGGTTCAGAGGCCACGGCAAGGAGCCAGAGGAACCTGCATGACCATCCCCATCAAGCCCCGCCTGCGCATCGGCCTGCTTGGTCTGTCCGGGCTGCTGCTTGTCGCCTGCGCCGACAACGGGCCGCCCCCACCGCCAGAGCCGCTGGAACTCTCACAGCCCATCGCCGTGGACGCGCCCGGCCAGCGGGTGCAGTTCGAGTTCGAAACCACGGCGCGCAATTTTGCCAGCTACCGCACTTATGCGGTGGAACTGGAACTGCAGCGGCGAAGTCCAGCTACAACGGGCACGCCCGATATAGCAAGTATCAACATCCCATTCGAAGTATCCCTGCAGCGTCGGGAAGGCACTACCTGGCAGGAGATTGCAACACAGGACAGCTATCAGGCACGCGCGCGCAACGGTGTCGAGCCGCTCCCCTCGTGGCACCACTCTGAGAGCTGGCGCTATGCCTCGCTCGCATCAGGCAGCGACGGCAGCTACCTCCTGAACGTGACAGCGCTGCCGCTGGAGCTCGACAGCAGATACCGGCTGCAGATTCAAACGGTCCATGCCATATCAGGACTGCAAGACTATTCGGCAAGACTAGTCGTGCACGCCTCGCGTCCTGCAGGGAAGTGACACCATTCATTCGAAGGAACGAAGGAGTTTCCATGAACAAGCCCCGCTACAGCCTGGACATTGTCATTGCCGCACCCGGCACCCCACTGCTCGATCCCGATTCGGGAAAGCAGCAGCTGACGCCCGATGGCACTCCTGATACTTCCGGGCCTGGCCACATGTTCTATGTTCTGCACGCTCCAGGTAAAGCGGCGCAGAGTTTCGGCTTCGCACCCGTCGAGCATGGCAGCATGAATGGTCCCGGGCGCATCGTCAGAGACGACGTGAAAGTCTATAAGGACCCCGCCCATGTCCGTACCATCGAAATCACCGAAGCCCAGTACAACAAGCTCAAGGCGTTCGGCGACGATCCAGTGGCGCACGGCTTCAGCAAGCACTACGCCGACGTGCGCCACAACTGCGTGGACTTCACCTGGGACGCATTGAATCATGCCGGCATCCAGCGCAAGCACAGCCTGGACGTGAACAGCATCGGCGGCCCCGTCGGCCAGTTGCTGCCCGATGTCCGCATTCCGCTGGGCATCCAGTCACAGGGCAAGGACGGTTACCGCCCCCTGCGCAACATCCATGGCGTGGACAGCATTGAACCGCCCTTCCCCAACAGCGAACTCAACCGCACCATCACCCATCCCCTGCCCGAGCGCAGCTTGAAGCAGCGACTGCTCAGCGAAACCGATGGCGTTGATGGCCCCTTGGGCGAGCGTCTGGCTGCGGACGCGCGCGCACCGGGGCACAACCTTCATGCCTTGGACCAGAAAGTGCGTACCGCACTCGCCCAGGCAAGCGAACAGCAGGGACTGCCCCCCGGACAGGAGCATGAACGCCTGGCCGGCCATCTGACCCACGCGGCAGTGCAGGCCGGCTTCAGCGAAAAGGACACGCTGCAGGTGGCATTCAGTTCAAACAGCACCGCCGAGGCACCCGGCTACGTATTCCTGCATCGCAGCGGCGACACCGCCTCGCCGGACCCTGCCGCCAATCGCCAGCGCCTGTCCCTGCTCGATACGCAGCAGGGCGACGCGGATACGCTGTATCAGCAGGCCAACGTGCAGCAGCAATCCCGCGACGCAAGCCGGCTGGCGCAGGACGAGCAACAGGCACAACAGCAGGCGTCGCCGCGCATGGCCTGACCCAGCCGCATCAGGCGCAGACACCGTTCCCGCATCAACTCACGTACTGCGCCACGCCATTACCAAACGACCAGTTCTCCTTCTTCACTTCCACCAGATTGATGAACACATCCTCGCGGCGGATGCCCACCGCCGCATGCAGGCCATCGGCAATGCCCAGGTACAACGCCTTTTTCTGCTCCAGCGTGCGCCCTTCGTTCCAGGTGATCTGGATACAGATGAAGTCGTCGGTGCGATCCACGCCCAGGTAACCGGGGTCGTAGATCAGCGTGCCGGGCGCGTGTTCCTGGAAGATCTGGAAGCGATCGTTTTCCGGCACGCCCACCGCGCGCATGGCCTGGTAGATGGTTTCGCCGACGCGTTGCAGGTAGTCGGCGGATTTACCTTTGCGAAGATCGATGCGGGCGAGCGGCATGGTGGCACTCCAGAGTGGATGGGCACGGCAACGGGCTGAGACTACGCCTGCCCGGGGCGGCGGGACAGCGCAGGGATGGAACCCTCTGGCTCCATGCGTGGCATGGTCCCGCCTCCGCCGCGCGGGGTGACGCGATTGCCGTGGCGGCATCCCTGCGGAGTCGTCTTGTGCACGGTCGGTAGGGGCGGCGATGTGCGCCATCAGTGATGGGCCGCACTACTCGCAGGTGTCGGACGGCACACAACGGGAATTGTCTGGCCTGCCTAGGGACAGTTGAGAATTTTCCTTACAGACCGATGTGATTGCCCGGCTTGAAGATCGCCGCGCCGAGGCAAGACGCCTTGGCCGGGATTGGCGTCTCGAATAAACAAACAAGATTTAGGGGCTGCAAGAACAATTGCAGCAGAGAGAATGCACCGACTGCCCTCAATGGCGGCCGGTGCGTGGGGATCGCCAGATCCGCCAGGCATTCTTCTCCCCTGAAGCTTGTTTGCCTTGGTACGCCAACCCGCACCGTCCGCCACCTTCACTCCGGAAGGTGGCCCTACGCCAGTGAGGGTTTCGCCATGACCAACCGCACCGCCGTCCATCCCCGCCTGCACACCCTGATCGGCGACGTCGCGGCCGATGTGCCGGAAGACCTCGCACGCGAGATCGAGTGCGCCCTGAACGCGCAGAATTTGCCCGCGCAGCTGCCCACTTTCTTCGCCCGTCTCAATGCGATCAACCATGCTGACGGCGATGACGGACAGCCATGCATCAGCCTCACCCTCGGCGCCAGCAATCACGCTTCGTTGCGCCGCTCGCTATCTGGGCTCGGCGCATTGCTCGATCTGCTGCAGGCCGCCGACCATGCGCGCAACGAAGGCGGCCCGGACGAACAGTTGGGCGCCTTCCATATCGACGGACTGATCGTGGCCGCACGACAGTTGGTGCGCGAGGCACATCATTGCCTCTCCAGCGGCGATGCCTGACCGGCCCGGATATGCTCCCGCTACAATCCCGCAGGGAGCGCAGGAGACAGCGATGGACGCCGAACACCTGGAGTACTTCAAGGCCGCACTGGAAAGCCGCGCAAGCGTGGGCTGGAACGTCTGGTTCGCCGCCAACCAGCAGGCGCTGGCACAACAACTGAGCCGCCCTGCACTGCTGCGCTTGAAGTTCAGCACACTGGATGAAGCCGAACGCCTGCTGGCCGAGGCCGGCATCGTGCCCCGCAGCACGGCGGGCAAGCGCTACGAAATGTACTGCGCGCAGTTCTCGGCGGACGTGGTGGACGCGAACGGTCGCCCGCTGCCGGCCCTCTGGCGCGCGGCGCACGGCGGTGCCATCGGCCTGCTGGCCGAGGGTGAGCAGGAGGCCGGCCAGGCGAAGCTGCTCGCGGAGTTCCGCCGCGTCCGCAAGCGCGGTCTGCAGCAGGCGCACGAATGGTTGGCCGATCTGTGCTTTGAAGGCGAGATGGAACTGACCAGCGGTAGTGCCGAGGTGGGCCGTAGCCTATTGGCGGTGGTGGTGCAGGCGGGTAGCGGCCATGACCTCCTGGATGCCACGGCGATGATCGCGCGCGAGCTGCTGGGCGGACACGGCTGAGGAGATAGCAGCAGGCGGTGTCCCAAACAACACCTGCAGCCCGGCCTGCGCTCTGCGGATCCGCGAACCTCGCGCTGGTGACCGGCACACGCGCCATCGCCCGCTGTTTCTCTAGGGAATGGCACGTAGCAAAAAAGGCGCAAGTCAAGAAGCTCCCACATCTCTGCGCCCCGATAATATAATGAACAGAACTTAAACCCAGTTCGCTTGAAGCGAACTAAGTTCGTAACTGGCGGTGGCGCATGGTACGATCACCCCGTCGTGTGAAAGGGATCATTCCTTGCGCAGATGGAGTCGGAAACGACTCGCGGGGCGATAGCGCCCCAAATGTTCCTACGGCAACGTCATGGCTGCTTCCGACGGAGACGTGGGATTCAGGTGGCTCCGACAAGGGGTCGGAGCCAGTGGATTGTGGAGGGTAGTGTCTGACGTGACCCAGTTCCTGATGTTGCAAGGGGTGCCGGCTTGGCACTACACCAGGAACAGACCATGGTTGAGAACGGTCGAGAACACGACAAGCGTCAGTCGTTGCTGAGTACCCTGAAGCGCAGTTTGCGGAAGGGGTGGGTCTTCAAGATTTTGATCGCAGTGATTTGGAAAATTATTGACCGGATCACGGACTAAGAATCATCGTCAGAAAAGACCGATAAAGGATCAGCAACCCCCTCCTCTAATTCATTCCTTCAGGTTCAGCCTCATCGAGGCACCGAGGATGAAAATGCTAGACCGTGCATTAAAAACAGTAAGAGAAGTCCATCAGATACCCCAGGCCGAATTGGCTCAGAAGCTCGGCATCTCCAAGTCGCACCTTTCAGAACTAGAGAGCGGACGAAAGAACGTGACGCTGGAAGTACTCAAGCGCTACGCAGACGTGTTCGACGTGCCGGCGTCTACATTTTTGAGCTTCATGGAAGCGCTTGAAGGTGAATCTGAAAAGCGACGCGAACGAGCGAAGAAACTTCTCAGCGTTTTGGAATGGACACTGGACCGATCTGATGAGAGTTCCGAGAAGCACTAAAGCTCAGTCGTATGATCTCGAAACTTCTCCATTGTATGGCCTTTCGTCAAAGCGACGGCTAGCTCAACTCATAGGCTGGGCAGGCGCACCGAGCTCTCTAGCCAAGTTTGCCCAGAACCCGAAGAATTATCGGCGCTACATGGATCGCACAAAGCCGGAGAAACCCCGACTTGTGGAAGCTCCACTTGATTCTCTGAAGGCCTTCCAGAAGTCCTTGGAGAAGCTATTTAAGCGCATACGGTTGCCGGCATATGTGCACTCGGGCGTGCCCGGCAGATCTTACCTTAGCAATTCAGCGGCGCACCGGGATGCTGAGGGCTGCACAGTCACTTTAGATATCTCCGGCTTCTTCCAATCTGTTTCGCTTGAGCGAATTACAGGAATGTTGGTGGCCGACTTCAAGTGCAAGCCCGACGTGGCCCTAATTCTAGCCAACCTAGTTTGCTGCGATGACCATCTCGCAACAGGGAGTCCCGCCAGCCCGATCCTGTCGTATCTGGCAAACATGCACGTCTTCGATGCGATTGCTGCCCGCTTTAGATCGCGCGGCGGCATTTTCACGCTCTACATGGATGATATCGCAGTGACCGGCCACTGCATCGGCAGACGTGACATCTTATGGATAACAAAAACACTTCAGCGAGTCGGGCTTGCGATCAACCCTGCGAAAACCAGGATGTTCCGAGCAAGAAAGCCGAAGGTCATTACAGGACGTGCGCTGCGTAACGGGGTAAGTCGCGCACCAAATCGCCAGCATCTCAAGATGCGCTTGGCGCTAGCAGCAGCCCGTGCCGTGCCCATGAATGACCAACTACGAGCTTCTGCTGTGGGCCGTATGCGCCACGTCGCACTCCTAGACGATGAGCGTCGTGGACTTATGCGAGCTGCAGCGTCGCTGTTTGCGAAAGAAGGGATTTAGATAGGATATGTCGCTTGAGCGCTTCACTTGCCTGCCTTCCAGCCCTGACCAAAGGCTTTTCCCAGTTCGAACAAGGCACTTGTGAAGGATGCAGTCTCAGCCAGCCCAGCGTCAGCCTCCTCCTTGACCATCTTGCCCAGCGCAATGGACAGAGAGAGCGGAATCGCTACAACCGATGCGATGACTGCTCCAAGTATCGCCGTGCTACTTGGAGGGAAGGCGGACAACGCCGCTCCAAGAGCTGCCAACTCCTTAGCAGCATCAACAGGACTGGTGCGAGCGGACCAAGCTAAGGTTCGCATCGCTGCCGTACACATAACAAAGAAAAACAGACCGAAAAAGCCGGTACTGAATGCCATCAGGAAAAAGTAGAAGGTCCAGCGCTGGAAGCGCTTATCGTTGGCAGCGATCAGCTGCTGCTTGATGGTTGGACCAGCCAGGATTTGGGGTGATGAAACACTTCCAGCGGGATTCAACGCTTCCGCTCCACCCTGCCCGGTCAACGATCCTTCGTTTGGCATGCTCACAACTCCCTTTAGCGAATGTACCCAAGATTCTTCAGCCGATAGACCATGGCGGGTTCGGAGACTTGAAGCATCGACGCCAAAGCTGGAACTGAGGTCATGCCTCGGTCTACAACTAAGATCTTCATGGTGTACGCCGGCATCAACAATTCCGCAGCGAAACGATTAGCCGACACCTCGACAGGGTCATAACTAGCACCTGCCAAAGTCGAAGAGGTGTCGCGGAATCGGGGGCCATGCTGCAAGAAGTGATGACCAAGCTCATGCGCGATGGTGAAACGCTGCCGATTCGGAGGATCGGCCATGTTGTACCAAATCGTCGGCCTTCCTTCGTCGGCGGTGTACATGCCACTTATCGACGAATCATAGCCAGGCTGGAAAGGAGACATGCCACGAACGTCGATACCGCAGGCCTGGGCGATCGCCGAGGGGTCCACCGGCACGGGACGCCCGGACCAATAGCTTTGGATTACCTGCTCCGCAAGCTGACGCTCGATCATAGGGCCTCCAATGCACGCGATGACGATATCACAACCGCAAGAACAAGCAGTTGGACGTAACTGCAGTTGGCGTGCAGTTACGAAAAAACCGGCTCAAGGCCGGTCCTTTCATAACACCTGAAAAATCAGGTTCTATTTGGTGGGCGGTACAGGGATCGAACCTGTGACCCTTGCCGTGTGAAGGCAATGCTCTACCGCTGAGCTAACCGCCCGGTGTGTTGCTGAGCCGCTCATTATAGGGGCTTTTCAGAGGCCGTCAACAGTTTTTCACAGTCGTGTTCACGGGCGTTTCGGGGCACGCAGCCGGGCATGGCCCGGCGCTACCGGAATCACATCGTATGGGTCGGCTTGTCCGAGCCGGTCAGCCCGGCCAGCAGGGTCTCGATCTTGTGCCGCACGCCCTCGCCTTCGGCACCGTCGGCCAGCTGCACCCCGATGCCGGCGGTGCGGTTGCCCTGTGCGCCGGCCGGGGTCACCCAGATCACCTTGCCGGCCACCGGCAGGCGCTCGCTGGAATCGGGCAGCGTCAGCAGCAGGAACACCTCGTCGCCCAGGAAGTAGCGCTTGGGCGTGGGCACGAAGATGCCGCCATTCTTCACGAACGGCATGTACGCGCTGTACAGCGCGGCTTTGTCCTTCACAGCCAGGGACAGGATGCCCTGGCGGGCGTTGCTGGCACTCATCGATTTCCCCTTGCGGCAGGCCGCTCGTTCACCTTGTTCCAGGCCAGCAGCAACTCGACCACCGCAAGGTCTGCACGCACCGTGGTGCGCAGCAGGTCGCGGGTGCGGTTGGCCGCATCGAACCAGGCTGCAAGCTTGTGCAATCGCTCCGGCGTGGTCAAGGCATCGGTGCTGGCCTGGGCCAGCGCCAGGTCGGCAGCGAAGCGCAGGCGCAGCGCCGCGTTGTCATCACCACACCACTTCTGCGCCAGCTCCACCGCGCCGGTCTTGCCGGCGGCCAGCTGTCCCAGATCTCGACCGACTTCGCGGCGCAGGCTCAGGCCGTCTTCGCGCAGCCAGTTGTCGGCCTGGCCGGGATGGCCGCGGGCGGCCTCCAGCGCTTCGCGCGCCGATGCTTCACTGTGGCCCAGCTGCTGCAGCCAGGCCAGTGCTTCGTGCTGCGGCGGCAGCTTGAATTCCAGGCGCTGGCAACGGCTGCGGATGGTCTGCGGCAGGCGTGCCGGATCGCTGCTGATCAGCCACAGGTAGCGGCCGGGCTGCGGCTCCTCCAGCGTCTTCAGCAGCGCGTTGGCGGCCGAACGGTTGATCGCATCGGCCGGATCGACGATCACCACCTGCGCCACGCCGTACTGCGGGGTCAGCGCCAGCTTGTCGGTGATCTCGCGCACCTGCTCGATGACGATCTCGGTACGCAGCTTGTCGCCGCTCTTGTTCGGGATGAAGCTGACCAGCTGCAGGTCCGGATGGGTGCCGGCGGCGATCAGCTGGCGCGTGCGCGTGGCGTGCGTTGCATCACCCTGCGCCAGCACGTGGTCGGCCAGCGCCAGCGCCACCTCGCGCTTGCCCAGCCCGGCCGGGCCGCAGATCAGCAGGCCATGACCGAGGCGACCGGCGTCGAGCGCGGCCACGGTCTGGTCGAACGCGCGCTGCTGCCACGGCGAAAACGTGCTCATGCGCCCTCCCCTTCCTGCAGCCAACGCTCGACATGTGCAACCACATCGGCGGCCACGCGTTCCTGCACCTGGCCGGCGTCGATCAGCGCGAAGCGCTGCGGGTCCTGCTGTGCACGGCTGCGGAACACGGCGCGCACGCGCTGGAAGAAATCGTCCTGCTCGCTCTCGATGCGGTCCGGCCACAGGTCACGGCCGTTGGCGCGCGCGCGGCCGACGGCCACGTCCACGTCCAGCAGTAGGGTCAGCCCTGGCAGCAGGCCGACCGCGCGGCGCTCCAGGTCGGCAATCCACTGCGGGTCAAGCCCGCGGCCACCGCCCTGGTAGGCGTAGCTGGAATCGGTGAAGCGGTCGCTCAGCACGTAGGCACCGCGCTGCAGCGCCGGCCGGATCACCTGGCGCACATGCTGCGCGCGCGCGGCGAATACCAGCAGCAGCTCGGCTTCGGCGCTGAGCGGTTCGGCGGCGATCTCGGCATCGGGCTTCAGCACCAGGCCGCGGATGCGCTCGGCCAGCGGCGTACCGCCCGGCTCGCGGGTCAGTACCACCTCGTGGCCGTGGCTGCGCAGGCAGTCACGGATGGCATTGATGGCGGTGGTCTTGCCTGCGCCCTCGCCGCCTTCCAGGCTGACGAAACGCGGGTGGCGAAGCAGCGCGGGACTCATTGCGCCGGGGTCTCCTGGGTACGTTGCTGGCGCAGCTGCTGCAGGTAGCGGGCTACGGCGGCGTTGTGCTGGTCCAGGCTGGGCGAGAACACGTGCGCGCCGCTGCCGTCGCCCACGGCGACGAAGTACAGCGCATCACCGGCGGCCGGCTGCGCCGCGGCCATCAGCGCGTCGCGACTGGGCATGGCGATCGGGGTCGGGGTCAGGCCCGCACGGGTATAGGTGTTGTACGGCGTATCGGTGGTCAGGTCGCGGCGGCGGATGTTGCCGTCATACGCGGCACCGATGCCGTAGATCACGGTCGGGTCGGTCTGCAGGCGCATGCCGATCTTCAGGCGGCGCATGAACACGCCGGCGATCTGCGGGCGCTCGCTGGCCAGCGCGGTTTCCTTCTCGATGATCGACGCCAGCGTCAGCAATTCGTAGGGCGTGTTGATCGGCAGGTCCGGCGCGCGGCTTTCCCAGGCTTCGTCCAGCGCCTTTTCCATTGCGGCGTGGGCGCGCTTGAGCACGTCCAGATCACTGTCGCCGCGCTGGTAAACGTAGGTCTCCGGCAGGAAGCGGCCTTCCGGGTGCTGGCCACCGAAGCCAAGGCGCTGCATCAACGCGGCGTCATCCAGGTTGTCGGTGGTGTGCAGCAGCGGCTCGGCGCGCTTGAGTGCGGCACGCAGCTGGCGGATGTTCCAGCCCTCGACAATGGTGACGCGGTGCTGCAGCACCTTGCCGGCGCGCATGCGCAGCAGCAGCTCGCGCGGGGTCAGCTCGCCACCGAGCGCGTACTCGCCCACCTTCAGCTTGCCGGCCGCATCAAGCTGCCGCGCCAACAGCTGCCACTGGGTGTCCTGGCCCTCGTCCACGCCGGCATCGCGCAGCTTGCGCAGCACGCTGTTCATGCCATCGCCGCTGGCGATGACCACGCTCTCGGCGGTCGGGGTGATCGGGGCGTCGGCGAAGCGGGTCTGCTGGTAGAAGAACCACGCGCCCGCGCCGGCCACGACGGCGGCCAGCACCACCACCAGCGTTACCACGAACAGACACCCGCGCTTGGCTCCCGCCATGGACTACCTCTGAACTCGATTCCGTCGTGCAGGATACCGTGCCGGTGGATTGGGGTCATGACCGGGGTGGCGCCTGCGTGCCGGCCAACGGTCGATCAGTAGATCCACGCCATGCGTGGATGAACGCCCGGCGGCATGACTGCGGGGGTCAGAGCCCTCGCGCGGTGCGCAAGGGATCCGACCCCGACCGGATCAGCCCTGCTGGCCGAGCGCGCGCAGCAGGCCGCGGGCCTTGGCGCGGGTCTCGTCCAGTTCCTTGTCCGGGTCCGAATCGACCACGATGCCGGCGCCGGTGCGGAAGCTGACCTGGTGGCCATCCACTTCGGCGGTGCGGATCAGGATGTTCAGGTCCAGGTCGCCATCGCGGTTCAGCCAGCCGAACGCGCCGGTGTAGGCACCACGCGGCACCTGCTCCAGCTCGCTGATGATCTGCATGCAGCGCACCTTGGGGCAGCCGGTGATGGTGCCGCCCGGGAAGGTCGCGGCGATCACCTCGCCGGGCGTGACCTCCGGGCGCAGGTGGCCGCTGACGTTGCTGACGATGTGGTGCACATGCGCGTAGCTCTCCACTGTCATCAGCTCATCGACCACCACGGTGCCGGGCAGGCAGATGCGGCCCAGGTCGTTGCGCTCCAGGTCGATCAGCATCACGTGCTCGGCACGCTCCTTGGGGTGGCCGACCAGCTCCTGGATGCGTGCGGCATCATCGTCCCCCTCGAAGCGCGGACGCGTACCGGCAATCGGACGGGTCTGCGCGTGGCCGGCATGGACCGACACCAGCCGCTCCGGCGAGGAACTGACCACATGGCGGCCGTGGGCGCTGAACAGGCCGGCGAACGGTGCCGGGTTGGCACGGCGCAGCTGCGCGTACAGCGCCTGCGGGCTGACCGGCGCAGCGAACTGCGCGCTCCAGCGCCGCGACAGGTTCACCTGGAACACGTCGCCGGCACGCAGGTACTCGATCACCCGGCGCACGCCGTCGGTGAAGCGCTGCGGCGCATCCTCGCCCACCGCCTGGGGCGGCTGCCAGCCCTGCCCGGCCTCGGGCAGCGCGGCCGAGGCCAGTGCCACCAGCGCATCCAGCAACGCCTGCTCGCCGGCCTCGGCGATGACGAAGCTGGCGCCGTTGTGATGGTCATGCAGCACCGCGGCCGGGCAGCGCAGCGCCAGCGCGGTCGGGCGGCCGTCCTCGCGCGCACGCGCCGGCAGCACCGGTTCGATCTGGCTGGCCACTTCGTAATCGAGCATCAACGCCCAGCCGCCGCGGAACGGCAGGCTGTGGCTGCCGTCATGCGGCAGGCGTTCGCGCTGCCAGGCACGGTCCAGCACCTGCAGGAAGCTGCCGGCGTGCACCGCGTCGTGCTGGTCGCGCACCTGGCCATCCGCATCCAGTCGCAGGCCATCGCCCTGCGCGGCCAGCAGCAGGCTCCAGCGGCCCTGCGCGGTGCCCGAGGCAGTGGATTCCATCAGCAGCGGAAAGCGCGCCGGGTCATGCTGCTGCAGGGCCAGCAGATCGATCGGGTGCGGCAGCGGGTGGATCAGCGGTGCGTGGGTCATGGCAGCCAGTTCTGGGGTTCAGATGCACGGAAGCCGCCTTGCGGCGGCTCCGTAGAACGCGGCGTCGAGCATGGCCCGACGCTACAACTCGGTCAGACGCGCTTGAAGACCAGCGTGCCGTTGGTGCCGCCGAAGCCGAAGCCATTGGACATCACCACGTCGACCTTGGCCTGGCGTGCTTCGTTGGGCACGTAGTCCAGGTCGCAGCCTTCGCCCGGCTGCTGCAGGTTGATGGTCGGCGGGATGACGTTGTCCTGCAGTGCCATCACCGAGAAGATCGCTTCCACACCGCCGGCAGCACCCAGCAGGTGGCCGGTCATCGACTTGGTGGAGCTGACCATCATCTTGTAGGCGTGGTCGCCGAAGGCGG
This sequence comes from Stenotrophomonas sp. YJH_SMC_73, assembly GCF_059370155.1. NCBI lineage: Bacteria > Pseudomonadati > Pseudomonadota > Gammaproteobacteria > Lysobacterales > Lysobacteraceae > Stenotrophomonas > Stenotrophomonas sp. YJH_SMC_73. The sequence continues at coordinate 140,809 of NZ_JCAFTJ010000005.1, read as the reverse complement.
TCTTCATCGCCATGGTCTCGCCCAGGTCGCCCAGCGGCGTGGAGGTACCGTGCGCGTTGAGGTAGCCCACCTGTTCCGGGCTCACGCCCGCGTCCTTCATGGCCATGGCCATGCAGCGCGCGGCGCCTTCGCCGTTCTCGCTCGGTGCGGTCATGTGGTACGCGTCGGAGCTTGCGCCGAAGCCGGCCAGTTCACAGTAGATCTTCGCGCCACGCGCCTTGGCGTGCTCGTACTCTTCCAGGATCAGGATGCCGGCGCCGTCGCCCAGCACGAAGCCGTCACGGTCCTTGTCCCATGGGCGGGAGGCCTGTTCCGGGGCGTCGTTGCGGGTACTCATGGCCTTCATCGCACAGAAGCCGCCCAGCGCGGTCGGCGACGAGCCACGCTCGGCACCGCCAACCACCATTACGTCGGCGTCGCCGTACTGGATCATGCGCATCGCGGTACCGATCGAATGGTTCGAGGTCGCGCAGGCCGACACCGCCGAGAACGACGGGCCCTTCAGGCCGGTGATGATGCTCAGCTGGCCCGGCAGCATGTTGATGATGGTCTTGGGCACGTAGAAGGGCGAGATCTTCTTGCCCTCGTGGAACTCGATGGTCTGCTCTTCGATGCCGAGCAGGCCGCCGATGCCGGCGCCGACGATGGCGCCGATGCGCTCGGCATTGGCGTCGGTGATCTCCAGGCCCGAGTCGTGCAGGGCCATGAACGAGGCACCGAGGCCGTAATGGATGAACGGGTCCATCTTCTTGGCATCCTTGCCGCTGACCCGGAACTTGCCGAACAATTCATTGTCGGCGGTGATGTCGAATCCCTTGACCTCACCTGCAATCTTGGTGGTGAACCGATCCAGATAGGCATCCGCAACGTTGGTCAGCGGACCGATGCCCGAACGACCGTGGGTGATGCCTTCCCAGCTGCTGGCCAGATCATTGCCCAACGGCGAGACGATACCCAGGCCGGTTACGACGACGCGACGCTTCATTGCTGATTCTCCTGACCCGGCTGATTTCAACGGGCAACGCGGTTTGCTTCGGTGTGATGCTCAAACACACGGGGCCGCAACTGCGGCCCCATGGGGTGCGGTGCGCGGCGAGCGTGGGCCCGCGCGCGCACTGCCGTCTGACATCAGGCCTTGACGTGGGCCTTGATGTAGTCGATGGCGGCCTGCACGGTGCTGATCTTCTCGGCTTCTTCGTCCGGGATCTCGCACTCGAATTCTTCTTCCAGGGCCATCACCAGCTCGACGGTGTCCAGCGAGTCAGCGCCCAGGTCATCGACGAACGATGCGCTGTTGGTGACTTCTTCTTCCTTGACGCCAAGCTGTTCGACGACGATTTTCTTGACGCGTTCTTCGATGGTGCTCATGGGATCTCGCTCCAGATGGAGTTGTGGTTCAAAAGTGGTCGCCATCAAAGGCGATGGCCGTGGGATAGTGTAGTGGAAACCGGCGCGGCCTTGCATTGCAGCAAAAACCTCCGCAGATCAACCACTTGCGGCGCAATCCCTGCGCCCCTTGCTTACGGCATGTACATGCCGCCGTTCACATGGAGGGTTTCGCCGGTGATGTAACCGGCAGCCGGGCTGGCCAGGAAGGCCACCGCATGGGCGATGTCCTCCGGCGAACCCAGGCGTTCGAGGGCGATGTCGTTGATCAGCGCGGTGCGCGCTTCTTCCGGCAACGCCTTGGTCATGTCGGTGTCGATGAAGCCAGGTGCGACAACATTGACGGTGACGCCGCGCGAACCGATTTCCTTGGCCAGCGACTTGCTGAAGCCGATGATGCCCGCCTTGGCCGCGGCGTAGTTGGCCTGGCCGGCATTGCCGGTCACGCCCACCACCGATGCGATGTTGATGATGCGGCCCTTGCGCGCCTTCATCATGCCGCGCATCACCGCCTTGCTGGTGCGGAACACGCTGGTCAGGTTGGTGTCGATGATCGACGCCCAGTCCTCGTCCTTCATGCGCATGAGCAGGTTGTCGCGGGTGATGCCGGCATTGTTGACCAGGATCGAGATCGGGCCGAATTCCTTGGCGATGCCATCGAGCACGCTGTCCAGCGCGGCGGCATCGGTGACGTTCAGCGCGCGGCCGTGACCACCGTGGGCGGCCAGGCGTTCGCCGATCGCGGCAGCGCCGGATTCAGTGGTGGCGGTACCGATGACGGTGGCGCCCTGGGCGGCCAGCAGATCGGCGATGGCGGCACCGATGCCACGGCTGGCGCCGGTGACCAGTGCGATTTCACCCTGCAGGGGCTTGCTCATGATGTTTTCCTCAGGCTGGGGCGACCGCCGCACCCGTGCCGCTTGCCGCGGCCACCGGTACGGTCGGCAGGAACAGGGGGGATCAGGCCGACCATGCCTCGCGGGCGGCTTCGAAGTCGCCCGGCGTGGCCAGCGAACGGCCGTCGATGGCCTTGTCGATGCGCTTGACCAGGCCGGTCAGCACCTTGCCCGGGCCGCACTCGGCGATCCGGGTGACGCCACGGGCAGCCAGCGCCTGCACGCACCCGGTCCACTGTACCGGCTGGTACAGCTGCTGGACCAGCGCGGTGCGGATCGCGTCGATGCCGCTGTGCACCTGGGCGTCGACGTTCTGCACCACCGGCAGCTGCGGCGCGTGCCAGGACAGGCCGGCCATCACTTCGGCCAGGCGGTTGGCGGCTTCGCGCATGAGCGGGGTGTGCGAGGGCACGCTGACGGCCAGCTTGACCGCCTTGCGCACGCCCTTCTCGGCCAGCAGCGCCAGCGCACGGTCGACCGCGTCGGCGTCGCCACCGATCACGATCTGGCCCGGCGAATTGAAGTTGGCCGGCACCACCACCTGGCTGCCTGCCGCTTCGGCGCAGACGTCCAGCACCAGCTGGTCTTCAGCGCCGAGCACGGCAGCCATGGCGCCGACACCGGCCGGTGCGGCTTCCTGCATCAGCTGGCCGCGCAGGCGCACCAGGTGCGCACCGTCATGCAGGCTCAGTGCGCCTGCGGCAACCAGGGCGGTGTACTCGCCCAGGCTGTGGCCGGCCAATACCGACGGGCGCGGACCGCCCACGGCGTTCCAGGCGCGCCACACGCCGATGCTCGCGGCCAGCAGGGCCGGCTGGGTGTATTCGGTACGGTTGAGCATTTCCTCCGGGCCGCCCTGGGACAGCGCCCACAGGTCGACGCCGGCACCATCGGATGCCTCGGTGAAGGCTTCACGCACCTGTGGGTGCAGCTCGGCCAGCTCGGCCACCATGCCCACAGACTGCGAGCCCTGGCCGGGGAAGACAAAAGCGAGGGTGGATACGGTCACGCGGTCATCCGCTTGTTGCAATCGAAGCGGGCCATGATAAGGGGGAACATGCCGTGTCGTCTGTACGTGCGCGTATGCAGGCGTATGGAGCGCGGCCGGGCAAGCGCAACGGGGTCAGATCCCTTTTCCGCAGGAAAAGGGATCTGACCCCTGTCAGCCATCAGCAGAACAGCTGCAGGACGTCCAGGTCGCCGTCGGCGAGGAAATCCACGCACAGGCCCACCAGCATCAACACGCCGGCGGTGCTGGCGCCGTGGGCGATGAAGATGGAATGGGCCAGCGCGCGCGCCGAACGGCCCAGCTTCATGCAGACCCGTGCCAGGCTGCGCAGGCGGCCGCTGACCGCATGCACGTGCTCGCGCACCGGCGCCTGAACGTCACCCATCGCCTCGGCCATCATCGCCTGCAGGTGCCCGGGGCGGTCGGCGTAGTACTTGGCCACGCCGTAACCGAACATCAGCCAGTCGCGGGCCTGCGCTTCGGACAGATCCATCACTTCCAGCGGATCTTCCTCGAAATCGATGAAGCCGACCTTCTCGCCATCCCATGTGAGGTTGCGCGGCAACGGCTGGCCGAAATAGGCGCCGCGGGCATGAGCTTCAGCAATGGCCAGCATCGCCGCCATCACCAGCCGATCGCGACCGGCTTCGTCGGCTTCGCGCAGGCAGGTATTGAACGAGCTGCCGTTGTCGCCGATCACCAGCGCGGCATGGCCGGTGCCCAGTACGTCCGGCACGTTCACACCCTGCGCCTGCAGTTCCGCGAGGCGGCGGGCCTCGGTTTCGCGTGCGGCGTCGCCACCGCGGTGCGGCGGCGGGCGCAGCGCATCCAGATGGAAACGGCGCGCAACAAAATTGAGCAGGCCCAGGGCCATTGCCCGGCTTCCCTTGCCGTACTGCTTCAGCCAGGCACGTTGCCCTTCGATGACGATGGGCTCAACCATGACAGGTCCTCCTTAAACGCGTTACGGCCCCGGAGGGGCCGTAACGACAAGACTTCACATTGTCGTAACTTGCACTATCAATAGCGCAGCAGGGCCGAACCCCAGGTGAAGCCGCCGCCGAAGGCCTCCAGCAGCAGCAACTGGCCACGCTCGACCTTGCCCGAACGCACCGCGGCATCCAGCGCCAGCGGCACCGAGCCGGAGGAGGTGTTGCCGTGCTTGTCGACGGTCACCACGACCTGGTCCATCGACATCTCCAGCCGCTTGGCGGTGGCTTCGATGATGCGCAGGTTGGCCTGGTGCGGGATCAGCCAGTCCAGGTCGGACTTGTCCAGGCCGTTGGCGGCCAGGGTCTCGTCCACGACCGAGTCCAGCGCCTTGACGGCGTACTTGAACACGTCGTTGCCCTTCATGTTGATGGTGCCGCCACCGTTGGCGCCGTCCTTGAAGCCGGTCGAAACGCCGACCGGGTTCCACAGCAGTTCCTTCTTGCTGCCATCGGCATGCAGGTGGGTGCTGAGGATGCCGGTGTCTTCGTCGGCCTTGAGCACGACAGCGCCGGCGCCATCGCCGAACAGCACGCAGGTGGTGCGATCGTTCCAGTCGACCATGCGGGTCAACGTTTCGGTGCCGATCACCAGCACGTGCTTGCAGTCGCCGGAGCGGATGAACTTGTCGGCCACGCCCAGCGCGAACACGAAGCCGGAACAGGCTGCGTTGACGTCGAAGGCGGGGCACCCGGCCACACCGAGCTTGGCCTGGATCAGGCACGCGGTGGACGGGAAAATGAGATCAGGGGTGGTCGTGCCGACCACGATCATGTCGAGCTGCGAGGCATCGATGCCTGCGGCTTCAAGCGCGCGCAGGGCGGCGTTGTAGCCAAGGTCGCTGGTGGTTTCGCCTTCGGCCGCGATGTGCCGTTCACGAATGCCGGTGCGCGACTGGATCCACTCATCCGAGGTTTCGACCATTTTTTCCAGGTCGGCGTTGGTCAGGACTTTTTCCGGCAAATAGCTACCGGTGCCCGCGATCCTCGAATAGATCCGCTTGCTCATCATGTTTCCTGTTGCGCGGGCCGCCGATCACCGGCACGCCCGGGAAAGAAGGCAAAGGCCGCTGCCCGGAGGCAGCGGCCTTCCCGGCACATCAATCTTCTTCGACGGCCGAGGTCTTGGTCTGGATGACCTTCTTGCCGCGGTAGAAACCGTCGGCAGTGATGTGGTGACGCAGGTGCACTTCGCCGGTGGTCGGGTCGGTCGACAGCTGCTTGGCGCTCAGGGCGTCGTGGGCACGACGCATGCCGCGGCGGGACGGGGTGACACGGGATTTCTGCACAGCCATGGGATTGCTCCAAACTCGGTTCGATTTGCTTCGTCGTATCGTCGCGCAGGACGCCAGCGCCCAGCACACTTTCGCTTTCGCCGCAGCCGCCGACGACAATCCGGCTGCTATTGTTTCTTCAGTGCTGCCAACGCCGCAAACGGGTTGGCCTTCTTCGTTTCTTCTTCGCTCGGTGCCCAGTCCTTGTCGACTGCTTCACCGTCGGGCGACAGCGGCACCACGGGCACCGCCAGCACCAATTCGTCCTCGACCAGATCCAGCGGACGCAGCTGGCCGTCTTCCGGCACCAGCAACGCCTCGTATTCCTCCGGCAGGGACGATTCCTCGTCCTCGTCGCGGATCAGGCCAAGCCTCTGGGTCACCTTCACCGGCAACAGGAATCGCTGCATGCTGCGCTGACAGGTCAGCGGCAGCGCGGTGTCGATGGTCAGTTCCACATAGGATACCCGCAAGACGTCGTCGCGACCGAATTCAAGCGAGTAGACACACTCGCCGTCGGTATCTGCGACCAACCCCTGCAGGCGGGTCAATTCAGCCAGGGAGACCTGACCGTCGAAGCGCCTTCGCGCTACAACCATCCGCCAGGCATCCAGCGTTTCGGGCACGTTCGCGGACATAAGCCGCTGAATACTAAGGATCGCACCGCCCGCTGTCAAATGCCCGCCCTGCAGGACTTGCCGCTGGCGCCGTGGAGGGGCCAGACTGCCGCGCCCTGCCCCGGTATTGTCACATGTCACTGGTCCTGGCCTCCACCTCCCGCTACCGTCGCGAACTGCTGGAACGGCTGGGCCTGCCCTTCGACTGCGCACGCCCGGACGTGGATGAAACCCCTCTGGGCGCCGAGACCCCGCTGGCCCTGGCCACGCGCCTGGCCGCCGCCAAGGCCGCAGACGTGGCCGCCCGCCATCCGGGCGCCTGGGTGATCGGCTCGGACCAGGTGGCCGACCTGAACGGCCAGCCGCTGGGAAAGCCGGGCACGGTCGAGGCGGCCTGTGCGCAGCTGGCGGCAATGTCCGGACAGACGGTGCGCTTTCACACGGCAATCAGTCTCAGGCGGGATGGAGAATCCCTCGCCACCCTGGATCTGACCGAAGTACGCTTCCGCGTGCTGGACCCGCAGGAAATCATCCGCTACGTCGCCGCCGAGCAGCCGCTGGACTGCGCCGGCAGCTTCAAGTGCGAGGGCCTGGGCATCAGCCTGTTCGAGGCAATCGACAACCGCGACCCGACCGCGCTGGTCGGCCTGCCACTGATCGCGGTGTGCGGCCTGCTGCGCAGGGCTGGATTCGCGGTGCCGTGAACGGTAGAGCCGAGCCCTTGCTCGGCCGTCTTTTTTTTAGGCTGCCCGCCATCTGTAGCAGAAGCAGCCGAGCATCGGCTCGGCTCTACAGGACCAGGGGACCTCAACGAACTTCGAACGGCTGCTCCTGCCACGCCTCCACGCTGCCGTCGCGGCCGTGCAGGCGCAGGCCAAGCCAATGCCGCCCCGGCGCCAGCGTGGTGGTATCCAGCGATGCGTCGAAGCCCACCGCCGGATGTTGCGGATCGGTGCTGTCCGGCCAGGTGTGGCGGATGTCGAACATGCGCCCGTAGCGCGCATCGCCAATCGAATGGCCATCGACCAGCACTTCGATGCGCGCCAACCCCACGCCATCCTTGAATGCCCAGCCCTTGATGGCGAGCGTTCCGGAGACCTTCTCACCGTTGGACGGTGCATCCAGCCAGGCCATTGCCGGCGTCACGCAGGGCCCCTGCGCGCGCTGCACCGGCAGCCGGAACAGCAGGAAGCGCTGGAAACCATGATCGCTGCTGACCACGCGCGGCGCCGGCAACGGCCCCACCTGCTCGCAGATGGCGTGATAGCGCGCCAGCAGATCGCGGTAGCGCTGGTCGCTGGGTGACAGCACCAGCAGCATCGGCGCACTGCGCGGGCCTTCGTGCAGCAGGCCCCACTGTGCCAGCTGTGCGGTCCGCCCATGCTTGTCGTTGAGCGGATGCGGCAACACCTCGATATCACCGTTGCCCAGCTGGAAGCCCAGTTCGGCACCGACCTTGAAGTTGCCCGCCAGCACACGCGTGCCCGGCGGCATCTGCCGCAGTTCGTCGCGCACCGCCACGGCCAGCGGCTGCCAGCCGGCAAAGTTGCGCGGGTAGTACTTGCTGCCGGCCATCTGCTCGCGCAGCGCCGGCGTGGACGCCATCAGGTAGTAGCCGAAAGCCAGTACGGTGCCTGCAGCTGCCAGCCACCAGCCGGTGCGGCGCAGCCAGCGTGGCCAGCCGTTGAGGACCACCGGCACGGCCACCAGCAGCGCCAGGTAGCCCGGCAACGGCCAATGGAAACTGATCCGCTCGACATCGGTGAAGAAGCCCAGCAGGAAGATGCCCAGCGTCGACACCCCGCCCACCAGGCCGAAATAGCGCCATTGCACCCGCACACCACCACCGCTGCGGGTACCCGCCAGGGCGACCTTCCACATCGCGATGCACAGGATCGGCGTCACCAGCATCGGCTGGATCACCAGGAACCACAGCCCTTCCCACTCGAACGTCCACGGGTGGCGCTCGACCACCTGGAACTTCAGGCCGGCATCATGGTTGTCCGCATTCCACGCCAGCAACGGCAGCCAGGCCAGTACACCCACCGCCAGCGCCACCCATACGCGCGGGTCGGCCAGCATGCGGCGGCCCTGCGGCAGCGCCAGCAGCGCAATGAAGCCGACACCGATGACGCCAATGAAACGGTAGTGGCTGAGCGCACCGATCAGCAGGCCCAGCGCCAGCTTCATCGCCGACGACGCATCCACGTTGTGCAGCAGGCGCGCACCGGCGTGCAGGCAGATCACCGCCGCCAGCGCCATCGGCACATCCGGCACGGCCAGCAGGCCCAGCGTGGCCGACAGCGGCATCAGCAGGGTCAGGCTGCCCGCCTGCCACCCTGCGACGTTGCCAAACCAGCGCGTGGCGATGCGCACCACCAGCAACGGCAGCAACGCACCGATGGCCAGGAACGGCAGGCGCAATGCGAGCACGTGATGGCCACCGATTTCCACGCCCAGGCGTGCAAGCCATGCTGTCAACCCCGGCAGGTCGGAATAGGCGGCGGCCAGGTGCTGGCCTTCCTGCCAATAGAACGCCTCATCGACGAACAGCGGCAGGCGTGCAGCCACCACCAGCTTGGCCGCTGTGATCAGCGTCCATAACCAGAGAAATATTGCCCGCGCGCGCTGTTCGCCTTGCATTGCTCTATGGATAATCGAGTGGATTCCAGACCTGAGACGATCATGCCAGCCTCGTCCCCCAATCCCAGCATGCTAACCGATCAACTGCGCCAGGCCCTGCGGGAGGCACAGGATCAGGTGAACGCACTGGTACTGGGCAAGGTGCCGGAAGTCAGGCTGGCCTTTGTCGCCCTGCTTTCCGGCGGCCACCTGCTCATCGAAGATCTGCCCGGGCTGGGCAAGACCACGCTGGCGCATGCATTGGCCAGCAGCCTCGGCCTCAGCTTCCAGCGCGTGCAGTTCACTTCCGACCTGTTGCCGGCGGACGTACTGGGCGTATCGGTGTACGAGGCCGGCAGCCGCCAGTTCCAGTTCCACCCCGGCCCGGTGTTCACCCACGTGCTGCTGGCCGATGAGATCAACCGCGCACCGCCGCGCACGCAGAGTGCGTTGCTGGAGGCGATGGCCGAGCAGCAGGTCACCCTGGATGGACAGACGCATCCACTGCCCGATCCATTCTTCGTGATCGCCACGCAGAACCCGGTCGACCTGTCCGGCACCTTCCCGTTGCCGGATTCGCAGCTCGATCGTTTCCTGCTGCGGCTGGCGATGGGCTACCCGAGCGTGCAGGCCGAGCGCGAGCTGCTGCGTGGCAGCGATCGCCGCGACCTGATCGCCCGCGCGGTGCCGAAGCTGGATGACACCCAGGTGCGTGCGCTGCGTGAAGCCGTTGGCCAGGTACACGCCAGCGACGCGCTGATCGACTACGTGCAGGCACTGTTGACCCGCAGCCGCCAGCATGCCGGCGTACGCGTGGGCCTGTCACCGCGCGCCGGGCTGGCCCTGCTGCGTGCCGCCAGGGCGCATGCACTGCTGCTCGGCCGCGGGCATGTGGTGCCCGAAGACGTGCAGACCCTGTTCGTGGCAGTGGCCGGCCATCGCCTGGTGGCGGAGGCCGAATCCAGCTCCGGGCCGGCACTGGCGCGGGCGATCCTGCAGACCGTCGCGGTGGACTGAAGGTGGCCACACGCTGGGCACGCATGCAGCTGCTGGCACGCCCACGCAGGCCCGAAGCCCTGCCGCAGCGACTGGATCGCCATCGCATCTATGTACTACCGACGCGCTTCGGCCTGTTCGTCGCCACCCTGCTGTCGGCGATGCTGCTGGGCGCATTGAACTACAACAACAACCCGGCCCTGCTGCTGGCCCTGTTGCTGGCCGCAGCAGCGATCGCCAGCGCCATTGCCGCGCACCTGCAGCTGTCCGGCATACAGATCGATGCAATCTCCGCCGAGCCGGTTCCGGCCGGGCACCCCCTGCGCCTGCGCGTGGACCTGTCGTTGCGCGACCCGCGCGCGCGCCACGGGCTGCACCTGCAGCTGGGCGCAAGCGAGGCGTGGGTCGCACTGCCTGCACACGGTCGCGGCGAAGTGGAGCTGGATGTCCCCAGCGAGCGCCGCGGCTGGCTGGAACTGCCGCGCATCCGCCTGTCCAGCACGCAGCCGCTGGGGCTGGTGCGGGCATGGTCGTGGGTGTGGCCGGAGCAGCCGCTGCTGGTCTATCCACTGGCCGAGGTACTGGCACCACCCCTTCCGGAAAGTGGCAGCGATCCACTGCACACCCGCGCCCATGCCAGTGGCGAAGAGCTGCACCAGCTGCGACCCTATCGTGCCGGCGACGCCCCGCGCAGCATTGCCTGGAAACACTCGGCGCGCCGCGACAGCCTGCTGGTACGCGAATACGAGAAGCCGATCGGCATCGAAGTGGTGCTGGACTGGCGCACGCTGGCGCCGCTGGGCCATGAAGCACGCATCGCGCGGTTGGCACGCTGGGTCGACATGGCCGAGCGCGAAGGCCGGCGCTACACGCTGCTGCTTCCAGCCCATCCCCCGTTCGGGCCCGGCCAGGGCGCCAGCCACCACCACCTGTGCCTGCGCGCACTGGCGCTGATGCCCCATGACTGAGCCTGCCGTCCTGCTCGATCGCAACGCCCGCAGCTGGACCCTGGCCAGCGCAGCGCTGGCGCTGCTGCCACTGCTGCTGCAGCTGCCGCCGGTGCTGGCCGTCGTGATCGCGATCACCGCCGTGCTGACCGCTGCGCTTTCCTGGCGGCGGGTGCTGCCGATGCCGGTGCGCCTGCTGCTGGTGCTGGCCATGCTCGCCACCATTGTCTGGCAGATGGGCATGGTGCGGCCGGGGCGTGATACCGGCTGTGCGCTGCTGGCGGCGATGCTGGCCATCAAATCCAGCGAACTGCGCAACCTGCGTGATGCGCGCAGCCTGCTCGGTTTCGCGCTGTTCTCGCCGTTCGCGGCCTTCCTGCTCGACCAGGGCCCGCTGACCACGGGACTGGCTGCGCTGGCCGCGGTTGCCGCACTGCTGGCCCTGCAACGCCTGGCCCAGGACGAGGGCCGCAGCCCACGCCTGCCACTGCACGGTCAACTGCGCGGCGTCGGCCGCCTGCTTGGCATCGGCCTGCCGCTGGCACTGGCCTGCTTCTGGCTGTTCCCGCGCTTGTCCACGCCGTTGTGGGGCGTACCCGAACGAGCGGTGGGTACACCCGGCCTGGCTGACAGCATGGCGCCGGACCAATGGCTGGACCTGATGGCCGACGACACCCCGGCGCTGCGCGTGCAGTTCTTCGGCGCGGTGCCCGAGCCCGCGCAGCGCTATTGGCGCGGCCCGGTGCTGACTTCCTTCGATGGCCACCGCTGGAGCCGCGATCGCGCGACGGCCCGGCGCCCCGCCCCCGTGGTCGAAGCCGCCGCACAGGGATGGGACTACCAGATCGACTACGAACCCACCGACCGTCGCCTGCTGGTGGCCCTGGACCTGCCCAGCCGCGCACCGGAAGGCAGCAGTTTCGATGCGGACATGAGCCTGCGCAGCGACCGCACGCTGTCCGCGCTCAGCCGCTGGCGGTTGCATTCGGCGCCTCCGCAACGGTTCGACACCGATCTGTCGCCCTACCTGCGCCGTGCCGCGCTGCAGCTTCCCCCCGGCTTCAATCCGCGCACCGCCCAGCTGGCACGGCAATGGCGGCAGGAGGCCGGCAACGATGACGAAGCCATCGTCCGCCGAGCGCTGCAGTGGATCACCCGCGACTTCTCCTACACGCTCGATACCCCGGTGGCCGGGCGCGATCCGGTCGACGATTTCCTGTTCAACTACAAGGCCGGCTTCTGCCAGCACTTCAGCTCGGCCTTCGTGGTGCTGATGCGCAACGCCGGCATTCCGGCCCGGGTGGTGACCGGCTTCGCAGGTGGCACCCGCAACCGCATCGGGGACTACTGGGTAGTGCGGCGCATGGACGCCCACGCCTGGGCCGAAGTCTGGCTGCCCCAGCGCGGCTGGGTCCGGGTGGACCCGACTGCGGCCGTGGCACCGGAACGCATCCTGGACACGCTGGACGACCGCTTGCAGGCCGGCACGGACACCCCGCTGCAGCAGCGCTGGCTGCAGCTGGGGCAGATGGGTGACTGGCTGCGCCGTGGCTGGAACGACCTGGTGCTTTCCTTCGACGCACGCCGTCAGCAGCAGCTGCTCAGGCCGTTCGGGCTGGATGATCTCGGGCCGGCGCAGCTGGTGGCCGGCTTCGTGGTCGCCGCACTGCTGGCATTGGCATGGATGGCCTGGCTGCTGGCCCGCGGCGAGCGCGAGCGCGACCCGCTGCTGCGCGCCTGGCACCGGCTGGGGCGGCGCTATGCGCGCCTTGGCCTGGCCCGCGCCCCCCACGAGACGGCATGCGACTGGTCACGACGGGTACACGCCGTGCGCCCCGACCCCGCCCTGCTGGCACTCAGCCAGCGTTTCGCCGACGCGCGTTACGCTGGAACTTGCACCGACCTCGCTTCATTATTGCGGGACCTGCGCAGGCATCGCCCGACTTCCGGAGCCTCCCCATGAACACCAAGTTCCTCCTCACCGCTGTGGCCACGCTGGCCCTGTCGGCCTGCGCCACGGCCCCCAAGCCGCTGCAGGGACAGTTCAGCCTGGTCTCCCCGCGCGACTCGGTCGCCACCCAGCAGGTCGGCACGCCGGTCCGATGGGGTGGTCGCATCATCGAGACCAAGCCCGGCCAGGGCGAGACCTGCTTCCAGATGATCTCGCGCCCCCTCAACGCCAGTGGCCGCCCGAACACCACCTCGTCCGACGCCAGCGACGGCCGCTTCATTGCCTGCCGCGCCGGCTTCTACGACCCGGCCGTGTTTGAAGCCGGCCGCGACGTGACCTTCATCGGCAAGATCGACGGCTACCAGAACACCCGCATCGGGGAGTACGACTATCGCCTGCCGAAGCTGTCGGCCGATGTGATCTACCTGTGGCCGGAACAGCGCCAGGTCGATGTGGTGCCCTACCCCTATGGCCCGTGGGGCACGGGCCCGTATGGCCCGTACTGGGGTGGTTACGGCCGTTGGGGCTGGTGGTGATCGCCACCGGCCATGCGTGATCGAAAAAGGCCGCCTTCGGGCGGCCTTTTTTTCATCCACGCATCGCATGGATCCACTGCGGGCAATGGTGGATGCCGGGCGCTCAGCGCCCCGGCGTACCGAAATGCCCCAGCGGCGCACCGGCCAGCAGGTGCATGTGGATGTGGAACACGGTCTGCCCGGCATCCTCGCGGCAGTTCATCACGATGCGGTAGCCGTCCTGCGCGAACCCTTCGCGGCGCGCATATTCGGCGGCAGCCAGGGCAAGCTTCCCGATCAGGTGCGCCTGCGACGGCTGCAGGTCGTCCAGGGTCGGGATGATCTCGTTCTTCGGAATGAACAGTACGTGCACCGGCGCCTGCGGTGCGATGTCCTTGAAGCCCAGCACCTCGTCGTCCTCGTAGACGATGGTGGCCGGGATCTCGCGACGGATGATCTTGCTGAAGAGGGTTTCGTTGCTCATGGTCGGCCTCGGCGGGAGTGTCTTCCGCATTGTAGGCCGGCCGCGCCGGGCGATGCCCGGGTGGCGCTCAATCGCGGAATTCGCTGCGCGTTCCGAACGCGTGCGACAGCGTGCCGCGGTCAACGTATTCAAGCTCGCCACCGAGCGGCAGGCCCTGTGCCAGCCGGCTGGGCTGCACCTTGCGCGCGCGCGCCAGCTGCGCCAGGTAGTGCGCGGTGGCTTCGCCTTCGACGGTGGCACTGGTGGCGATGATCAGCTCCTGCACCTCACCTTCGGCCAGACGCTGCTCCAGCTGCTCCAGGCCCAGCTCGCGCGGGCCGATGCCATCGAGCGGCGACAGCCGGCCCTGCAGCACGAAGTAGACACCGCGGAAGCCGGTGGCGTTTTCGATGGCCAGGCGGTCGGCCGGCGATTCGACCACGCACAGCTGGCTGCGCTCGCGGCTGCTGTTGGCACAGGTCGGGCACAGCTCGGTTTCGCTGAAGTCGCGGCACTGCGCGCAGTGGCCGATGCGCTCCACCGCCAGCGCCAGGGCTTCGGCCAGTCGCTGGCCACCTTCGCGCTCGCGCTCGAGCAGGTGGTAGGCCATGCGCTGTGCGGTCTTCTGGCCCACGCCAGGCAGCACCCGCAGCGCGTCGATCAATTGTTCAAGCAGGGGTGCGGACACGGCGGCATGCTTTCATGGCGTCGAGCAGGCTCGACAGCTACAGATTCTGTGGCACCCGCTTGCACGGGTGCCACGCTGGCAATCAGAACGGCAGCTTCATGCCCGGCGGCAGCTGCATGCCGGCGGTGGCCGAACCCATCTTCGACTTCGACTCGGCGTCGATCTTGTTCGAAGCGTCGTTGAAGGCGGCGGCGATCAGGTCTTCCAGCATCTCCGGGTCGCTGGTCAGCGACGGGTCGATGCGCACCTTGCGGCATTCCTTGGCACCGGTCAGGGTCACGCTGACCATGCCGCCGCCGGCACTGCCGGTCACTTCGATCTTGGCGATTTCTTCCTGGGCCTTCTGCAGGTTTTCCTGCATCTTCTGGGCCTGCTGCATCAGTTGGGCGATGTTTCCGCGCATGGTGTCTTACTCGTCAAAAGAACGGATGGAATCGGAAACAACCCGGGCACCGTGCTGCTGGATCAGCACCTGCACTTCCGGGTCGTCCATGAAAACGGCCTCTGCCACCTGCTGCCGCTCGCCACGCTGGCGGTCGGCCCGCTGATGCAGGGTCTCGGCCGGAACGTGTTCGGTTTCCACGGTCTCGACCACGATCTTCGGCGCCTGGCCAAGGGCCTTCTGCAGCATCTCGCCCAGGGCAGCCAGCGCGCGCTCCGAGCGCAGGTATTCAAATCCGGGCGAAAGGCCCAGTTTCAAGGTCCCGTACTGGCAGCTGATGAAGGCGGCGTTGGCAGCCAGCTGCCGCGAGGGGCCGCTGAGGCCGCTGTTGGCGACCAGGTCCAGCCAGTCTTCGGCCGTGGCCAGCTCGCTGACACCTTCCTGCGGCGCGGCGGCATGCGCCGGGGCCGGCTTGGCATGTTCGGCCGGCGCAATGGCAATGCCTTCGGCGCGGAACGGGCGCTCGGGCGGCGCAGGCTCGCTGGGAGCCGCGACGGGAGCCGGCGGTTCGTGCCAGGGCGCAGCCATGGCGGCGTCCGGGCCGGACATCTCGGCCGCCAATGCCTCGTCACGCGCCTCGGCTTCGTCAGTGGCCCACGGCGGCAGGTCGTCGCCTGCCTCTGCAGTGACGGCAGGCGCCGGCGCCTGTGGCTCAGCCTTCACCGGCGGCGGCGACACGGGCTCTTCCACCGGAACCGGCTCGGGCTCCGGCGTCGGGTCTGGTTCCGGTTGCGGGGCCGGTTCGGGCTCGGGTTCAGGTTCGCGCGGCGCGGCCTGCACCGGCGCGGCGGCCTGCGCCGCTACCGCCGGGCTGCCCGAAGCGGCAGCAGCGGCCGGCGTCGCATCGCGGCTACCGGTACCGGCGCCACCACCGGCAGCGTTGCCACCCGGCGTGCCGCCCAACGCACCGTCGACGGCCTTCGGCACCGGCGGTACCGCTGCGGCCGGACGGAACGCCAGCATGCGCAGCACGGCCATTTCAAAGCCCGCGCGCGGGCTGGGTGCCAGCGGCAGGTCGCGGCGGCCATTCAAGGCCATCTGGTACCAGAGCTGCACCACTTCCGGGCGCAGGCGCTCGGCGAATGCGGCGACATCCAGGCCTTCCGCCGCGGCAGCGCCCGGCACCAGCTGCTGCACCTGGATGCGGTGCAGCCCTTCGGCCAGCGCTTCCAGCACACCACTCCAGTCCGGCGAGAACTCTGCCAGCGCGGCTACCACCCGCAGCAGGCGCGGGCCATCGCCGTCGGCCAGCGCATCGAGCATCGCCGCCACCTGGGTGCGGTCCACGGTACCCAGCATGGTGCGCACCACGTCCTCACGCAGCGCGCCGCCGGCATAGGCGATCGCCTGGTCCAGCAGTGACAGGCCGTCACGCAGGCTGCCATCGGCGGCCTTGGCCAGCTGCACGATGGCGCTGCCATCGGCCTCGATCGCTTCCGCCGCCAGGATGCGGGTCATCTGGCCCTGGATCTGGTCTTCATCCAGGCGCTTGAGGTTGAACTGCAGGCAGCGGCTGAGCACGGTGACCGGCAGCTTCTGCGGATCGGTGGTGGCCAGCAGGAACTTCACGTGCTCCGGCGGTTCTTCCAGCGTCTTCAGCAGCGCGTTGAACGCCGCCTTGGACAGCATGTGCACTTCGTCGATCAGGTAGACCTTGTACTTGCCGCGCGAGGGCATGTACTGCGCGTTCTCGATCACCTCGCGCACGTCATCCACACCGGTGTTGGACGCGGCGTCGATTTCCAGCAGGTCGATGTAGCGGCCGGCGTCGATGTCCAGGCAGGCCGCGCACTGGCCGCAGGGGTCGGCGCTGGTGCCCTGCTCGCAGTTCAGCGACTTGGCGAAGATGCGCGCGATGGTGGTCTTGCCCACGCCGCGGGTGCCGGTGAACAGGAACGCGTGGTGGACCCGGCCGCTGTCCAGCGCGTTGCTGAGCGCACGGACCACGTGTTCCTGGCCCACCAGCTCGGCGAAACGCTTCGGACGCCACTTGCGGGCAAGGACGAGATAGGACATCAGGCCACCGTTTTCCATCGGATGTTCCATTGTGCCATGCCTGTCCAGCCCCCTCGCCAACAATGCCGCTGGATGCGCCCCTGATCAGGGTGCTTGTGTCCGGCCGCGCCGCCCGCTAGAATCTGCGCCCCTGCTGAGGCGTTTGCCGATGGCAGGGATCCGGAGAGGTGTCCGAGTGGTTGAAGGAGCACGCCTGGAAAGTGTGTAAGCGTCTAAACCGCGCTTCGGGGGTTCGAATCCCCCTCTCTCCGCCAGACAAATGAAGAAGCCGCCCTCTGGGCGGCTTTTTTATTTGGCTGGCGGAGAGCATCGGGCGAGAGAAGCCCTGCCGGGGTTCGACGGTTCTGCAGGAGCAGAACCGGACCGCCGAAGGCGGGTCCCGGGGCGCAGCGCGCACCGGGATCGGGTGCATGGATGCACCCGACAATCCCCCTCTCTCCGCCAGATAACTGAAAAAGGCTGCCTTCGGGCAGCCTTTTTCAGTTATCTGGCGGGGGATGCGAAGTGCGCTGCGCGCGCTTCGCCCCAAACGTTGCTGCGCAGCGTTCGGGCCCCTCCCCTTGCCGGCCTCTCCCCGCCCCTGTCGGGGCAGCCCCTCAACAGAGGGGCTTGTTGCTCCAGATCCATCAATGGATTTCCGCCGTGCGGGGATGCCTGATCGGCTGTACCTCGCAGAAGCCACTGGCGGGGGATGCGAAGTGCGCTGCGCGCGCTTCGCCCCAAACGTTGCTGCGCAACGTTCGGGCCCCTCCCCTTGCCGGCCTCTCCCCGCCCCTGTCGGGGCAGCCCCTCAACAGAGGGGCTTGTTGCTCCAGATCCATCAATGGGTTTCCGCCGTGCGGGGATGCCTGGTCGGCTGTCCCGCTTCCACGTTCGATGGCCGTCCAACGACAGGATCTGCCCCACGTCGTGGCACCCCGCGCTTCCTGTCCACGCCCTGACCACTGGCCGTGCCGTGGCGATGCAACGACACGCTGGCACTCACTGCCTGTTGCTATGCTCGGGCCACAGGGGATTGATGCCCGCTATCGGGCCGGATGAGGAACATCAACATGCGGTATTTCATGACGAAGCTAGTGATCACCTCCGCCTTGCTGATCGGCAGCGGCACCGCAGTCGCACAGGGCGGCGGTGCGGCGCAGTTCGGCGCACTGGGAGGCACGCATGCAGGCAATGCCCTGGCGTGCGGCGCAACCCCGGAACAGGCCGCCAAGCTGCGCGCAAGCCACAAGGCACAGGCAAAAACCGTGTTCGGCGCCGAAGCAGGCTTCGACCAGGCCTATGACACGGCCGAAGCGCAGACACAGAAGAAGATCACCGATGCCTGGAAGAAGGGCCAGTACAAGCCCACCAGCGAAGTCTGCAACGAACTGATGAAGCAGGTGCGTTCATGACGCAGAAGCACGGATCGACGATGTCCGCAGTGCGCGCGAGCCTGTTGGCCGCCAGCCTGGTACTGGCACTGGGTGCCTGCAAGCGCGCTGGCGAAGCGCCTGCAGAGGGTGGCGCTTCCTCGGCCGCACCTTCCAGCACCGCAGCCGAACCATCACCGCAGGCGGCTGCGGCCACGGATGGAAGCCAGAAGGCCGCAGCGTTCAATGTTGCCGAGCTGCCCGTATCGCAGGCAACGATCGGCAGCTTCCCCTATCTCGGACTGCCGCAGGGCTACACCAGCCAGGACGTCGTAGACAGCGAATTCGATCGCGTACCGTTCTGGACCGGCGATCGCGTGGAATGGATTGAAGGCAAGGTTCATTCTTCGGTCCTGCAGAGCAGCAGCGATCACCCTTATTCGCAGCTGGAGCTCAGCCGCAATGTACAGAGCCTGGTCGAGGCCCTGGGGGGCAAGCGCATTTTCTCCGGCACCATACCGGCCGATGCATCGCGTGACATCGGCAACAGCAAGGCGGCGACCACCTATGTCGGCGGCATCGGCGACATCTACAACGAACCCGCAGAAACCTATGTCATCCATCGCGAAGATCGCGATATCTGGATTCACCTGGGCTCGGGTGGAAACTCCGGCGGCCTGCTCGTCGCAGAGACAAAACCGGTGCAGATCACGGCCAAGGTCATTGAAGCGGACACGCTGAAACAGGCACTGGACAGCAGTGGCAAGGTATCCATCCAGGTGAACTTCGCAACCGACGCCGCCGAGATCCTGCCCGATTCGGAACCGCAGATCGCACAGGTCACCCAGCTGTTGAAGGCCGACCCACAGCTTCGCCTTTCCGTTGAAGGACACACCGACAACAGCGGCAGCCAATCGCACAACCAGACGCTCTCGCAGGCGCGTGCGGAGTCGGTGCGCACGCGTCTTGTCGGCGGTGGAATCGCAGCCGAACGCCTGAGCGCGAAAGGCTATGGGCAGAGCCAGCCGGTCGCCGACAACGCAACCGAAGAAGGGCGTCGCGCCAATCGTCGCGTGGAACTGGTCAAGCGCTGATATCACCACGACGTTACTGCGTTGAAGCACTCCGGAAAAAGCACATGCCCTGCATGTGCTTTTTTCTTTTCCGCGCCGCACGGTCATTTGTTTTGCCGCGGATGCAACGAGATAAAAACACGCGGATCTCTCATGCCGTTCGAACAAGAAGCAGGCCGTGCACGCGCCCTCTGTAGCGCGCCAATATTCCGGCACCACAAGCCGCCCGCGTGACACAAATATGTCAGTTGAGTGTTAATTTCCTTAACGAAAAGCGGTGCATCTAGCTCAAATTTGACGTGATTATGTGCAGACAATTGTTAATCTGCAATGTGCATCACATTTTCAAATATTTCATTGCATATCGGAAAAACCTGACTTGTATCGTCAATTTTCTGTCGATAGGCTTGGCCCCGTTCTCGAACAAGCGACAAATTTTCGACGAACCAGGGTGTGAGCTTCCTGTCTTTACCTCGCCCTGCCATTAATCAGGATCCCCCAGCGGACACGCCGAATATCCCGCACACCCGGGAGGATTCCTGCCATCAAGGAGGAAATACATGGAACGCAGCCGTCGTCACATCCGTTTTTCCCGTAAGCAGGCCGGTCAGGGCATGACCGAGTACATCATCATCACCGCGCTGATCGCCATCGCCGCGATCGGAGCCGTCACCTTCTTCGGAGGCACGGTTCGCAGCCAGGTGGCAGGCATGTCGAAGGAACTTTCCGGCCAGAGCGCGACGCAGTCGATCAACCGCGCCAAGAACCAGGCCAACAGCGCCCAGCAGGAAGCTGACAAGACCAAGGGCATGGACGCGTACAAGAACAAGTAATACCCCAGCCCTGGCGGCATGAAGCCGCCAGGGCCCTCCCAGCATAATCTCCCTGCGCGCACCGCACGCGGCGCGCGACGGGCAGCCATGGCCTCCGGCCCAGGAATTCGTTATGCGCAGCGCATTGGCTTTGGCACGAAGCCGTGCGGCCCGGGGCGTTTCCAGCCACCGAACGGTCGCCGGCCAAGCAATGGTTCTCGGGCTGGCACTCATTCTGGTTCTATGCATCGGGATTGTCCTGCTGTTCAACACAGGGCAGGTGGTGAACAAGAAGGTGGAGCTGGTCAATGCGGCCGACGCCGCCGCCTACAGCGTTGCGATCCAGCAGGCACGCGCACTGAACTACGCGGCCTACATGAACCGTGCCCGCGTTGCCAACGAAGTGGCCGTGGCACAGACGATCAGCCTCTATTCGTGGCTGAACCAGATGCACACCACCTCCATCGTCATCCGCACCACGCTGGATGTGCTCTCCGCCATTCCCTACATCGGCGTGGTGTTCAAGGCATTGGCAACCGCCTTCAAGGTCGCCGAACGCATTCTCAAGGTCACCCGCCAGACGTTCCAGCCTGTCGCGCAGGCGGCCATCATCGCCATCGACAAGCTCAACATGATGTTCGCCGCCTCGGTGCAGCTCGTCATCGAGGGCGTATCGCGGCTGGACAGCTACACCATCGCCAAGGATGTGCTGCAGCGGAACTCACCGCAGGCACAACTGGGCACCATCGGAACCGCGGTGCTCGGCACGCAACTGGCCACGGCCGAGAACCGGCTGCTGCAGCGCTACAGCATTCCCCGTACCGCCAACGGTGGCTCGGCCACGCAGCGCCAGGGCGCCGACCGCTTCCGCAATGTGGTGATGCAGTCGCGTGATGGCTTCAGCAAGAGCCGCAGCGATGATTTCCTCGGCTTCCTGGTGCAGTCCGGCGGCACCGACATGGTCGACTACAACCGATGGGCAGCGCTGGACACCATGGCCGTCGAGCTTCCGCTGCCATGGCCGCTTTCCGATATCGATATTCCAGTCGGCTGGGGCGGTGCGCAGGCCGTGGAAAGCTATCGCAACCAGCGCTTCCTCAACGGCTTCGGCAACGGCAACGGCTGGTACTCGGACTGGGACCGCCGCCGCTACCGCCCGTATGGCGAAGCGGTGCGCCGCAATCGTGGCGCGGCGTGGATTGTCGACCGCAGCCAGGATGCCAACGTGCGCTTCGCCAATGGCCAGCATCGCAAGGCCTTCTTCACCGGCTACAACGGCCTGCGCGACTATCACGACGTCAAGGCCGGGCAGGCACTGCAGCCCTACGCCGAGAATGATCGTGACCGCGACAAGGTCGGCCCGGTCTTCACCATCTATGCCGAGACCGCCGGCACCAGCGCGCGCACCACGTCCGGCGCCGGCATCGGCGCCCCGGCCGGCTCGCAGATGGAACTGCCGGACAGGATGGCCAACAACAAGATCGCCGCACTTTCCTCCGCGCAGGTGTTCTTCGACCGCCCGGTGCAGCTGCGCATGTTCAGCCGCGATGACCGCAAGCGTGAAACCGGAAACCTGTTCAGCCCTTACTGGCAGGCACGACTGGTCAAGACCGATGCCACCACCAAGGCTGCCCTGGCGGCAGCCGGAGCCTTGATGCCATGACGTTTGCTGTTTTCAATCGCCTGCACCTGTCGATCGCCACACTGCTGATCAGCGGCTGTGGCAGCGCGGCGGACAACGGCGAGCCCGCCGCTGCCAGGAACATGCCGGGCATCCATCTTGACCAGATTGCCGAAACCCTGGTGGATGGACGCAACGCGGCGCGCACCAGCTACCAGCAGGCACTGAGCGACTGCCAGGCGGCAGGATTGCCGACCCGCGCACTGGATGACGCCGATGTCGCCCGCCTGGGAACCGTCCGTTACGAAGCCTGGCTTTCCAGCAAAGAGGAAGTGTTCCGTACCCGCGAATGGCGCCTGCTCAACGATGGCCCTGCGACCAGCTGCCAGTTCCGGCTGGAGGCCACCGGCCTGCAGGAGACCCAGAGCGCCTCCGGCGTGGAGCAGGTCGATCTGGCAACGGGAGAGCGTAGCCAGTCCCCTGCCGACAGCGACGGGCTCACCCGCTTTGCCGCCGAAGCCGACGAAGGCAGCGCCTCGCCGGGCTTCCAGCGCGCGGGCAACCGCAGGGTCGCTGGCCAGCCGTGCAAC
Organism: Stenotrophomonas sp. YJH_SMC_73; assembly: GCF_059370155.1. Lineage (NCBI taxonomy): Bacteria > Pseudomonadati > Pseudomonadota > Gammaproteobacteria > Lysobacterales > Lysobacteraceae > Stenotrophomonas > Stenotrophomonas sp. YJH_SMC_73. The sequence goes on along the minus strand of NZ_JCAFTJ010000005.1, from coordinate 118,550 downwards.
GTGTGGAAGGACGAGAACGGACGGTTCAGCCAGTGCGTGTGGTCGGCTGGTGCCAGCTGGGGCTTCACCCCCGGTGCGCTGAACGACTACCGGCCGAGCCGCTACGCCATTGTCCTGGAGCAGGAACCCCTCGACGGCAATGGCACCCGCCTGACCACGCAGCGCATGACGGTGGGCCAACCCTTTGAAAGCGGCGACCTCGAGGTACCGCGCGAACCGTCCTCCCAACGATGACCTGCTGAGGTAGCCATGGACAGGGAACGCCCATTCCGCGGCGCGCGTCGCCAGCGCGGCCAGAGTCTCACCGAAGTCGCCGTGCTCTGCGCCGTGCTGGTGCCGATCTTCCTGCTGATCCCGATCCTGGCCAAGTACATCCACGCCCGCCAGGCCACCCAGCAGGCCGCGCGCGCGATCGCCTGGGAAGCCACCGTATCGCCGGACTACAAACTGCCGGCCAGCGGCCGCCAGCGCGATCTTGCCGTCGACCGCTATTTCGGGCGTGCCAACGATCCCATCGTCAGCCAGGCGCAGACCGGCGCACGCGATGCCGCCGTCGGCGACGTCCTGATGAATACCTTCTCCAACCAGCCGCTGGTGCGGCGCGGTGACCTCGCCCTGGTCTCCTACACCAGCACGTCGGCAGGCGGCATGATGAAGAAGATCGGCGACGTGACCTCGATGTTCGGTTCGTTCCCGCCCAACCGCAACGGCCTGACCCAGGCCCAGCTGCGGTTGGATGTGCAGGATCTGAAAAGTGCCAACGGCAGTGCTGCCGCCTATCTGGAACCCTTCGATTCGCTGGGCCTGAAGCTGCAGGCCACCCATGTGGTGCTGGCCGACCCCTGGAATGCAGCCGGTTCCGGGCTCAAGGTCAACTCGTCACGCTCGGTGATCGCGCAGGTCAAGCCACTGGTGCCATCCCAGCACATGGCGGGCATCGCCAAGGCGTTTGACGGCCTCTCCGGCATCCCGATGATCGGGACGCTGAGCAGGCTTGATCCCGGTTACATCGCGCCCGACGTGGTGCCTGTCGACAAGTTGCCTGCCTATGCGCCGTCGCGTTGACCTGCTGGCGGCACTGGCCGCGCTGCTGTTCGCCTGGCCTGCGCTGGCCGCGTCCTGGCCGGACATTCCCGAGCCCGAGGGCGCGCAGAGCGAGTGGGTGGCCAAGGACATGCTCTACAACGGCCTGCCCATGCGCATCTCGCGCTTCACGTCCGCCTTGCCGGTGTCGTCCATCGTCAGCTACTACAACCGCGAATGGCCCGGGCAGACCGTGATCAACGAGGTCGGCGGCAAGACCGTGATCGGCCACGCACACGGTGAGTACTACGTGACCATCGAGGTATCGGCCAAGGGCAGTGGCAGCCAGTCACAGATCGGCATTACACGCCTGCTCAAGCGCAAGCCCGATGCCGCGGCCGGCGCCGATTTCCCGAAACCGTCCGGGACGCAGGTGATCAACGACATCACCTACCTGGACGCGCCCGGGCGCAGCCTGTCCATGGAAAGCACGCTGTCTCCGTTCCAGACCGATGCCTTCTATGCCAGCCGCCTCCCTGCGGACGGCTGGAGCCGAAGTTCCGGCCCTGCGGGCTGTTCGATGATCGCGCTGCAGTGCGTTGTCCGCTACAGCAAGGGCAGCCAGGAAATGACCATGACCTTCAACCGGCACGAGCAGGGAACCTCGATTGTCGTCAACCAGTCGCAGCACTGAGACCACCGCCATGAGAAAACGCATTCCCCCGTCCCTACGCCGCCAGCGCGGGGCCGCACTGATCGAGTACGCCGTGGTCGCTTCCGTCGGTGTCCTGGTCCTGGTCGCCGAGCCGAACATCGTGCTCGAGCTGATCGATTCACTGCGCAAGGCGTACCAGGGGTTCACCTACATGCTGTCGATGGGAGTCGTATGAAGGCGCTCCCGCTGAAAGCCAACCGCAACGTCGTCTTCATCATCATCGCCCTCGCGCTCGGCCTGTTCGCGGCCCTGGTCGCCGTGCGCTACGTGCAGAAGGCGGTGAACGAGCGTGCCGCTCCGCCGGTGGAAATGGTGCCGGTAGCCGTGCCCAAGACCGACATGGAGCCGGGCAGCATTGTCACCGTTGCCGACCTTGCAGTGCGCGAAGTCCCCGCCGACCTGCCGCCTGCCGATGCGATCACGCCGGACAATGTGTCCGAGTACAGCGGCCGCATGCTGCGCGCGCCGATCCGCGAAGGTGCACCGCTGGGTGCCAGTGCACTGGTACCGCTGTACGACCAGTTCTCGCGCGTGATCGCCAAGGGCAACGTGGGCTACACCCTCCAGGTGGACGAGACGAACTCGATCTCCGGCATGATTGCTCCCGGGGATCACGTCGACATCCTGCTCACCGTCGAGCAGGAACAGACCGGTGCCCGGGTGCTGCCGCTGCTTGAGGACATCAACGTTCTGGCAACCGGCAACCGCGTCGGCGAAACGCCGGCCTCGGAAGACCAGCAGGGCTATTCGAACATCACTCTGGAACTGACACCGGCACAGGCGCAGCGACTCACGGTCGCCGCCAAGGCCGGTTCGATGCGGGTGATGCTTCGCCAGGTGGAGGATCGTGGTGCGTTCGGCCTCAGTGGCATGACGCAGAGGGAACTGCTCGGCAACGGCACGCAGGGTCGTGCTGGCGTGCAATTCATCATTGGGGGCAAAGGGTCGACGAATGCGCAGCAATAATGGAATCCGCAGCCTCATCGCCGCCACTGCGGCCATCGCTGTTGTCACCTCGCCACTGCTGGCCGTGGCACAGACCACCGGCACCCAGCTGACCCCGGTACCGGTCATGGCCGCACCGCACCCTGCTGTCCAGGCGCAACCGCAGCCCAACACCAACCATGCACCGGTACCCGGTGGGCAGAGCGCCTTCCCGGCGCCGGTTCCCGATCCCGCCTATCGCACCAGCGCGTCGGCCATGCCCGCGGTGCCACTGCCCACCCGCGCCCGGATCTATGCCGGCCAGGCCGCCGTCTACACGCTGCCCAGCGGGCTCAAGCGCGTGGCCGTCGGTAGTGGCGAGATGCTCGAGGTCACCAACGTCGGCCCGCGCGACCTGATCATGATGGGCATGAAGCCCGGCTCCACCACGGTTCACCTGTGGCTGCAGAACGGCAAGCAGCTGCAGGTGCAGGTGGACATCTCCGAGAACGATGCCGTCAGCCTGGCCGAGACCATCCGTACCCTGCTGGCCGACGTGGAAAAGATCAATGTGCATGCGGTCGCCGACCGTGTGGTCATTACCGGCCAGGACATCAACCCGGGCATCGGCAGCCGCATTGATGCGATCCAGAAGATCTACCCGACGGTGTTGAATTTCACTACTGCCGACCCGGTGGGCATGCGCCCGATGGTGCAGATGGACGTGAAGATCATGGAATTCGACACCAATGCGCTGGAAGAACTCGGCATCCAGTGGGACAACGTCATCCGTGGCCCGGTGGCGGGCATCGTCAAGGATTTCACCAACAACAACTACTACCGCATCAACCCCGAGCAGAGCCCGGCCAACGGCGTGCTGCTGCCGAACAAGCTGCAGGGAACCCAGGCCTTCTTTGGCATCGCCACGCAGATCGGCTCGGCGATCAACCTGATGATGAACAAGGGCAAGGCGTTCCTGCTGGCCTCGCCCCAACTCAGCGCCCGCAGCGGCGGGCAGGCCAAGTTCCTGGCCGGCGGCGAAGTGCCGATCCCGGTTCCGCAGGGTTTCGGCCAGGTCACCGTCGACTACAAGGAATACGGCATCAAGCTCGACATCGAGCCCCTGGTCAACTTCAACCAGGACATCTCCACCCGCATCCTGGCTGAGGTCAGCCGCGTCGATCCGACGGTGACCGTGCAGGGCGTGCCTGGCTTCACCACCCGCCGCACCGAGTCGGAAATCAACGTCCACGCAGGGGAAACCATCGTCATCTCCGGGCTGATCGACTCCAGCGCGCAGCAGGATGCCAAGCGCCTGCCGCTGCTGGGCGATATCCCGATCCTCGGAAAGCTGTTCCGCTCCGATGGCTTCCGTGGCAACCGTACCGAGCTGGTGATGTTCGTTACTCCGCGCGTGGTGACGCCGGGCTCGCAGGAAAACCTCGATGGCCTGGAGCGAGCGCGACAGATCCAGGAGCGCGGCCAGCAGGCCATGCCGCGCCGGAACATAGATTTCGTGCAGTGACCGGAGCCGTCGCATGTTCAACATCCTCATCGACACACCCAACCGCGACCAGCGACGTGTCCGCTGCCTGCACCGTGAATGCGGGATCGGCCGTGGCGACGGCAACCTGGTGGTGCTGCAGGGCTGGAGCATCGCCCAACGCCATGCGGCGCTGAAGCGCGAGGACCAGGGCATCTTCATCGAGAGCCTGGGAGGCCGCTCGCCGGTACTGGTGAATGGCGAACAGGTCAAAGGCAGCCGTGGCCCGCTCACCAGCCGTGACCGCGTGCAGATCGGCGACTACCTGCTGCAGGTGGTGGACGACGACCCGCCGGCCGAACCCCTCGCCGATGCTGGAAGTTTCAATGCGGGCGCGGCCAACGATGTACCGGTGGACGCCACGCCCGCACCGGCACCCGCACCGGCGCAGCCATCCAGCGAACGCCAGCTGGCGCGGCCGGAGCAGCTGCCGCCGGACATGGCGGTCTATCGTGCAAAGCTGCATGCCTCGCTGGTCAAGCAGATGGACCTGCGCCGGCTTGACGTGCGCAGCATGGACGATGAGTCGCTGCGCAACGCCACGATCAAGCTGATCGATGAGGTGATGCAACGGGAGTTCTCCGAGCTGCCCAAGACGATCAACCCACGCAGGCTGGCCAAGGAGGTGCTCGATGAGGCCATCGGCCTGGGCCCGCTGGAAGACCTGATCGACGATGCGACGGTGACGGAAATCATGGTCAACGCGCACGACCAGATCTTCATTGAACGTGCGGGCCGGATCGAACGGTCCCCCATTGTCTTCACCAGTGACCGCGCGGTGCTGTCAGCCATCGAGCGCATCGTGACGCCCCTCGGTCGCCGCATCGACGAAAGCTCGCCGATGGTCGACGCGCGGCTGAAGGATGGCTCCCGCGTCAACGCCATCATTCCGCCGGTGGCGCTGCGCGGCCCGAGCATCAGCATCCGAAAGTTCGCCAAGCGCAAGCTGGAAGGAAAGGACCTGCTCACCTTCGGTTCGCTCAGCCAGCCGATGCTGGAATTCCTGATCGTTGCGGTGCGCGAACGGCGCAACATCGTCGTCACCGGCGGCACCGGCTCCGGCAAGACCACCCTGCTCAACATCCTTTCCAACTTCATTCCCGATACCGATCGCATCGTCACCATCGAGGACGCGGCCGAACTGAAGCTCGTCCAGCCCAACCTGGTTGCCCTGGAAGCGCGTCCTCCCAACATGGAAGGCAAGGGCCATATTTCCATCCGCGACCTGGTGCGCAACGCGCTGCGCATGCGCCCGGACCGCATCGTGGTCGGCGAGTGCCGCGGCGGCGAAGCACTGGACATGCTGCAGGCCATGAACACCGGCCACGAAGGATCGCTGACCACCGCCCATGCCAACAATCCGCGCGAGGCGCTGTCGCGCCTGGAAGTGATGGTCATGATGTCCGGCATGGAGCTGCCGATGACGGTGGTGCGCGAACAGATCTCGTCGGCAGTGGACCTGATCGTGCACCAGAAGCGCTTCCCCTGCGGTTCGCGCAAGGTCAGCCACATCACTGAGTTGACGGGCATGGAAAGCGGAACCATCCAGCTGCAGGATGTGTTCCTGTTCAAGGCACGCTCCACTGCCGGACGCGATGGCAAGGTGGTGGGCGAGTTCGTCGCGACCGGTGCAGTGCCGGAGTTCTATGAAGAGCTTGCCGAGCGCGGCGTCGCCGTTGACCTGGACATTTTCCGTACCGGGGGACGGCGGAATGAGTGACATCCTGCTGATCGCCCTGCTGTGTTTTGCCTGCGTGACGGGCTCGGTGCTGTTGCTGGCGCGTGCCAGCTCCGGCTTCATGGACCGTTACCGCGCCAACTTCATGGACCAGGCGCGGGTCAATCTGGCCGACATGTTCCTGTTCGTCGACCCGCGCGTGCTATTCAGGACCAATGTCCTGATGCTGCTGGCGATTCCCGTGCTGCTGTGGATCGTCACCGGCGGCAACCTGCTGCTGCCGATCCTGGCCCTGATCCTGCTGGCCATAGCGCCACGCAAGATCTACCTGTGGCTGAAGCAGCGCCGCCTCGACCAGATCCAGCAGCAGTTGCCCGACGGGCTGCTGATGCTGGCCGGCAGCCTCAAGGCCGGCGTCGGCTTCAATCCTGCGCTGGAAGCACTGGCCCATGACGGCCTGCCTCCGCTGGCCCAGGAGCTGGCACTGGTACTGCGCGAGCAGCACATGGGCGTGCGCACGGAGGAGGCGCTGGACAACTTCGCCGCCCGCGTGCCCATTGCCGACGTGAAGCTGTTCGTGGCCGCCGTCAGCATTTCGCGCGAGGTTGGTGGCAATCTCGCCGAGAGCCTCTCCACGCTCGCCGAAACGCTGCGGCGCAAGCTCATCATGGAAGGCAAGGTCAAGGCACTTACCGCGCAGGGGCGCCTGCAGGGCATCGTCATGGCGATGCTGCCAGCCGGCCTTGTCGGCTTCCTCGTGCTGTTCTATCCAGAAACGATGAACCCCATGTTCCACACCTTCATCGGCTGGTGCGTCATGGCCCTGATCGGGGTACTGGAATACCTCGGCTACCGCATGTGCCGCAAAATCATGACGATCGATATATGAACGCCCTGCTCATCCTGGTCGCACTGCTTGCCGCTGCCGCTGTTGGGCTGCTTGCATTCGCGCTGCGCGGACTGGTGCAGTCGGTCGAGGTGGACCAGCGCAACTACCAGGATCCGCTGCCGCTGCTGCTGCGCATCCTGTGGCCGCTGATTACGGTCGCTACGCGCCTGGCCGGGCCGCGCCTGTCCTCGGCACAGCTGGAGCGCGCGCATCGCAGCCTGCAGTCGGCCGGCCAGGACTTCGTGCTGTCACCGGAAGAACTGTATGGCGCACGGATCGTCTCCGCCGCCGTGGCCAGTACCTTCCTGTTGCTCACCATCATCCTGCTGGGCCGGTTCGGAGTCGGCTCCGTGCTGATGGCCCTGGCATTCGGCGCACCGTTCGGGTGGATGTATCCCACGCTGTGGCTGGGCGAACGGCGGAAAGCGCGCTCCAAGCATGTGATCCGCGACCTGCCTATCTTCCTCGACTTCATCACCATGGCCGTCGAAGCGGGCCTGAACATCACCGGTGCGATCGAACAGTCCGTCGACAAGGGTCCACACGGTCCGCTGTCACAGGAGTTCTCGCGCATGTTGCGTGATCTGCGCGCCGGCCTTCCGCGTGCCGAAGCGCTGCGGCGCATGTCCGATCGCGCCGACATCTCCCAGTTGACCAGCTTCACCAGCGCCTTGATCCAGGCGGACCGGGTGGGTGCCAGCCTGAGTGACACACTGCGCTCGCAGGCCATGCAGCGCCGCGAAGAGCGCTTCCTTCGCGCCGAGAAGCTGGCCCTGGAAGCACCGGTGAAGATGATGCTGCCGCTGGTGCTGTTCTTCTTCCCGCTGATCTTCGTCGTCCTGGCCTACTTCATCTTCCTGCAGATGAAGCAGCAGGGCATCCTGTGAGTCCCCGCACATGAGAACCGGCGCCCTGATCCGCAACCACCAGCAGTTGCTCAGCTGCGTCTGGCATGCCGATCGCTGGCACCAGCGGCTGCGCGGCCTGCTGTTGCGCGCGCCACTCCAGCCTGGGCAAGGCCTGCTGATAACCCCCTGCTCGAGCGTGCACACCCTGGCCATGGGGTATCCACTCGACCTGTTGTTCCTGGACCGCGATCAGCGCGCCGTTGGCTGGCGCGAGGCCGTGCGCCCATGGCGCGGCGCCTGGTGCCGCGGCGCCTACTCGACGCTGGAAATGCCGGTGGACAGCCTCAGGCATATTGCCCCGGTGCTGGGCGAGACGTTCCAATGGTGCCCTTCTCCGCCTGCGGCACCGCCATCCACGAGGGCGTTGCAATGAAGCACATCCGCACATCCATCCGCCAGCAGCGGGGCCAATCGCTGATTGAATTCTGCATCGTGGTTCCGGCCTTCGTCTTCCTCATCCTGGTCATCTTCCAGTTCGTCCTGATCTATCGCGCCAAGTCGCTGCTGGATTTCGCCACGCTGCAGGCCGCGCGTGCCGGCGCGGTCAGTGGCGTCAATCATTCCGAGATGCGCAGCGCACTGGAAATGGCGATGGCTCCCCTGTACGCGACCTCGCCGGATGCCGCCGGTGCCGTCGCCGCCCGCGCCAAGGTCGCCCTGCTGTGGAAGAACCCGTTGCTGTCACCGAAGATCGAGGTCATTTCACCCAGCCGCGCGGCGTACAACGAGTTCCGCGAGCGCCAGTTCGATGGGCGCTATGCGCTGCCGAACGACAATCTTGCCTTCCGCGATGCACGTGTCGGCAGCAGCCGCGTCAGCGTGCAGGACGCCAACATCCTCAAGATCAAGGTCACCTATCCGATGCCCCTGATCGTTCCCTTTGCCGACCGGGTGATTGCCGGTCTTTCAGACCTGGTCAGCGAAGGCGACAGCTTCCGCCCGGCCTCGATGCTGATCGAGGACCCGATCACCGGCCATCGCCGCATGCCGATCGAGTCCTACGCGATCGTCCGCATGCAGAGCCCCGTGCATGACAGCAACAACCTGGCGCGCTGACATGCAGGTGCTGCTGGCCAGCCTGTTGATGGCAGCAACCTGGGCCGTCGCCGCGCAATCCACGGACGCTGCTGACAACGAACCTCCACAGGCGCGATTGCTGGCACGCGCTTATGGCCTGGGCCCACTCGGTCCAAGCTCGCCTGGTGGTGAGGTCGAGGTCGAGATCCGTTTGCGCGGGCCTGCCATCCGTATTGATTTCCGCGGCGACAATGCGCCCGATGCATGGCTGACCACCCAGGGCCAGCGCGGCCGGGCATGGCTGGTGAGCGAGCGCGGCAACTACACGCTGCCGGTCGCCGACGCCAGTGGTCCCTACTGGTACGATCCTGCCGCCCCATGCCACACGATCGGAGGGCGCTGCTCTCCCGCACCCGGCGAGTTCATCCTGGGTCGCCTCGCTGCCGGCTGGCGCTATGACAATGCGCAGGGCCCTGATGGCACCACCTCCGGCACGTTGTGGATCGATACCCGCACGGGCCTGCTGCTGGGTTACCGCGGACGCACCGGCAACCAGCGTACCGAACGCGGCCTGCGGGTTACCGAGGTCACTTTCGATGAGGTGCCGTCGAGCCTGTTCGACCCGCCCGCCGGATTGCGTCGACGCACGCAGGATGCGGCGAACTGAGCGAGGTGGTTGCAGTGCCGACACCGTGGCGCGGGAGGTCTCACTCTCTCCGCGCCGGTAGATCCACGCAGCGCGTGGATCCACCGCTGGCCCGCCCCCCTTAGAAGCCTACCCGCAGGTTGATCTGCCCGCCGACATCGCGGCGGCCATCACCGTGCTGGCCCTGCACGAACATCGACAGCTGGCTGTTGCGACCCAGGCCGACCGCCACGCCGAGCTGGCTGACCAGCGCATTGCGTGCCATCACCGCGCTGTAGACATCGAAGGCATCGCCACCGACCGCGAAGCGGTTGCGGCTGGCCACATCGGTGTCACCCGATGCATGCTGCCAGCCCAGGCCGACGGTCAGCTGCGCCGGGAAGCGCGCGCCGCTACCCACGTCCCAGCGGCCCCGCACGCCCACCGTGCTGACGTTGAGCGTGTCCTTGCCGCCTTCCAGCACCAGTGCGGCACTGCCACCCTGCTCCAGCGCACGATCACTGTCGACCCAGTGCCGGGTGAACTGCACGTACGGCTGCAGTTGGGTCCTGCCATGGGTCCAGGTCCAGCTGCCTTCGACCTGGGCGATGGTAACGTCCGAATCCTGGCGGCTGTACAGGGTCTGGCCCAGCAGAGGCACTTCACGCGTGGTGCGCGTGCGGTAGTCACCGCGCGACACGCTGCCACCGACCGCAAAGCCGTTGTTCCACTGTCCCTGTGCATACAGGCCGAACGTGTTGCCGCGCAGGCGGGCGCGCGAACTGCGATCGTACAGGCGCGTATCCAGCCGTTCGTTGCCGGCCGCCGCACCCAGCACCACGTGTTCACCCAGCTGCCAGTCCACACCCGCCATCACCGCATTGCGGTTGGAACGGATCTCATCGCCATTGCCATCGCCATCCTGCTTGAACACCTTGCCGCTACCAGCCAGCCAGGCCGAGGCACGCTCACCACGCACGGTCGGCAGCTCACTGCCCAGGCGTTGGCGGATGCCCTCTTCCAGATAGTTGTCGTACAGCAGCACCGCGCGGCTGGCCGCGTGCACTTCGCCGGAGAGCTGGTCGAATGCGCTGCGCGCAGTGCTGGCGTCATACAGCAGCACCGTGTTGTACAGGCCCAGCGCCGCGCCACTCTGCGGCAGGCTGTCCAGCGCCGCAGCGGTGTTGTACTGGTTGCGCGTGTTGGCCACGGTGGTGAACGCCGCCGTCTGCGCCACGTCGATCTGCAGGTTGGCGGTGTTGGCGGTGTAGACCGGGGTGATGGTCAGGAAGGCCGACGGCGAGTTCGCCGAGGCGAACTGCCCGCTCACCCCACCGCCCGCGTTGATCACCGTGTACTGCTGGCCCTGCTGGTAGCTGGTGCTCGGCGAGATGGTGTTCACCTTTACGGTGCTGCCACCCACGTTGGCGCTGCCGCCCACCTGTACCGTATCGCTGCCGCTGGCACCCAGATCGATGCCCAGCGTGCTGCCCGGCGACAGGGTCAGGTTGCCACCCACGGTGATCGTGCCGGTGCCATTGCCTGTGCCGCTGCCGTTGCCCGGGCCATTACCCGGCGACAGCACGCCACCACTGGACACCGTCACGCCACCGCCGGTGCCACCAATGGTGCCGGTGCCGGACAGCGTGGTACCGCTGCCGATGGTCCACTGGCCGCCGATGGTGCCGGTGACATTCAGGCCGCCGCCGGTGACCTGGCCGGTACCGTTGAAGCCACCACTGTTGCCGCCGAGGTTCAGGCCACCGGGGCCGGCCTGCACGATGCTGCCGCCGCCGCTGATGCTGCCGCCCAGCGTGGTGGTGCCACCGGTGTTGATCACCAGGCCACCGTTGTTGGTGATGTTGCCGGTGATCGCGCCGCTGGCCCCACCGTTGCCGACCTGCACCGTGCCACCGGCGTTGATGGTGGTGCCACCGGTATAGGTGTTGTTGCCGGTCAGGATCACGGTGCCGGTGCCGGCCTGGGTCAGGCCGCCGCTGCCGCTGATGGTGCCGCCGACGGTGGTGTTGCCGCCCACGTTGAACACCAGGCTGCCGTTGTTGCTGACGTTGCCGGTGATCGCACCGCTCGCGCCACCGTTGCCGACCTGCAGCGTGCCGCCGGTGTTGATGGTGGTGCCGCCGGTATAGGTGTTGTTGCCGGCCAGGACCACGGTGCCGGTGCCGGCCTGGGTCAGGCCGCCGCTGCCGCTGATGGCGCCGCCGACGGTGCTGTTGCCACCCACGTTGAACACCAGGCTGCCGTTGTTGACGACACTGCCGCCGATCGCACCGGTCGCGCCGCCATTGCCAACCTGCAGCGTGCCACCGGCGTTGATGGTGGTCGGGCCGGTATAGGTGTTGTTGCCGGTCAGGGTCAGCGTGCCGCTGCCGGCCTGGGTCAGGCCGCCACTGCCGCTGATGGTGCCGCCCAGCGTGGTGTTGCCGGCCACGTTGGACAGCAGCGTGCCATTGTTGGTGACGTCACCGACGATCGAACCGGTCGCACCGCCATTGCCCAGCTGCAGCGTGCCACCGGCATTGATGGTGGTACCGCCGGTGTAGGTGTTGGTGCCGGTCAGCAGCAGCGTACCGCTGCCGGCCTGGGTCAGGCCGCCACTGCCACTGATGGTGCCGCCCAGCGCGGTGTTGCCGGCCACGTTGGAAATCAACGCACCGTTGTTGGTGATGTCGCCGGCGATGGCGCCGGTTGTACCGCCATTGCCCACCTGCAGCGTGCCGCCGGCATTGATGGTGGTACCGCCGCTGTAGGTGTTGTTGCCGACCAGGGTCAGCACCCCGCTGCCGGCCTGGGTCAGGCCACCACTGCCACTGATCGCGCCGCCGACGGTGGTGTTGCCCGCGACGTCGAAGACCAGGCTGCCGTTGTTGGCGACATTGCCGGTGATCGCACCGGTGGCACCGCCATTGCCCACCTGCAGCGTGCCGCCGGCATTGATGGTGGTACCGCCGGTATAGGTGTTGTTGCCGGTCAGGGTCAGCGTACCGGCACCGGCCTGGGTCAGGCCACCGGTGCCGCTGATGGTGCCGCCCAGCAAGGTGTTGCCGGCCACGTTGGACACCAGCGCACCGTTGTTGGTGATGTCACCGACGATCGCGCCGGTCGCACCGCCATTGCCCACCTGCAGCGTGCCGCCGGCATTGATGGTGGTACCGCCGGTGTAGGTGTTGTTGCCGGTCAGCACCAGCGTGCCACTACCGGCCTGGGTCAGGCCGCCGCTGCCACTGACCACCGCGCCCACGGTTGCCGTCGTGCCCAGGTTGTAGACCAGGCTGCCATTGTTGGTGATGTCGCCCAGCACCGAGCCGGTGCTGCCGCCGTTGCCGATCTGCAGCGTGCTGCTACCATTGATGGTGGTGCCGCCGGTATAGACGTTGTCGCCGCTCAAGGTCAGCGTGCCGGTGCCGCTCTGCACCAGGCCACCAGTGCCACTGAGCACACCGCCGAAGGTGGTGCTGCCGTTGTTGCCGCCGGTGGTCAGGGTCGCACCGCCCAGCACCACGCTGGATCCGGTCACGCCGGCCAGGCCACCGATGCTCTGGCTGCCACCGGCACTGATGTCCAACGTGCCGGCACCGGACAGGTTCACCGTGCTGGCACCGGACAGGCTGCCACCGGCCGCCACCGCCAGCGTGCCGCTGTTGATGGTGGTGGTACCGGTGTAGGTGCTGGCGCCGCCCAGGGTGACGGTTGCCGCGCCATCTTTCAGCAGGCCGCCAGCGCCGCTGATCGGGCCATTCAAGGTCAGCGCGTTGCTGCCCGCCAGGGTCAGCGTGCCATTGGCCAGCTGCACGGTGTTGGCCAGGGTCAGCGCGCTGGTGCCGTCCAGGCTGGCGTTGCCGCCCACGGTCAGCGCGCCGGTGCCCAGCGAACCGTCGTTGCCCAGCAGCAGGCCACCGGCATTGAGGGTCACGCCGCCCATGAAGACGTTGACGCCAGTCAAGCCCTGGATGCCTGCGCCGTTCTTTACCAGGCCACCGGCCCCTCCGATGGTGCCGGCGAACGTGGTATTGCCCACGCCATTGAGGGTCAGCGTGCTGCCGCCCAGCGCAACGGTCGAACCCGCCACGCCTGCCAGCGAACCGATCGCCTGCGCACCACCCGCGCTGATGTCGAAGGTGGTACCGGCATTGGCCAGGTTCACCGCACCGGTCGCCGCCAGGCTGCCACCGGCGCCGATCGCCAGCGTGCCGGCGTTGATGGTGGTACCCCCGGTGAAGGTGTTGGTGCCGGTCAGCGTCTGGGTCCCCGAGCCTTCCTTGATCAGGCCACCCGAGCCGGCCAACGAACCACTGAACGTGCCATTGCTGGCATCACCGATCGTCAGCGTGTTGGCCCCCAGGTTCACCGTACCGTTGCCGACCAGTGTGCCGAACTGCTGCGTGCCGCTGCCCGCCGACAGATCGAAGGTCGCACCCGAGGCCAGGTTGACGATGCCACTGGCGTGCAGGCTCGCGCCAGCGCCCAGTGCCAATGTACCGGCGTTGATGTTGGTGCCACCGGTGTAGGTGTTGGTGCCGTTCAGGGTCAGCGTTGCGGCTCCCTCCTTGGTCAGGCTGCCGGTGCCGCTCAGGTTGCCGTTGAGGGTGAGGTTGTTGCTGCCGAGGACGGTCAACGCGTTGTTGAGGGTGAAGTTGTTGGCGAGGGTGACCGCTGTGTTCGAATCGAGCGTCGCAGCGCCCGCGACCGTCACCGCACCGGTGCCCAGCGCAGCATTGTTGCCGACCACCAGGCCGCCGGCGTTGAGCGTTACGCCGCCGCTGAAGGTGCTGCCGCCGTTGAGCGTCTGCACGCCTGCACCGTTCTTGACCAGGCCGCCGTTGCCACTGATCGCACCGCTGAAGGTGCTGTCCACGGTGCCGCCCAGGGTCAGCGTGCTGCCACCCAGCGCCACCGTGCTGCCGGCGACGCCGGCCAGCGAGCCGATGGCCTGGTTGCCCGCCGAAATGTCGAACGTGCCGGCACCGGCCAGGTTCACCGCGCCGGTCGCGGCGAGGCTGCCACCCGCGCCGATCGCCAGCGTGCCGTTGTTGATGGTGGTACCACCGGTGTAGGTGTTGGCACCGCTCAGGGTCACGGTGGCCGCACCGTCCTTGACCAGGCCGCCGGTACCGGAAATCACACCGCCCAGTGTCAGCGCCTGGCTGCCAAGGAGGTCGAGGTTCGCGCCCGCTGCGAGCCCGATGTTGTTGGCCAGGTTGACGCCTGTCGATGCGTCCAGCGTCGCGTTGCCGCCCACTGCCAGCGCACCGCTGCCGAGCGCAGCGTTGTTGCCGACCACCAGGCCACCGCCGTTGAGTGCGACGCCACCACTGAACAGATTGGCGCCTCCCAGTGTGAGGACGCCGGCGCCATTCTTGACCAGGCCACCGGTGCCGGAAATCGCGCCATCGAAGAGGCTGTTGCCCACACCACCGAGTGTCAGCGTCTGTGCACCCAGGCTCACCGTCGAGCCCGCCACCCCTTTCAACGAGCCGATGGTCTGGTTGGCCCCTGCGGTGGAGATATCGAAGCCGGTGCCTGCAGCGCTCAGCGTCACCGCGCCGGTGGCTGCAAGGCTGCCGCCCGGACCAATCGCCAGCGTACCGGCAGTGATGAAGGTGCCGCCGGTGTAGGTGTTGGCACCGGTCAGCGTCTCGATGCCCGTACCGACCTTGGTCAGGCCACCCGTGCCTGCGATCGAGCCACTGAAGGTGCCATTGGTGGCGCCGCCGACTTCGATCGAGTTGGCGCCGAGGTTCACCGTACCGTTGCCGACCAGGGTTCCGAACACCTGCGTGCCGCTGCCGGCAGACAGATCCAGCGTGGCACCTGTGGCGAGGTTCACGGTACCGCTCGCCGCCAGGCTGGCACCGGCCCCCAGCGCCAGCGTGCCGGCGTTGATGTTGGTGCCACCGGTATAGCTGTTGATGCCATTCAAGGTCAGCGTCGCGCTGCCGTTCTTGGTCAGGCTGCCGGCACCGGAAAGGACGCCGTTGAGCGTCAGTGCGTTGGTCCCGAGCACGGTCAGCCCGGCGTTGAGCGCGATGTTGTTGGCCAGCGTTGCCAGGCCGGTGGTATCCAGCGTGGCAGCACCGCCGACCGTCAATGCACCGGTGCCCAGCGCCGCGTCATTGCCGAGTACCAGCCCGCCTGCATTGAGGGTCACGCCGCCGCCAAAGGTGTTGGCACCGGACAGCGTCTGTACGCCCGCGCCCACCTTGATCAGCCCCCCGCCGCCACTGATCACGCCGTCGAACGCGGCGTTGCCGGCCGTACCGAACGTCAATGAGTTTCCGCCCAGCGCCAGCGTGCTGCCGCCCAGACCATTGAGTGCGCCGATGGTCTGGCTGCTGCCGGCACCGGAGATATCGAAGCCGGCGCCCGCGCCCAACGTGACGTCACCCGCCGCGGCCAGGCTGCCGCCCGTGCCCAGCGCCAGCGTGCCGGCATTGATGGTGGTACCGCCGGTGTAGGTGTTGGCACCGGACAGCGTCAGCGTGGTAGCGCCGTTCTTGATCAGGCTGCCATTGCCGCCGACCACGCCCGACAGCGTCAGCGCATTGCTGCCCGGCACCGTCAGTGCAACGCCCGAGCCCAGCGTGACCGCATTGCCGAGCGTCACTGCCGCGCCCGCATCCAGCGTGGTGCTGGTATTCACCGCCAGCGCGCCGGTACCAAGCGCACCATCCGCACCGACGACCAGGCCACCACCGTTCAGGGTCAGGCCGCCAGCGAAGGTGTTGGTGTTGTTGAGGGTCAGCAGGCCCGCACCGTTCTTGACCAGGCTGCCATTGCCGGCCACCACGCCACCGAGCGTGACATCGTTGCTGCCGCCCAGCGTCAGCTGCGTGCCCGCACCGAAGTTCACTGCATTGGCCAGGTTCAACGCCACCCCGCTGTCCAGCGTGGTAGTGCCACCGATGCCCAGCGCACCGGTGCCGAGCGCGCTGGCATTGCCGAGGATCAGGCCACCCGCGTTGAGTGCAACACCGCCACTGAAGGTGTTGGCACCGGACAGCGTCTGCACGCCGGTACCCGTCTTGACCAGGCCGCCAGTGCCACCGATCACGCCGGCAAAGCTGCCGTTGCCGGCGCCGCCAAAGGTCAGCGACTGCGCGCCCAGCGCCAGCTGGCTGCCTGCGACGCCGTTGAGTGCGCCAATGGTCTGCGCGGCACCGGCTGCGGAGATGTCCAGCGTCGCACCGGCGCCGGCAAGATCCACCGCACCGGCCGCGGCAAGGCTGCCACCGGCCCCCAGCGCCAGCGTGCCGGCGTTGACGGTGGTGCCACCCCCGAACGTGTTGGCGCCAGACAGCGTGAGGCGCGCCGCGCCATCCTTGATCAGCCCGCCGGCGCCGAACACCGGACCGGTCAGCGTCAGGTCATTGCTGCCCAGCACGGTGAGGTTGGCGCCGGCGGCGAGGCCGAGGGTGTTGCCCACCGAAAGCGCCGCAGTGGCATCCAGCGAAGCGTTGCCGCCCACGTCCAGCTGGCCGGTACCCAGCGCCTGTGCGTTGCCAAGCTGCAGTACGCCCGCGTTGAGCCCGACGCCCCCGCTGAACGTATTGGCGCCGTTCAACGCCAGTGTCGCCGCACCGTTCTTGACCAGCCCGCCGGTGCCGCTGATGACGCCCCCCAGCGACACGTTCTGGCTGCCCAGCAGATCCAGCACCGCACCGGCGCCGAGGTTGACGCTGTTGGCCAGGTCCAGCGCCACCGAACTGTCCAGCGTGGTATTGGCCCCCACCGACAATGCACCGGTGCCCAGCGCGCCGGCATTGCCCAGCAGCAGGCCGCCGCCGTTGACGGTCAGCCCGCCACCGAAGCTGTTGGCGCCATTGAGAGTCAAGGTGGTGGCACCGTTCTTCACCAGCCTGCCCGCACCGGACACCACCCCACCCAGCGTGATCGACTGCGAACCCGGCAGCGACAACGCGGCGCCTGCACCCAGTGCCACGTTGTTGCCCAGGTTCAGCGGCGCACTGCCGTCGAGCGAGACGTTGCCACCGATGCCCAGCGTCCCGGTGCCGAGTGCGCCGCTGTTGCCCAGCAGCAGGGCGCCAGCGTTCGCGCTCAGTCCACCACTGAAGGTGTTGGTACCGTTCAAGGTCAGTGTCGCCGCGCCGTTCTTGACCAGGCTGCCGGTGCCCGTGATGTTGCCGGCCAGGGCCAGGTTCTGGCTGCCCGGCAGGGTCAGGGCCGCGCCGAGGTTGATCGCATTGCCCAGGTTCAGCGCTGTCGTGGCATCCAGCGAACCGTTGCCGCTGACCGTCAACGCCCCGCTGCCGATCGCACTGCTGTCGCCCAGCAGCAGGCCACCCGCCGTCAGATTCACGCCGCCACTGAAGGTGTTGGCGCCGCTCAGCGTCTGCACGCCGGTGCCCTGCTTGATCAGGCCACCGGTGCCGCCGATCACGCCGGCGAACGTCTGGTTGGTGGCATCACCGAAGGTGAGCGTGCTGCTGCCCAGCGTCACCGTGCTGCCGGCAATACCGGACAGCGCGCCGATGGTCTGGTTGCCGCCGAGCGAGATGTCCAGGTCCGCGCCAACGCCGGCCAGGCTGACCGCACCGCCGGCGGCCAGGCTTCCGCCGCTGCCCACCGCAACCTTGCCGGCATTGATCGCCAGGCCGCCGGTGAAGGTATTTGCGCCACCCAGCGTAAGCGTGGCTGCACCGTTCTTGACCAGGCTGCCGGTGCCACCGATGGCGCCGCCCAGCGTCAATGCGTTCGAGCCCAGCACATTGAGCGAGCCACCCGCGCCCAGCGTGATGCCATTGCCGACCGCAAGCGCCGCGCTGGTGTCGAGCGACACCACGCCACCAACATTCAGCGCACCGGTTCCCAGTGCTCCAGCGTTGCCCAGCACCAGGCTGCCGGCATTGAACGCCACGCCGCCGCCGAAGGTGTTGGCGCCATTGAGCGTCAGCGACGACGCACCGCTCTTGACCAGGCCACCGGCGCCACCGATCACGCCGTTGAACGTCAACGCCTGGTTGCCGAGCAGATTGAGGCTGGCACCCGAACCGAGGTTGACCGCGTTGGCCAGTGCAAGCGCCCCCGTGGTTCCATCGAGCGTCACGTTGCCGCCGACACTGAGCGCACCGCTACCCAGCGCAGCAGCATTGCCCAGCAGCAGGCCGCCGCCGTTGAGTGCCACGCCGCCGCTGAGGTTGTTCACGCCCGACAAGGTCTGCACGCCGGTGCCCAGCTTGACCAGGCCACCCGTGCCTGCGGCGAACGTACCGCTGTAGCTGGTATCGCCCAGCCCCGCGAGGGTGAGCGTGTGGCTGCCCAGGTTGACCGAACCGCCGAGGCCCGCCAGCGAACCGATGGTCTGGTTGGCGGCCGCCGACAGGTCCAGGGTGGTACCGACGCCGACCGTGATCGCGCCGGTGGGTGACAGGCTGCCGCCCGCGCCCAGCGCCAACGCGCCTCCGGCCAGGTTGAAACTGCCGGTCAGCGCATTGGCGCCGTTCAAGGTGAGGGTGCCGGCGCCGCTCTTGGTCAGGTTGCCGGCACCGGAGATCGAACCGTTCAATGACAACGCATTGCTGCCCAGCAGGTTCAGCGAGCCCCCGCCATTGATCACCAGATTGTTGCCCAGGGTGAAGCCCGCCGTCGTATCCAGTGAAGCGCTGCCACCCACGGTCAGGTTGCCGCTGCCCAGTGCACCGGCATTGCCCAGCACCAGGCCGCCGGCATTGAGGTTGACGCCGCCGGAGAACAGGTTTGCGCCGCCGAGAGTAACGATGCCGGTGTTGTTGACCGTCAGCCCGCCAGTACCGGACAGCAAGCCCCCCAGGCTGAACGCATTGGTCCCTGCCAGGGACAGATTGCCACCAAGGCTGAAAGCGTTGGCCAGGTTCAGACCGGCCGTGGCAGAGGCGATGGCACCGCCGTTGGCGGTGAACAGCCCTGTGCCGAAGGAACCGGCATTGTTGAAATTGACCAGGCCATCATTGAGCGTGGTCGTACCTGCACCCGCCCACGCACCCTGCAGGTTCCAGGTGCCGCTGTTGACGGTGAGCTTCTGGAAGTTGAGGTACTGGTTCCAGCCCAGCGTGGTCACCGCTCCGCCGGTGCCGGACCCCGGACCGCTGACGACGTTCTGCAACACCAGCGTGTTGTTGGCCGCACCACTGCCGGTACCGGCGTCGACCGATCCCGCAGCCGCAACCTTTACCCCGGTGACACCGGTAATCACGCCGGCAAGAGCGCTGCCGCCGCCGCTCACAACGCTGGAACCCGACACTGCGGTGAAGGTGTTGCCGCCGGTTGAATCACCCAGGTGAACGCTGCCACTGACCGCCCCCGCATTGAGGAACGTGTTACCGCCAGAAGCACCCAGGCCGACGCGTCCGTCGATGGTGCCTGTGTTGGCCACATTGGCGGCTGCACCACCATAGGTCACCACCGTGGTCGCGTCGGAAACGCTGCCTGCACCGATCAGCGACGTGCTGATCAGGCCGGCGTTGTTGATGGTGGTGGTGCCGTTGACATTCTGTGCCACCAGCGCCTGTCCACCGAAGCCCAGCAGCGTTGCGATGTTGACGACACCCTTGATCTGTCCGCTGGCGTTGTTGTTGACGACGATCGCGCTGTTGTTGGCAGAACCATTGCCGATGACCAGGCCGGGCGAGGCGAGGATGATCGAGCTCGGATCGATCATGCCATTGTTGTTGACCGTCACGTTGTCGCCGGTCAGCGTTGCTGCGTTGCCGCCACCTACGATCGGCGGCGTACGCAGCAATGCACCCGCGTCGATGTTCAGCGTGAGGCCGTTGGTCGCGTTGGAGTAGTTGTTGATGCTGGTGGTGCTGTCGCAGTTTACGGTTGTGGTGCCCGTGCACGCTGCGAATGCCGATCCGCTGGCCAGTGTGGCGGCCAAAGCCGCCGCCAGCTGGTGCGCCCGCAATCGCGGCACCCGCCCTGCGCTGACCGCGCTTCCGCCGGGGTTCTGGGCGACCTCCGAAGCAACCTGCATTACCCCAAGGGCACGATTGAAAACCAGACGGTAAATGCGGTTCATCGGTAAATCTCCATGAAAAGACCGGATGGCACAGCTGGCAGGTTTTTTGGAGACAATGCGGCCCACCCCGGCTCCCCGAACGGGAACAAGGCCTGAAGGCATTAACTCCTGAAAATCTTCACATCTTCACGCGATCGCACCCGGGGACAGGTGCGCCAGCGCGTCCGTCAAGCCGAAAACTCCCCGATTTCGCCCGACGAATGGCGGCACTGTGCGACCGACGGTGCCAGCGGCATGTGAATCACGCGCGCTATTTTTATGACGTGCGTCAAATAACAGGGGCGGACAAAATGGTTTTGCCGAAAATGCATATTGCTGCATGTGGCGGAGAATCCATTCCCCGCCATGAGTAAATAAATTCAGCTGCTGGAGAGTTTCATCAGCACCAGGCCGGAAACGATCAACACCGCCGCACCGATCCGCATCGGGCTGACCTGCTCGCCCAGGAACACAATGCCAACCACGAACGCCCCGACCGCGCCGATGCCGGTCCAGATCGTATAGGCGGTTCCCAGCGGCAGGCTGCGCATGGCCACCGCCAGCAACCAGAAGCTGGCGATCATGCCGATGATGGTGACCACGGTGGGGGTGAGCCGGGTGAAGCCTTCGGACTGCTTCATGGACACGGCCCAGACAATTTCCAGCAGGCCGGCAAACAACAGATAGATCCAGGCCATGACGGCCCTCCTCTTGGTAGGGCCAGGCCGTCCTGGTCATTGGTTCCCGATGTGGGGGAGGTCGTTCCTCCTGGCCGGCATTCTAGCAACGGGGGTGGGTACCGGCCGCTGCCGCCGGGAGCGGGTTACAGCCGATTCAGTGCATGAAGCTGGCGTCGATGGGCCCGTCTGCGCTAGAATGCGCGTCTGCCATCGGCCAGCCCGATGTGCAGTCCGGCTGTGGTCTCCGGCGCGCCGCGCGCTGTTTCCCCTGATCCGTGAACTGGCCGCCCACCGGGCGGCCAACGTCTCTATGGTGGCCCCGTCGGCCCCTCGCGACGCTAGGTCGAAAACCCCGCCAGGGCCGGAAGGCAGCAACGGTATCGATCGACGCGGGCGCCGAGGTCAGCCGGCGGGGCCACCGCCTTTTCCACACTGGGCTCAGATCCCTTTGCATGGCAGAGGGATCTGACCCCGGCTTCGCATTCTTGGCCCGGCATGGCGCCGCGCTACCCTGCCTCGGGCGTGCCCTGGTGGAACACCAT
Organism: Stenotrophomonas sp. YJH_SMC_73; assembly: GCF_059370155.1. Classification (NCBI taxonomy): domain Bacteria; kingdom Pseudomonadati; phylum Pseudomonadota; class Gammaproteobacteria; order Lysobacterales; family Lysobacteraceae; genus Stenotrophomonas; species Stenotrophomonas sp. YJH_SMC_73. Next base: position 96,992 of record NZ_JCAFTJ010000005.1, on the reverse strand, counting down.
GCGCCATCTGTCCCCGTGCCGGCGCCACAGCGAACTGCGCAGCACCCAGTGCTGCAGCTGCCCATCAAGGTGATGGCGGCTGCGGTAGCGCACCTGGGCCAGGTCCTGCGACAGCAGCCAGACGGCGTACTGCTCCGATTCGATCTGCACCTGGGCACGCTCCAGCGGAATCTCCACCAGCGCGGCCGCACGGTCGTAGCACTGGCCGGAGCTGCCGATCTCGCTGAAATCCTCATCCAGCAATGCGGCCAGTTGCTCGCGGTCGGCACGCACCTGCGGCGCATGCAGTGCACGCTCCAGCGCCTCCAGCCCGGCAGCCAACGCCGCATCTGCGGGCTGGCCGGTACCGCTCACGGCGGGTCCTGGACCAGCACGTGCGGGGCGGTCGGGCTCGCCAGCGGCACGCACTGCCCCGGCTGCGCCACGCGGTGCCCACGCGCAGCCAGCGCCAGACCATCGGCCGCGCTGGCGTAGTGGTACAGCATCATCCGCGCCTGCAGTTCGGCGCTGTACTCACGCTCCAGATCGTCCACGCCGGTATGCGAGGGATTGCCGTGCAGGCCGCAATCGTGAGCGATCAGTTCGTTGTCACTGGCAAAGCGTGCCAGCATCTCCGGAATCGGCCGGGTATCGCCGCTCCAGGTCAGCGCGCCCTGCAGGCGCAGGCCATAGGCCGTCTCCGGCCAGTGGTGGCGCACCGGAAACACTTCCAGGCGCACGCCCTCGTGCCAGAACGCCTCGCCCACCACGATCAGCTGGAAGGCATCCCAGAAGTTCGCACCGCCCTCGGCCAGCACGTTCGGGTAATCCCCGATGCGCTTGTGCAGCAGCGGCACCACCGTGGCGGGCACGTACAGGCGCACCTTGCCGCGCCGGTGCGCATTGAAGAAGGTATCCACGAACAGGCGCTCGAAGCCGGCCACGTGGTCCAGGTGCACATGGGTGACGAACAGCGCCTGCGGCATCTGCCCGTAGTGCGCCTTGAACGCGGTCAGGCCTTCGCCACCACAATCGATGGTCAGCCATGGGCGCCCATCGCGCTCGATCACCGACATCGGCGACCCCAGCTCGACCGCCGACGCATTGCCGACGCCGAGGAAACGCAACGCCCAGTCCATCAGGTGCCCCGGTTCCAGGCCATGTCATAGGCACGGCGCAGCCGCGCGTAGTCCTTCTGCACGTCTTCCACGCTGCGCTCGCCGCGCAGCTTGATCAGCGAGCGCAGCAGGCGCTTGAGGTTGCGCTCGCGCCAGGCGGTCGCCGGGATGCGGATCACGCCGCGGTCGAAATCGATCAGCCAGCCATGGCCGCTGCCATCGAACAGGATGTTGTGCGCGTTGAGATCGGCATGGTCCAGGCCGGCACGATGGAAACGGGCAATCAGGCGCCCGGTCTCCTCCCAGGGAGCCCCCCGGCCGGCCACCAGTGCGCGGTCGGCCAGCGAGCGCACGCCCTCGATCCGCTCCATCAGGATCGCCGCCCGGTAGCGCAGGCCCTCGCGCATGTAGAACGCGGCGATCGGCCGTGGCACCGGCAGCTTTTTCTCGCGCAGGGCGCGCATCAGGCGGAATTCGGCGAAGCTGCGGGTCCGGTCCGAGCCGCGCCAGAGGTACTGGTCATGGCTGATACGGGCCGCCATGCCGCCGCGCAGATAGTGGCGCAGCACGCTGGCACCGAACGGCGCATCGACGAACCAGGCGCTGCCGCGGCCGCCCTCGCCCACCGGCCGGGCCCTGCTGCCCCAGTGCTGGGGCGAGAACAGGCCGATCTCGGCTTGCCGCAGCCGCTCGCGGTCGAACAGAATGGCCCCGATGCCGCGACCCTCGCGGCATGGCGTCAGCGCTTCATTGGCGTCGAATGCGACCATTTCATTGAGTCTAACAACACATGGCATCAGCGTCCTCCTCCTTGTGCCTCCTGCGCCTGTCCGCACTTGGCGATGTCACCCACGTGGTGCCCCTGGTGCGTACCCTGCAGGCCGCGCGCCCGGACACGCCGATCCACTGGATCATCGACAAGGTCGGCCACAAGCTGCTCGACGGCCTGCCCGGCGTCACCTTCCATGCCTACGACAAGAAGAGCGGCATGGCCGGGGTCAAGGAACTGCGCAGGCAGCTGCCGCCGGGGCGCTTCGAAGCGCTGCTGCAGATGCAGGTCGCGTTCCGCGCCAACCTGCTGTCGGCCTTCATTCCGGCCGAGCGCCGCATCGGCTACGACCGCAGCCGCTCGAAGGACCTGCATGGGCTTTTCATCAACGAACGCATTCCCGACCGTCCCGGCATCCATGTGCTCGATGCCATCGGCAGCTTCTGCGAACCGCTGGGCCTGCGCCAGACCGAGGTCAGCTGGGACCTGGCCGTGCCGCAGTCGGCATATGAGTGGGCCGCCGCGCAGTGGCACGACGATGGTCGCCCGGTGCTGATGATCTCGCCGTGCTCCAGCCACGTGCGCCGCAACTGGTACGCCGACCGCTACGCCGCCGTGGCCAACCACGCGGTCACGCGCGGCTGGCAGGTGGTGCTGTGCGGCGGCCGCAGCGAACTTGAGCGCAGCATGGCCGACGCCATCCAGGCACAGCTGCACACGCCGGCGCTGGACCTGGTAGGCAAGGACACGCTGAAGCAGCTGCCCGCCCTGCTGGCCCGCGCCAACCTGGTGATGACGCCCGATTCCGGCCCGATGCACATCGCCAACGCGATGGGCGCCAAGGTGCTGGGCCTGCATGCGGCCAGCAATCCGAACCGCAGCGGCCCGTACTCGGATCGTCGCTATTGCGTGGACCGCTACGACGATGCGGCACGCAAGTACCTCGCCAAGCAGGCCACCGATCTGAAGTGGGGCACCAAGATCGAGTTCGACGATGTGATGGAACTGATCACCGTGGAAGACGGTATCGCTGCCTTCGAACGCTACGTCGCCGACCACCTGGGGTGAGCGGCAGGCCGCCCGGGATTACACGCGCTGCGCGTAATCCTGATAGGACTTCTCCTCCACGTACGCCGAGCCCAGCGCCAGGTTGATCGCCTTCTTGATGCGCGCGCGTTCGTCATTGCGCAGGTACACGCTGCGCGCCAGGTCGATGAAGCCCTGGTCGAACGCCTGCGCCTTCTCCTTCAGCCGGATGTCGTCCTCGATTTCCCACAGCTGCTCGTTGACCACCTTCAGCTCGGCACGCAGCCTGGCGATGTCCTTCACGGCCGCCGGGTGTGCCATCCAGGTCTGCTCCAGCGCCGACAGCTCCCTGCGCACGTTGGCCAGCTTGCCCTCGTCGCTGATGCGCTCGGACTTGATCTGCAGGATCGAAATCTTGTCCAGCAGCTCGCCGAAAGAAACGGGAACGAGGATTTCAGCGGTCATGGGGAAAAGCTCCAGCAGGTGATGCGTACATGGTAACCCGCAGCGTCCGCACGGATATCCCCGGTAGATCCACGTCATGCGTGGATGAGCCTGCCAGCAGGAACAGCATCCACGCACCGCGCGGATCTCAGTGATGCATCTGGAGGACCAAGCCCCTCTGTTGAGGGGCTGCCCCGACAGGGGCGGGGAGAGGCCGGCAAAGGGAGGGGCCCACGCGTTGCGCAGCAACGTGTGGGGCGACGCGCAGAGCGCGTCGCGTCCCGCGCCAGATAAAGAAAAAGGGCTGCCTTTCGGCAGCCCTTTTTCTTTATCTGGCGGAGAGGGGGGGATTCGAACCCCCGAGGCGCTATAAACGCCTGCCTGATTTCGAGTCAGGTACATTCAACCACTCTGCCACCTCTCCGGGTGGTCCCCGGCGGACCGGGGACGCGCATCATACGAGGAAGTCAGGCCGACGACAAGTCATTCCGGTCAATGAAGTGAAAATTTCCTGGATGCATGCCTTGCCGGATGCCCGCAGCCCCCCGATGATGCCTGTCTCCCCAGCAATACCCCGCCCCTGCACACCATGATCGAATTCGGACACCTCACCCACCCCGGCCTGCGCCGCGAGCTCAACGAAGACACCTACTACGGTGACAGCGAGCTGGCCCTGTGGCTGGTGGCCGATGGCATGGGCGGCCACGCCTGCGGCGAGGTGGCCAGCGCGCTGGCGCGCGAAACCATCGTGCGCGAGATCCGCCGTGGCGCGCCGCTGGCCCAGGCCATCCGCACCGCCGACGAAGAGATCATCCGCGCCTCGCGGCGGCGCAACGACACCCTGCCGATGGGTACCACCGTGGTCGCCGCACGCGTGCAGGGCAATCGCTATGAAGTGGCATGGGTCGGCGACAGCCGTGCCTACCTCTGGCGCGACGGCCAGCTGGCACAGCTCAGCCAGGATCACAGCGTGGTGCAGGAACTGGTCGCGCAGGGCAACCTGACGGCCGAACAGGCACGCGCGCATCCACATCGCAACGTGGTCACCCAGGCGCTGGGCGTCACCGATCCGGCACATCTGAACGTGGCCACCACCAGCGGCGAGTTGCGCCCTGGCATGCAGCTGCTGCTGTGCAGTGACGGCCTGACCGAGGAAGTGGACGACCGCGGCATCGCCCGCACCCTCGCCTTCGAGGATGCAAGCGCACAGGAATGCGTGGACACGCTGGTCGCCGCCGCGCTCGACGGCGGTGGCCGCGACAACATCAGCGTGATCCTCGTGCGCTGCCATTAACCCGTAGATCCACGCCATGCGTGGAGGCGGTAGTGCCGGCCGCTGGCCGGCTCACCGGGAAACGTGTTCACGCAGATGCCGGCCAGCGGCCGGCACTACCTCTTCCAGGCATTACGCGCTGGCGGGCTCTTCCACCTTCGGCCCATCCCACAGTGCGTGGCCGGCCTTCTTGCGCAGCCGCTCCAGCCGCGCGGCATGCGCTTCCAGCTCCGACGGCGTGGCCACTACGCGCGGGCGCGGCAGCAGCTTGCTGGTATCGAAGGCCTGCAGCGCCGCACCGGCGCCACCGCCATCGTCATCCCCCAGGCCGAATCCGATCTCTTCCTGCCCCGAGGTCAGCGCGATGTACACGTCACCCAGGATCTGCGCATCGAGCAGGCCGCCGTGCAGCGCACGGTGCGAGTTGTCAACGCCCAGTCGCTTGCACAGCGCATCCAGCGAATTGCGCTGGCCCGGGAAGCGCTCGCGCGCCATCACCAGGGTATCGATCACCGTGCAGCGATCGGTGATCTTCCCGTACTGCGGGCCCAGCAGCGACAGCTCGTTGTCGAGGAAGCCCAGGTCGAACGCCGCGTTGTGGATGATCAGCTCGGCGCCATCGATGAAGGCCAGGAACTCATCGGCGATCTGCGCGAAGTCCGGCTTGTCAGCCAGGAACTCCAGGGTCAGGCCGGTGACTTCCTGCGCGCCCTGTTCGAACTCGCAGTCCGGCTTGATGTACTGGTGGTAGTTGTTGCCGGTCGGGCGGCGCTTGAACAGCTCCACGCAGCCGATTTCGACGATGCGGTTGCCCTTCTTCCATTCCAGGCCGGTGGTTTCGGTATCGAGGATGATCTGACGCATGGGCTCAGTTTACCGGGCTGGCGTCGCGGATCTGGATGGCCGCGTTGCGCGCCAGCGTATCCACCCGCTCGTTGTCCGGGTCACCGGAGTGGCCCTTTACCCAGCGCCAGTCGATCTGGTGCCGCAGCGTCGCGGCATGCAGGCGCTCCCACAGCTCGCGGTTCTTCACCGGGTCGCCACCGGCGGTCTTCCAGTTCTTGCGGATCCAGCCGGGCAGCCACTGCGTCAGGCCCTGCCGCACGTACTGCGAATCGGTATAGAGCACGATGTTGCAGGGCTCGGTGAGCGTCTCCAACCCGGAAATGGCCGCCATCAGCTCCATCCGGTTGTTGGTGGTGTGCGCTTCGCCGCCGCTCAGTTCACGCTCGTGGCCCTTGTAGCGCAGCAGCGCAGCCCAGCCGCCGGGGCCGGGATTGCCAAGGCAGGAACCGTCGGTGTGGATTTCGATGGTTTTCAATACAACTCCAGATCAGGTGGCAACGGTGCCGAGCCAACGCACCGGCAACGGTTTCGGCCCGGGCAGGGCCAGCGTGCGCTTTTCAGCATGGAACAGGCAGGCCGCGCGCAGCGGCGCCCAACCGCCCGTGCGGCGACTGCCTGCACCGCGCCAGAGCGGGCCGAGGTAACGCATATCGTCGCACTCCAGCCCGTGGCGGCCGAGCAGCAGGCGGATCCGCTGTGGCGTGCGCACCACCAGTCCGTGCTGGCGCCAATGCGTGCGGTAAGGGCTGAACGGGTTGAGGCTGCTCAGCCACAGGTGGCCGCCCGGCATCAGCACGCGCTCGCACTCGTCCAGCAGTCGCTCCGCATCGCCCGCGGTCACATGCTGCAGCACGACCGCGTTGACGCTCTCGCTGGCCAGCGGCAGCGGCAGCGCACAGCGGGTGTCGCCGGCATAGCCCTGGCCCTGCCGGAACAGCCGCAGCCCGCGCCCGCCCAGCTGCGCATCCTCCAGCCAGGCCGCACTCGGTGCGATCCACAGCCAAGGCTGCGTCGGCAGGACGGACAGCTGCGGCAGCAGCAACTGCCGCTCCAGCACGCGCAAGGAGCCCGCCGGTTCAGTGTCGAACCACGGGGCCTGGCTCGCTTGACGGGTGCTCTGCAGCGCGGGCATGGTCCAATTCTATGCGACTGACTGCCCTGCCCGCATTTGCGGACAACTACATCTGGACGTTGATCGACGACGCTGGCGCCGCCGTGGTCGTCGATCCCGGCGATGCCGCGCCGGTGCTTGCGCTGGCCGATCAGGGCCTGCGCGTGGACACGATCCTGCTCACCCATCACCACGATGACCACATCGGTGGCGTGCCCGCGTTGCAGGCACGTTTTCCCGGTGTACGGGTCATCGCGCCCGTCGAGGAGCGCATCCCTGCAGCGACCGAGCGGGTCGGCGAAGGTGAACGCGTTCAGGCACTGGGCCGGACGTTCCACGTACTATCCGTGCCCGGGCATACCCGCAGCCACATCGCGTTTCACACTGCTGAACATCTTTTCAGCGGAGATTCGTTGTTCAGCCTGGGCTGTGGACGCCTGTTCGAAGGTACGCCGTCCCAGCTGCTGGCATCGATGCGCAAGCTGGGTACCTTGCCCGCGCAACTGCTGCTTTGTTGCGCCCACGAGTACACCGTGTCAAATGCCGTCTTCGCGCGGCATGTCGACCCCGCCAACGCTGCCCTGTGGCAGCGCCAAGAGGAGGCTTTGGCCATGCGCCGCGATGACCGTTCCACCCTGCCGGTAACCCTGGCCAACGAATTCGACTGCAATCCGTTCCTGCGTGTGCACACGGCGCCGATCCGCGCGGCAGTGTCGGCGCACCTGGGCCGCGACGTCGTTGACGACGTCGACGTCATGGCCGGTCTCCGGCACTGGAAAGACGGCTTCCGCGCATGATGCGCCGAAGTCTGCCGCTGGCCCTGGGCCTGGTCCTGGGGCTGGCCGGAACCGCCGGTGCCCAGTCGCTGGGCGCGGGCATCGGCCAGAACCTGGCCGCCGCGGCGGCCCTGCCGCTGGATCCGGCCGCGTTGCCGGCCGCGTCGGTCCGCAATGGCCAGGAGATCTTCTCCAGCTTCCGCGACGGCCTGGCCGAGCCCACCTGCAATGCCGAGGCCACCAGCCCGCGCTGGCAGAAGCAGTTCGCCCACGCCCCGTCGCGCCTGGCCAACCAGGATGACGATGCGCTGGTGCTGTTCGGCTACGTGGTTGAAGAGCTGCGCAAGGCCAACCTGCCTACCGAATTCGCACTGATCCCGTTCGTGGAAAGCGGCTACCGGCCCAATGCCCGCAATGGCAGCGGCCCGACCGGCCTGTGGCAGTTCATCGCCACCACCGCGCGCAACCACCGCGTGCCCATGGCCAACGGCTACGACGGCCGCCTGTCGGCGGTCGATTCCACCCAGGCCGCAGTGCGCTACCTGAAGACCCTGCACGGCATGTTCGGCGGCGACTGGCGCCTGGCCACCATGGCCTACAACGCCGGTGAGTACCGCGTGTTGCAGTCCATGCGCAAGGCCGGCATGAACGCGCAGAACGCCAAGCCGTCGGCGCTGCCCGGCCTGTCGCCGGTCACCCATGCCTACGTCGAGAAGCTGCATGCCCTGGCCTGCGTGCTGGAAGACGTGGAAGACCAGCCGGGCGTGATGGCCTCGCTGGACCGCACCGTGCCGGTGCTGAAGGACCACACCCTGCCCGCCGGCACCAGCGTCCAGCAGTGGGCCGCACAGCGCGCCCTGGACCCGGCCAGGATCGCCCGCCTCAACCCCGCCCTGGCGGGCGGTGGCCGCGCCTCGTCGGGTACCACCCGCGTGCTGGCTCCTGTCTCGGCTGCCAATGCGACGGTGGCGGACACCGCATCCGCCTTGGTCGCCAGCGCTGCGCCGGTCGCCACCGCAGCACCGACGCCGCAGGTGGCCAAGACCGTCGCCGCGATCGCTGATCGTCCGCGCAGCCGCCGCCACACCGTGCGTGATGGCGAGTCGGCCTGGACCATCGCCCGCCGCTACGGCATGCCGGTCAAGGCCCTGTTGTCGCTGAACGGCCTGAGCGGCAGCAGCGTGCTGAAGCCGGGCGCCGTGCTGCGCGTCGAAGACTGACGCGTAGGCCAGGGCCCTCCTGTAGAGCCGAGCCCATGCTCGGCTTTTTTCTTGCCTGCGACTTGTCGGGGTTCATGACCAGCCGAGCACGGGCTCGGCTCTACAATTCGATTTCCAGCAGCGCCCGCACAAAAAAAGGCCCGGCAGTGCCGGGCCTTTCTCATGGATGCAGCCGCAAGGCTTACAGGTTCGCCTCGGTGGTCTGGATCACGAACTTCTTGCGCATCGCCTCGATGTAGGCCTTGGCCGCGGCCATGCCATCGATCTGGCTCAGCTGTTCCTTCAGCTGCTTCTGCTGCTCTGCAGTCACTTCCTTGATGTCGCCCGGATTGACCTTGTTCACCGCGAACAGCAGCGCGTGGCCATTGACGTCGACCTTGCCATAGCTCGGCTTGCCTTCGGCCGGCACCGGCGCACTGAAGATCGCGCGGTTGATTTCCGGGGTCGGCACCGGCTGGCTGCGCGGCAGGCCCGGCATCGGGCTCAGCTGAAGCTTCTCGCTGGCGGCCAGCGACTGCAGGGTGGCACCCGCCTTCAGCTTGGCCAGGATCGCATCGGCCGCCTTGTCGCTGGCCTGGCGCTGGCGGTCAGCGCGGATCGCGGCGATCACCTGGTCACGAGCCTTGTCCAGCGGCAGGGCCTGTTCCGGGGTGTGCGCAGCCACGCGGATGACCACGCTGTGGTTGGTCGCGCCCCCCAGGGCGATCGGGTCACTGGCGGTGCCGTCCTGCACCAGCACGTCGGAGAACGCCGCACGCAGCACGGCCGGGTCAGCGGCAATGCCACTGGCGGTCGCGCGGGTGATCGGGCCCAGCGTCTGCAGCGGCAGGTTCACCTCCTTGGCGGCAGCGGCCAGGTCGCTCGGGCTCTTGTTGATGGCATCGACCAGGCGACCGGCCAGCTCGTTGAAGCCACGCTCACCGTCGGCCTTCAGCTGTTCGGCGGCCAGCGTGTCACGCACTTCCTCGAACGACTTGCCCTGGCCACCGCGCACAGCGGCCACCTTGATGATGTGGTAACCGAACTCGGTCTTCACCGGGCCGATCACATCACCGGTCTTGGCCGCAAACAGCGCGTCCTCGAACGGCTTCACCATCGCACCGCGCTCGACCCAACCCAGGTCCCCGCCCTGGTCCTTGGAGCCCGGATCTTCCGAATTGGCCTTGGCCAGCGCGCCGAAATCGGCACCAGCGGCCTTGGCTTCGGCAGCGATCTTGTTCGCCTTCGCTTCTGCACCGTCACCGGTGATCAGGATGTGCGAGGCCTGGCGCTGCTCCGGCGAGGTGAACTTCGCCTTCTCGTCTTCATAGCGCTTGCGCAGGGTGGCTTCATCGGCCGCCGCCGGTGCCGGCAGGTTCGCGCCGTTGATCTCGACGTACTCCAGCGACACGCTCTCGGCCTGGCGGAAATCCTTGCCGTGGCTGTCGTACCACTGCTTGATCTGCTCATCGGTGACCGGCGCGGTATCGGCCGGTACGGGCGGCAACGCGGCCAGCTCGACGTCGCGGGTTTCGCCCAGCAGCTTCAACAGGCGCTCGGTCTCTGCCTGGGTGACGAAGCCGGAGCTCTGCAGGCCCGACGGAATCACCGACTGCTGCAGGCTCTCGCGCACCAGCTCCTGGAACTGGGTCGGCGTACGCGGCGGGTTGCCGCCGGCCAGGGCCAGGCGATAGTTGTTCTCGTTGAACTTGCCGTTCGAATCGAGGAATGCGGGCATGGTAGCGATGTACTCGCGCACCGCGCCGTCGCCGATCACCACGCCTGCCTGCTCACCGACCAGGCGCACGACCTGCTCGTCGATCAGCTGATCGAGCACGGCCATCTTGTTCTCGGTGCTCTCGAACGCGCGCGGGTCGAAGTTGTCGCCCTGCTGCTGGCGCTCACGCATGCGCTCCTGCTCGAAACGCGTGCGGAAATCCTGCGAGCTGATCTCGTGGTGCTGCCACAGCATGCGCACCGGCCACCACGACGGCGCCGAACGCCACCAGGTCGGCGGCGCGGAAACCTTGGCCACGTTCTGTGCGCCAACGCCACCGAGGTAGCTGTTGTCGATCACGAACAGGAACGGAATCATCAGCAGCCCCAGGATCACAGTGACGATCCAGCCTGAGGTCTTGTCGCGGAGTTTCTGCAGCATGGTGAGGAATCACAAGGCCTTATTGGCGAGCCCGGCAGTGTAACCCGCTTCGCCGCAGGGACCAAAAGCAGCGCCAGCGCGGCCTGCGCCCACATCGGCAGGCATGCGCCATCCGCGTGTCGGCCATTTCCACCATGGCGCAAAGAAAAAGCCCCCGGCTTGCGCCGAGGGCTTTTGAAGTTGGCGGAGCGGACGGGACTCGAACCCGCGACCTCCGGCGTGACAGGCCAGCATTCTAACCAGCTGAACTACCGCTCCGCGCTTGAACTTTGCAGGCGCCCAGTATATCCGAAGACTGTCTGGAAACCCAGCCCGATGAACACTTTTTTCAAAGTTTTTTCACAGGGACTTAAGAATTCTGCAATGGCGGAGCGGACGGGACTCGAACCCGCGACCTCCGGCGTGACAGGCCAGCATTCTAACCAGCTGAACTACCGCTCCGTTCTTGCAAAAACCTTTTCGCCTTCCTTCCGAACCTGTCGGTGAGAAGACAAGCCCCCAGCTTCAGGCCGGGAGCCTCGATGTAATGGCGGAGCGGACGGGACTCGAACCCGCGACCTCCGGCGTGACAGGCCAGCATTCTAACCAGCTGAACTACCGCTCCGCGTTGTTACCTTTTTTGCTTTCAGCCGGCCTGGACCGGGAGAAAACAAAGCCTCCAGCTTTTGGCCGGAGGCCTCGTTGAATGGCGGAGCGGACGGGACTCGAACCCGCGACCTCCGGCGTGACAGGCCAGCATTCTAACCAGCTGAACTACCGCTCCACACTCAAACTTTTACCGCGGTGCTGTGGTGGGTGCTGAGGGTTTCGAACCCCCGACCCTCTCCGTGTAAAGGAGACGCTCTACCGCTGAGCTAAGCACCCCAGCGAGCCGCTTAGTTTACAGCATCCTTCAGGGCCTTACCAGCCTTGAACGACGGATTCTTCGAAGCAGCGATCTTGATGGTGTCGCCGGTCTTCGGGTTGCGGCCGGTGCGGGCAGCACGGTCGCGGACCTGGAAGGTACCGAAGCCAACCAGGGTGACCGCATCGCCGTCCTTCAGCGCCTTGGTGACGGCAGCAACGACGGCATCGACAGCGCGGCTGGACTCGGCCTTGGTCAGGTCTGCAGCTTCAGCAACGGCATCGATCAATTCGGTCTTGTTCATTCTCTACAACTCCTTTGGCGGTGGGTTCCGCTTATTCGACAGGGAAGCAACCGCACGCGCTCTGCATGCGGCCGCCATGTGGAAACGGTTCGCCGAATTCAGCGATCGCCAGACTGCGATCACTCATTCGCGAGTGCTGCTTTTATACCAGTGGCCCTACCCCCACGCAAGCTGGAAAGCCAGCAACGACGCGGGTTTCGGGCCATTGGACAGCGCGCGTCAATGCTTGACGCGCGCGTTTCCACTCGGTTTGGCCTTGCTGCGCACCGTGACACGTTGCGCACTCTTGCGCGCCTTCTTCGGTGCCAACGGACGCTCCAGCGCCAGGTCCAGGACTTCTTCGATGTACTTCACCGGCACGATCTCCAGATCGCGGGTGACGTTGGCCGGGATGTCCGCCAGGTCCTTGCGGTTCTCCTCGGGAATGATGACCGTGCGGATTCCGCCACGCAGTGCGGCCAGCAGCTTCTCCTTCAGTCCACCGATGGCCGTGACGCGACCACGCAGGGTGATCTCGCCGGTCATCGCCACGTCGGCACGCACCGGCACCTTGGTCAGCATCGATACCAGCGAGGTGACCATCGCCGCGCCGGCACTCGGGCCGTCCTTCGGCGTAGCGCCATCGGGCACATGCAGGTGCACGTCGTGCTTCTGCAGGAAGTCGCTGTCGATGCCGAAGCCGACGGCGCGCGAACGCACCACCGACAGCGCCGCTGAAGCCGATTCCTTCATCACGTTGCCGAGCTGGCCGGTCAGGATCAGCTGGCCCTTGCCCGGCACCAGCGTCGATTCGATCTGCAGCAGATCGCCACCCACCTCGGTCCAGGCCAGGCCGGTGACCAGGCCGATCTCGTTCTCTTCCTCGGCACGGCCGAAGTCGAAGCGACGCACGCCCAGGTACTTGTCCAGGTTCTTGCTGGACACGCTCACCAGCGCCTTCTTCTTCGCGCCCTTCTTCGCCTTCACCGGCTGCGGGCCGGCCAGCGCGATCTCCTTCACCACCTTGCGGCAGATCTTGGCGATCTCGCGTTCCAGGTTGCGCACGCCCGACTCGCGCGTGTAGTAGCGCACGATGTCCTGGATGGCGTCACTGCCGATCTCCAGCTCTTCCGGCTGCAGGCCGTTGGCCTTGACCTGCTTGGGCACCAGGTAACGGGTGGCGATGTTGAGCTTCTCATCCTCGGTGTAGCCGGGGATGCGGATCACTTCCATGCGGTCCAGCAGCGGGCCGGGAATGTTGAGCGAGTTCGAGGTGGCCACGAACATCACTTCAGACAGGTCCAGGTCCACTTCCAGGTAGTGGTCGTTGAACGCGTTGTTCTGCTCAGGGTCGAGCACTTCCAGCAACGCCGAGGACGGATCGCCGCGGAAGTCCATCGACATCTTGTCGATCTCGTCGAGCACGAACAGCGGGTTCTTGCTGCCGACCTTGTTGAGGTTCTGCACGATGCGGCCCGGCATCGAACCGACGTAGGTGCGACGGTGGCCACGGATCTCGGCCTCGTCACGCACGCCGCCCAGCGACATGCGCACGAACTTGCGGTTGGTGGCCTTGGCGATGGACTGTCCCAGCGAGGTCTTGCCCACGCCCGGCGGCCCGACCAGGCACAGGATCGGGCCCTTCATCTGCTTCACGCGCGACTGCACCGCCAGGTATTCAAGGATGCGTTCCTTGACCTTCTCCAGCCCGTAGTGATCGGCATCGAGGGTGTCCTGCGCCACCTTCAGGTCCTTGCGAACCTTGCTGCGCTTCTTCCACGGCACGCCCAGCAACCACTCCAGGTAGTTGCGCACGACCGCCGCTTCGGCCGACATCGGCGACATCTGCTTGAGCTTGTTCAGCTCGTTGCGCGCCTTGGCCTCAACGGCCTTCGGCATGCCGGCCTCGGCGATCTTGCGCGCCAGCTCTTCCAGCTCGCCAGGCGCATCGTCCAGGTCACCCAGTTCCTTCTGGATGGCCTTCATCTGTTCGTTGAGGTAGTACTCGCGCTGGCTCTTCTCCATCTGCGACTTCACGCGGCCGCGGATGCGCTTCTCCATCTGCTGCACGTCGATCTCGCCGTCGACCAGGCCGACCAGCATCTCCAGGCGGTCACCGACGGCCAGCGTTTCCAGCAGGCGCTGCTTGTCGGCCAGGCGCACGCTGATGTGCGCGGCGATGGTGTCGGCCAGGCGCGCCGGCTCATCGATGCCCGACAGCGTCTGCAGCAGTTCCGGCGGCAGCTTGCGGTTGGTCTTCACGTACTGCTCGAACAGCGACATCAGCGAGCGGGCGATCGCCTCGACCTCGCGCGCTTCGCGCTCGTCGCTGGCGTCGATCTCCACGGCCTGGCCGTGCAGCGAGCCGTTGCGCTCGTCAACGTGGGTGACCTGCACGCGCGACAGGCCTTCGACCAGCACCTTGATGGTGCCGTCGGGCAGCTTCAGCAGCTGCAGCACCTGCGCCAGCGTACCGACCTGGTAGAGGTCGGCCGCATGCGGGTCGTCGGTTTCGGCCGACTTCTGCGCCAGCAGCAGGATGCGCTTGTCCGCCTCCATTGCCTGTTCGAGCGCGTGCATGGACTTGTCACGGCCGACGAACAGCGGAATGACCATGTGCGGGAACACCACTACGTCGCGCAGCGGCAGGACCGGCAGGTCGAGGGTTTCACTTGGGGAACGGGCCATGGGGGCTCCAGGGAAGGGGGAAAACCGCCTCCGGGAGGGCATCTTCCGGAGACAAAAAAAGCCGATGGCCCCGTTATGGGGCCATCGGCTTTCAGATGCAAGGCATTCCTTGAAAATCCTTTCCAATCAACAACCTGGAAGGATCACTCGGCGCCTGCGGCCTTCTGTTCAGGGACCGCCGGGGTCTGGTAGATCAGGTACGGCTCGGACTTGTGCTCGATCACCGATTCGTCCACCACCACCTTGCTGACGTTTTCCTGCGACGGCAGGTCGTACATGGTGTCCAGCAGGACCGATTCGACGATGGTGCGCAGGCCACGGGCACCGGTTTTGCGCTTGAGCGCCTTCCTGGCGATGGCCGACAACGCGTCCGGACGGAACTCCAGCTCGACGTTCTCCATCTCGAACAGCTTCTTGAACTGCTTGGTGATGGCGTTCTTCGGCTCGGTCAGGATCTTGATCAGGGCCGGCTCGTCCAGCTCCTCCAGGGTCGCCACCACCGGCAGGCGGCCGACGAACTCCGGAATCAGGCCGAACTTGATCAGGTCTTCCGGCTCGACTTCGGCCAGCACCTTGCCCACTTCCTGCTTGCGCTCGCTGCTCTTCACCTTGGCGCCGAAGCCGATGCTGCCGACGTCGGTGGAACGGGCCTGGATCACCTTGTCCAGCCCGGCGAACGCGCCGCCGCAGATGAACAGGATGTTCTTGGTGTCCACCTGCAGGAATTCCTGCTGCGGATGCTTGCGCCCGCCCTGCGGCGGAACGCTGGCCACGGTGCCTTCGATCAGCTTCAGCAGGGCCTGCTGCACGCCTTCGCCGGACACATCGCGGGTGATCGACGGGTTCTCGCTCTTGCGCGAGATCTTGTCGATTTCATCGATGTAGACGATGCCCTGCTGTGCCTTCTCGACGTCGTAGTCGCACTTCTGCAGCAGCTTCTGGATGATGTTCTCCACGTCCTCGCCCACGTAACCGGCTTCGGTCAGCGTGGTGGCGTCGGCCATGGTGAACGGCACGTTGAGCAGGCGGGCCAGGGTTTCGGCCAGCAGCGTCTTGCCCGAACCGGTCGGGCCGACCAGCAGGATGTTCGACTTCGCCAGTTCGACGTCGTCGTTCTTCTGCCGGCTCTCGATGCGCTTGTAGTGGTTGTACACGGCCACGGCCAAGGTGCGCTTGGCGCGGTTCTGGCCGATCACGTACTGGTCCAGGACCTCGAGGATCTCGCGCGGCTTGGGCAGCGAACTGCGCGCCGACTGCGCCTTTTCCTCAAGTTCCTCACGGATGATGTCGTTGCACAGCTCCACGCACTCATCGCAGATGAATACGCTCGGACCCGCAATCAGCTTGCGCACTTCATGCTGGCTCTTGCCGCAGAAAGAGCAGTAGAGGATCTTGCCGGTGTCCGTGGAACGACCTTGGCGGTCTTCGCTCATGCTTCGCTTACCCAGTTACCCCACCCGCTGAACGGGGGTTCGATTCGAGAATAGCACAGGGCCGAGGGGACACCAGTCCCGCCCGACCCTGCAGGAACGGGGCCTCCCTGGCCCCGTGAAGGCCGGTCAACCGGCCTGGATCGACTCATCCGGACGACGCTCCAGGACCTGGTCGACCAGACCGTAGGCCTGCGCCTCGAAGGCGCTCTTGAAGTTGTCGCGCTCGGTGTCGCGGGCGATCGTCTCCAGCGACTGGCCGGTGTGCTTGGCCAGGATCTCGTTCAGGCGCGAACGCAGGGTCAGGATCTCACGCGCGTGGATGTCGATGTCGGTGGCCTGGCCCTGGTAGCCGCCCAGCGGCTGGTGGATCATCACGCGCGAGTTCGGCAGCGCATAGCGCTTGCCGGCTTCGCCCGCGGCCAGCAGCAGGGCGCCCATCGAGGCGGCCTGGCCGATGCAGGTGGTGCTCACATTCGGCTTGATGTACTGCATGGTGTCGTAGATCGCCATGCCGGCGGTGACCACGCCACCCGGCGAGTTGATGTAGATGTTGATGTCCTTTTCCGGGTTCTCCGATTCCAGGAACAGCAACTGCGCCACCACCACGTTGGCCATGTGATCGTCGATCGGGCCCACGAGGAAGATCAGGCGCTCCTTCAACAGGCGCGAATAGATGTCGTAGGCACGCTCGCCGCGGCTGGTCTGCTCGACCACCATCGGAACCAGGTTCAGGGCTTTGGTTCGGTTGTCCATTACGTGAGGTACCTATCTTGGGGGGCAACAACCCCGCGCCGGCAAAGGCGCGGGGCATCCGGTGATCCGCCGGCTTACTGGCGGATCGCGTCCTGGAACGACAGCTTCTCTTCGGTGTGCTGGGCACGCTCGGCGATCCAGTCGATCACCTGCTCTTCCATCACACGGTTCTGCAGGCCAGACATCAGCTGGGGGTCGTTACGGTACATCTCAATGACCTGCTCCGGCTCTTCGTAGGTCGAGGCGATCAGACGCATCGTTTCGTTCAGGCGCTTGGCTTCCAGGCGCAGGTCGTTGATGCGGGCCACTTCACCGACCAGCAGGCCGACCAGCACGCGCTTGGCGGCGGCGTCCTTGAAGCCTTCGTGGGCATCGGCCGGGATCTCGCCGACGTTCTGGCCGTTGCGGCGCAGCTGCTCGACCTGCTGGGCCAGCATGGCGCGGGCTTCGTTCTCGACCAGGCGCGGCGGCATTTCCACCGACGAGTAGGCCGCGATCAGCTGCTCGCCCACTTCGCGGCGCAGGCGGTTCATCAGCGCGCCCTTCAGCTCACGCTCCAGGTTGGCGCGGATGTCGCCGCGGAACTGCTCGACGTCGCCACCCTTCACGCCGAAGCTCTTGATGAAGGCTTCGTCGACCGCCGGCACGACCGGCTCGGACACTTCGGCAACCTTGACGGTGACCTGCACGGTCTTGCCGGCCAGCACCGGCACGCGCCAGTCAGCCGGGAACTCGACGTCCAGGGTCTTCTCTTCGCCCTTGGCCAGGCCGACCAGGCCCTTTTCGATGGTGTCGAACATCATGCCCTGGCCGAGCACGATCGAACCCTTCTCGGTGCCCTCGGCCGGCAGGCGCTCTTCGCCGGCCTGCGACCAGGTTTCCACCGCGACCAGGTCGCCGTCCTGCGCGCCACGGCTGACCGGGGCCCAGGTGCGACGCTGGTTCTGCAGGTTCTCGATCATCTGGTCGATGTCGGCGTCGGTGATCTCGGCGGTGTGGCGCACGACGGTCAGCTTGCTGACGTCGATGTCGCCGAAGTCCGGCACCACTTCCACGGTGGCCACGAAGGAGAACTCACCCTCGTCGCCCTTGTCGATGCGCGGGCTGCCGACGACGCGCAGGTCGTGCTCGCGCACGGCCGCGTCGAAGGTCTCGCGCAGCAGGCCGTCCAGCGCCTCGCCACGGACCTGCGCGCCGAATCGCTGCTCGATCACCTTGGCCGGCACCTTGCCCGGACGGAACCCCTTGATGCGGGTGGTACGGGCGATTTCGCCCAGGCGGCCGGCGATGTGGCTCTGCAGACGCTCTTCCGGCAGCGAGAAGCTCAGGCGGCGTTCCAGGTTGCCGGTGGATTCGATCGAAGCTTGCATGTTGACTCCTGCCACCGGTGGCCCAGGCCCCCGGCTCGATGATTGGGATGAAACGGTTGTTAGGACACGACGTCTGGGACGCGCCTGCTTGCCGCAGCCCTTTAGTTTCGCCCAATTCGGCCTGCACTGCCAGCGCGTGCCGGTCAAGGGGGCGCCGATGGCCCGATCAGGGCGGGGACAGGCCGGCACTGGTGCGAAAGGGGGGACTCGAACCCCCACGCCTTGCGGCACTGGAACCTAAATCCAGGGCGTCTACCAATTCCGCCACTTTCGCGTGGCCGGCGCAGGTGTTCATTGTCGCAGGCGGCGACTGGAATCGGAAGGCCTGCACAAAGCTGAATCCACTACGCTCCGCGCCATCGCTGCATCGCGGCCAGCCCGGCGGGTGCGCGACCAGCCGGGCTGGCCGCAGCCTACTGCTGCGGTACCGTGCGGGCCGGCGCGGCGCCTGAGCCCGGGTCGACGGCCGCATCCACCTTCCGGACCTCCACGCCCCCATCGTCGGTGCGACGCAGGGCCACCGACGCCGGCGCAGCCCTGCGCACATCCACCGAACCGTCCGCATTGCGCTGTACGTCCACCGCGCCGGGCAGGACCTCCCCCTCCGCGGGCCGGGCCGGCCGCAACTGCATGGCGTCGTCGATCTGGCGCGCCGGAATGCGCTCTGCGCCCGCATCACGCTCGACAGCCTGCGCGGGATCATTGCCCGGCGTGCAGGCCGCCAGTGCCATCAACGCGAAGGGAACCCACACCGTGCCGTGCAATCGAGTGATCTCAGCCATCAACATCTTCCTTCCTGCATGCGCCATCGGCGCGGAAGATCTATTGGGTGCGATGCAGGGCGCCATGCGGTGAGAAGCAGTGCACAGCATTGAAAGCACTGATGACGCGTATGCCCCTGATTTCAGCACTGCTTCAGTGGATCCACGCCATGCGTGGATGAAGCGCAACCGGCGTGCGGGCAAGAAAAAAGCCACCTGGATGACCAAGTGGCTTTCGTCTGGTGGGCTGTCAAGGATTCGAACCTTGGACCTATTGATTAAGAGTCAACTGCTCTACCAACTGAGCTAACAGCCCGAAATCGGGGCGCGAATTATGACCCGATCCGCTCGGTGGGTGCAAGCACTTTCTTCAACATCGTTGAAACCAGCACTGCGATCCCGATGCGTTGCAGATCCACGCCAGGCGGGGCCCTGCAACGTGTGGCCCATTGAAACGAAAGGGTCACACCTATAAGAAAAAAGCCACCTGGCGTACCAGGTGGCTTCCGTCTTGGTGGGCCGTCAAGGATTCGAACCTTGGACCTATTGATTAAGAGTCAACTGCTCTACCAACTGAGCTAACGGCCCGTGAAACTCAGACGCACATTGTAACGTGCTTTCTGTTTATTGCAATACCGTTTCGGCTGCGCCGATGCGGTTGAATCAGTGGGGTGGCTGAGGGGATTCGAACCCCCGACCACCGGAATCACAATCCGGTACTCTAACCAACTGAGCTACAGCCACCACTGAAACTTTCGCTCCACCGCCGATACCGCCAGCACTGGAACCTTGAAACCTTGCCTGGAGACTGTCACCGAAGTTCCGGTCCGCCGAAGCGAGTCCGATATTCTGGTGGAGTCTTTACGCTTTTGCAAGCACTTCTTCACATCCGCCGATGCGATCCCGCTGTCCCGCCAATGGCGCGCCCGACAGGAATCGAACCTGTAACCGCCGGCTTAGAAGGCCGGTGCTCTATCCAGTTGAGCTACGGGCGCCCGAACCGGAACGGTGTCCAATCCGACGTGACGTGGGATTGGTCGGGGTAGAGGGATTCGAACCCCCGACATCCTGCTCCCAAAGCAGGCGCGCTACCAGACTGCGCTATACCCCGGTCTTGCAATCCCCTCGGGTCAGGCCCGGGGAGTTGGTCATTGTCGCCAAGCGCGTTGGGAACTGTCAACGAAGGATGCGCAGTTCCACGGCCTGCCACAACGCCGAAAGCAGTCATCGGCTATGCTCACGCCCATCGGCCGGATGGCCGTCCTGACCCTCATTCGCACGGAGAACACGCATGCGCAGCGGCAACCCGGCTCTTTCCGAGTCGACCTTCCTCGACCTCGCCAGCGGTTCGGTGGTGACCAGCCCCGACCAGGCAATGACCCTCAACGGCACCGTCAACAAGACCGGTTTCCTGCTGCTGTTGACCGTGCTGACGGCCGCTTTCGCCTGGAACCAGACCATCGACGACTACGGCCAGGTCATGGCCGGAGCCAGGTTGTATGCCATGGGCGGCGCCATCGGCGGCCTGGTGCTGGCGCTGATCACCATCTTCAAGAAGGAATGGTCGCCGGTCACCGCGCCGATGTATGCGCTGGTGGAAGGCGTGTTCCTCGGCGCCATCTCGGCCCTGTTCAACGCCAAGTTCCCGGGCATCGTGTTCCAGGCCGTGCTGCTGACCTTCGGCACCCTGTTTGCGCTGCTGTTCGCGTACCGCAGCGGCGTGATCAAGGCCACCGAGAACTTCAAGTTGGGCGTGGTCGCCGCCACCGGCGGCATCGCCCTGCTCTACCTGGCCTCGTTCGTGCTGGGCTTCTTCAACATCAACGTGCCGGTGATCCACGACTCCAGCTGGTTGGGCATCGCCTTCAGCCTGTTCGTTGTGGTCGTGGCGGCGCTGAACCTGGTGCTGGATTTCGACTTCATCGTAACCGGCGTGGCCCAGCGCGCGCCGAAGTACATGGAGTGGTATGGCGCATTCGGCCTGATGGTGACCCTGGTCTGGCTGTATGTGGAGTTCCTGCGCCTGCTGTCGAAGATCCAGCAGCGCTGAGTCCAGCCACGCCGAGAGAGACAAGCCGCGATCCGCAAGGGTCGCGGCTTTTTTGTAGAGTCGAGCAAGCCCACACGTCCCCTGCCCCCATGCCCGACACCTTCCACAGCTACCGCCCGGCAGAGGGCCACCGTCTGCCGCATGACCCGTTCAACGCCATCATCGGCCCGCGCCCGATCGGCTGGATTTCCAGCCGCGACGCACAGGGCACGTTGAACCTGGCGCCCTACAGCTTCTTCAACGCCTTCAACTACACCCCGCCGATCATCGGCTTCTCCAGCCAGGGCCGCAAAGACTCGCTGCGCAACATTGAAGCCACCGGTGAATTCGTGTGGAACCTGGCCACCTTCGACCTGGCCGAGGCGATGAACGAAAGCTGCCGTGCGGTCGCGCCGGATGTCGACGAGTTCGTCCTTGCCGGCCTGACGCCACTGGCCTCAACGCAGGTCACACCGCCCCGCGTGGCACAGAGCCCGGTAAGCATGGAATGCCGCTGCACGCAGATCGTCCGCCTGCGCGATGCCGCCGGCCAGGACACCAACGGCTGGCTGGTGCTGGGCGAAGTGGTGACGGTGCATATCGATGAACGGCTGCTGGTCGATGGCATCTACGACACCGCTGCGGCGGCCCCGATCCTGCGCGGCGGCGGGCCTGCCGACTACTTCCGCATCGGCGCCGGACAGCGCTTCCGCATGTTCCGCCCGACCTGACGTTCAACCGGTTACGGCCGCGCCAGCAGCACCGGCATCGACGACGCCAG
This sequence comes from Stenotrophomonas sp. YJH_SMC_73, assembly GCF_059370155.1. Classification (NCBI taxonomy): domain Bacteria; kingdom Pseudomonadati; phylum Pseudomonadota; class Gammaproteobacteria; order Lysobacterales; family Lysobacteraceae; genus Stenotrophomonas; species Stenotrophomonas sp. YJH_SMC_73. Next base: position 75,351 of record NZ_JCAFTJ010000005.1, on the reverse strand, counting down.
CAATGCGATGCCCGACGCGGTCAACAGGCTCAGTACGATCTGCCGGAAGCGCGCCTCGCTGATGCCGATGTAGACGCGCGCACCCAGCAGGGTCGGCACCAGCATCGCCGGCGCCACGATGGCGAAGTACGGCAGCATCTGCCGGCTCACCAGGCCGCTGCCGACATAGGTGGCCATGGTCACTGCCAGCATCGCCAGGTTGAAGTTCTGGATGACCGCGCGCTGCTCGTCCTTGCCGAAGCCACGCAGCGTGCTCCACAGCGTCGGCACCGGTCCGGCGAAACCGCCGATGCCGCTGAGCACCCCACCTGCCATGCCGGCGATCGCGTCACCGATGCGACCACCCACGCGGATCGGCGGCAATGATCGCGCCATCAGCATCACCGGGCACCACAGCGCAAGGAAGCCGCCCAGCAGCGCCTTGAACCAGTCCATGTCCAGGTGTGGCAGTACCATCACGCCGAGCGGAATGCCCGCCAGGCCGCCCAGCACGAACGGCAGCAGCAGGCGCAGGTTGAAGCCACGCCGCACGGTGAACACGGCCACCAGCTGACCGACCAGCGCGCCGAACACCGACAGCGCAGCGGCCAGTCGCGGCTCCAGCCCCCATGCCCAGAACGACATCGCTACCATCCCGAAGGCGAAACCGGACAGGCCCTGTACGAATCCGGCGACGATCGCGCCAAGCGCGACCAGCAGATACACCGACTCCATCATCACCCCGGCTGCAACCGCGCGACTACCCTGCCGCGCTCACCTGTGCAGCGTAGTGCGCCGCGAGATGCTCGACCAGCGCACGCACCTTGGGCGCCAGTGCACGTGCATGCGGGTACAGCGCGAAGTAGCGTCGCTGGCCCGCATGCCAGGCCGGCAGCACGCGGATCAAACGACCGGCGCGCAGATCCTCCTGCACGGTGAAGGCGGTGAACAGGCTGATGCCCATGCCGGCCAGCGCGGCGGCGTACAGTGCGGGCGTGGCATCCACGCGCAGGCGCTGCCCGGCTTCGATGCTCGCGGTTGCGCCGCGCGGCCCCTGCAACTGCCAGGGCGGCAGTGCTGGCGTGGGACTGAAACCCAGCAGCGTGTGATGAGCCAGGTCCGCTGCCTGCCGCGGCAGTCCGTGGTGTACCAGGTAGGCCGGTGCGGCGACCAGGATGCGCGGGCAGCTGGCCAGCTCGCGCGCGACCAGCTGGCTGTCCGGCAGTGAAGCCGCGATGCGCAGGGCCAGGTCGAAACCACCACCGACCACATCGACCAGCTGGTCATCGGCCGACAGGTCCAGCGTGACCTGGGGGTAACGCTGCAGGAATGACGGCAGCCAGTGCGGCAGCTCCTGGCTGGCCACCACCTGCGGCACGCTGATCCGCACGCTTCCACTGGGCTGCGCCTGCCCGGCACGGGCACGGTCGTCGGCTTCCTGCAGGCGGTCCAGCAGCGTTGCCGCCTCACGGTAGTAGTCGCGCCCGGCCTCGGTCAACGACAGCCGGCGGCTGTTGCGATCGAGCAGGCGCACCTGCAGGTGTTCTTCCAGCTGCCGCAGTTGCCGCGACATCGCCGAGTGGGTGGTACCGAGGCGCTCGGCTGCCGCGGTGAAGCTGCCCGCATCGACGATGGCGCGCAGTGCACGCAGGGCAGCGAAGTGATCCATCGGCGGGCAGCTCCACGTGGCAGAGCCCGCGGCATGCGGGCCCCGCCAGCTTATCAAGCGCCGTCGCCGGCCTTGCGCACCGGCAGTGCCAGGATCGCGTCAGTCGTCATGACATCGCCGAAGGCGTCCTCGATCTGGGCCAGAGCGGCTTCATGCAGCGTGCGATGGCCGATGCGCCGGCCGCCAGCCAGGTCCAGGTCACGGCTGGCGCTGGCATCGGACGAGACGATCACCCGGTAACCACGGGGTGCGGCCGCCGCGTCGCGCGCGGCACCAGCCACGCAGGCATGGGTCTGCAGGCCGATGACGATCAGGGTGTCGATGCCGGCGTTCTTCAGCAGCGGGTCGAGCACGGTGGAGGACGCGCCGGCGAACACGCTGACATTGTCCTTCTGCACCACGGTCTCGCCCTGGCGCGGCTGCAGGTCGCGATGGAAGGCAGCATTGACGCTGCCCTGTGCGAACAGCGGCGCACCCGCCGGCAGCACGTGCTGCACATGGATCACGCGGATGCCATGAGCATCGGCGAATTCGACCACCCGCTTCGCCTGCCGCAGCGCGGCCACGCCATCGGGAATGACCATGCGGCCACCGGCAAAGCCCGGTGCGGCCGTGGCATCGAAGTACTCATTCTGGAAGTCGATGACCAGCACGGCGGTCTTTGCCGCATCCAGCGAGGTCGCGACCGGCGCGCCAGCCATGTGGCGGATGGTGGGATGGGCCGGCTCGGCGGCGGCGACCGGGGCGGTGGTGGCCATGCCGATCAGGCTGGCCAGGCCGAAGGCGGTGAGGTTCATGTTCGAGCTCCAGTGCGTTGGGAAGTGGGCACAGGATGCGGAGCGCATGACGCACGAACCAGCCGCGTAGCGGCACATGATCCGTGCAATGTACGCACAGACAATTTCCATGTAGAGCCACCCCATGGGTGGCTGCGGACCAAGGCCCCGTCATTCCACGCACGGCGTGGATCTACCGGGCCGGCCCACAACGCAACGGGGCGCCCGAAGGCGCCCCGCTGTGGATCCAACCGAGGTCGGCCGGCCGCTTACAGGCGGCTGGCGATGGCCTGGGCAAAGCTCATGGTGGTGCCGGTGCCGCCCAGGTCGCCGGTCAGCGAATCCTTGGCTTCCATGGTCGCCACGATGGCCTTGCGCAGGCGCTCGGCGTTTTCCGGCTGGCCGACATGGTCCAGCATCTGCGCGGCTGCCAGCAGCAGCGCGCACGGATTGGCCTTGCCCTGGCCGGCGATGTCCGGCGCGGTGCCGTGCACGGCTTCGAAGATCGCCGCGTCCTTGCCGATGTTGGCACCCGGGGCCAGGCCCAGGCCGCCGACGAGACCGGCGCACAGGTCGGAGATGATGTCGCCGAACAGGTTGGTGGTGACGATCACATCGAACTGTTCCGGACGCATCACCAGCTGCATGCAGCAGTTGTCGACGATCATTTCCTGGAACTCGATCTCCGGGTACTGTGCGGCGACTTCACGGGCGACGTTCAGGAACAGGCCCGAGGTCGACTTGATGATGTTGGCCTTGTGCACGGCAGTGACCTTCTTGCGACCAGTGCTCTTGGCCAGCTCGAAGGCGTAGCGCACGATGCGCTCGGAGCCCTTGCGGGTGATGCGGGTGCCGGAGAAGGCGGTTTCGCCGTCGGCCGACACTTCCTGGCCTTCGGCCAGGTAGGCACCTTCGGTGTTCTCACGGACGGTGATCAGGTCGACGTTGTCGAAACGCGACTTGGTGTTCGGGAAGGTGTGGGCCGGACGCACGTTGGCGTACAGGTCGAAGTGGCGGCGCAGGCTGACGTTGATCGAGGTGAAGCCACCACCGACCGGGGTGGTCAGCGGGCTCTTCAGCGCGACCTTGTTGCGCGCGATCGATTCCAGGGTCACTGCCGGCATCAGGTCGCCGTGCTTTTCCAGGGCCACCAGGCCGGCGTCGGCGTCTTCGTACTCCAGGCCAGTCTTGAGCTGGTCGAGCACGAACAGGGTGGCGTCCATGATTTCCGGGCCAATGCCGTCGCCGCGGATGACCGTAATTTTCTGCGTCATTGATCGATGTTCCGAACAGGGGGAAAAACGCCGTCCGGACGTGCCCGGAAACGCCGGCGCAAAGGAAGTTTCACCGGCAATTATGCCTGAGCCGGGGCCGAGGTCCCAAATAGACCATGGTCCCAGTGCCCGGCCCAGGCAGAATTGCCCGCGCATTCCGCCTTATCCCCGCGCCTGTCGGCGCGCCCCCTTGAACAACAAGGGGGCTCCTGGGCTGTTGGATCGTGGGAAGGCCCCTCGCGGGTGCGGTAGTGCCGGCCGCTGGCCGGCAACCCCGGCCATGCCGGATTCAGGGAATACCGGCCAGCGGCCGGCACGCCCCTCAGTGCTCGTGCGCTGCCGGGGCGGCGGCGCCACCTTCAAGCTGGTCGAGGAAGTCGACCGCGCGGCGCAGGTGCGGGATCACGATCGATCCGCCCACCACCAGGCCGACCGAGAAGGTCTCGAAGAACTCCTCGCGGGTCACGCCGGCGTCCTTGCACTGGGCCACGTGATAGCTGATGCAGTCGTCGCAGCGCAGCACCATCGAGGCCACCAGGCCCAGCAGCTCCTTGGTCTTCACGTCCAGCGCGCCGGCCTGGTAGGTCTGCGTGTCCAGCGCGAAGAAGCGGCGCACCACCTGGTTCGGCTCACCCAGGATCCGCTCGTTCATGCGCTTGCGGAACTCGGTGAACTCGGCGATGCGGTCCTTGCTGCCGTCGTCGGCCGCGCTCATGCCTGGCCCTGCCCGGCCAGCAGCGGCTCGAGCTTGCCTTCACGGTGCAGGGCCATCATGTCGTCGTAGCCGCCGACATGGACGTCGCCGACGAAGATCTGCGGCACGCTGGTGCGGCGGGTCAGCGCCATCATCTTCTCGCGCTCGGCCGGGTCCAGGTCGATGCGGACCTCGGTCCACTGCTGGCCCTTGCTCTTCAGGAAGTTCTTGGCGGCCACGCAGTACGGGCAGACGGCGGTGGAATAGATGGTGATGGCGGGGGCACCGCCGGCGGTCTGGGCTGTCACGGGAAACTCCACGATGGATCGACGGTCTACATATGGTACCGGTGCGCTGGAATTTCCACGCCACGGCCGCAACACTGTGGATTAACGAATGGTTGCCCCCCGCCCTGCCACGCTTGGCGCGCCCCGCCCGAGGAACTCCTGCTTGCGAGCCCTGCTGCTGACTACCGCCGTCACCCTGGCCCTGGCCATGCCGCTGGCCCAGGCCCAGGAGAAGCTGCCCGACATCGGCTCCTCGGCCGGCGAGCTGCTGACCCCGGCCCGCCAGGCCGAGTACGGCGCGATGATGCTGCGCGAGCTGCGCAACTACGGCTACCTGCTGGAAGATCCGCTGGTCAACGACTGGCTGCAGACCATGGGCACCCGGCTCGGCTCCAACAGTGACCAGCCGCGGCAGCCGTACACCTTCTTCGTGATGAACGACCGCCAGATCAACGCGTTCGCCACGCTGGGCGGCTACATCGGGGTCAATGCCGGCCTGGTGCTGACCGCCGAGCGCGAGGACGAGGTCGCTGCGGTGCTGTCCCACGAAATCGCCCACGTCACCCAGCAGCATGTGCTGCGCGGCGTCGAGCGCGCCCAGCGTGACCAGATCCCGATCCTGCTGGGCATGCTGGCAGCGGTGGTGGCCGCCCAGGCCAGCAACAGCACGTCGTCCGGCAACGCGACGATGGCCGCGATCAGCTCGGGCATGGGCCTGATGCAGCAACGGCAGATCAACTACACCCGCTCCAACGAGTCCGAGGCCGACCGCCTCGGCATCCGCACCCTGTCACGCAGCGGCTACGACGTGGATGCCATGGCCGGCTTCTTCGAACGGATGTCGGCGGCCATGCGTGGCAACGAAGGGGGCTACAGCGTGCCCGAGTTCCTGCGCACCCACCCGGTCAACATCACCCGCATCAGCGAAGCCAAGGCCCGCGCCGAGCAGATGAAGAAGGATACGGTGCTGCTGACCACCAGCACCCCCACCGGCGAGCGCAAGGAGCGGGTGGACCCGGCCGATCCCAGCCTGGGCGAGCCGCTGCTGCGCGGCAACAACCCGCTGCTGCCCAGCAGTGTGCTGCGCCTCCCGATCGGCCAGCTCAACCGTGGCGCCAGCGGCGACTTCGACTGGGCACGTGAGCGCCTGCGCGTGCTCAGCGCGGATTCCACCCCCGAGCTGGAACGCGAGTATGCCGACCTGGCCAAGCGGCAGAAGGACGGTCTCAACGATGCGCAGCGCTATGGCCAGGCGCTGGCGGTCATGCGCGGTGGCCGTGCCGGCGCCGGCCAGGCCCGGCAGACCCTGGCCGGCCTGCTCCAGACCCATCCCGGCAACCTGTGGCTGGCGCTGGGCCTGGGCGAAGCGGAATCGCGGGCAGGCCAGGCGGCCCAGGCCAACAGCCGCTTCGAGCAGCTGCTGCGCGAACACCCCAACAGCCGCCCGGTGGCGCTGACCTATGCCGAGATCCTGAACGAACAGGGCAACCGCGAGGCCGGCCAGCGCGCGCAGGCGATGCTGCGCCCCCTGTTGTCGCAAAGCGGTAACGATCCGGTCTTCCAGCAGCGCTTTGCCCGCGCCAGCGAGCTGGCCGGCGACAGCGTGCGTGCCAGCGAGGCCTATGCCGAGGCGGCCTTCCTCAGCGGTCGGCCGGAACAGGCGCTGCTGCAGCTGCAGGCGCTCAAGCGCAACCCGGCGCTGGATTACATTGGCCGCGCGCGGATCGATGCCCGCATCGAAGCGATCACCCCGACCGTGCTGGAGCTGCGTCGCCAGGGCGTGCAGGACCCGGACCTGGACCGGCGCTGAGCGCTGCATGACCGGCCGATGGCAATCCAGGCCGGTTCCGGCCGGGCAGTCACAAACATGTCATCAAACCGTAGTCTACTGACACCACTCCAGTAACCGAGCCCTACGGTGTCCTCGTGCAGAAACGCATCCTGATCGTCGATGACGAGCCCGCGATCCGTGAAATGGTCGCCTTCGCCCTTCGCAAGGGCGATTACGAACCGGTCCACGCCGGCGATGCCCGGGAGGCCCAGACCGCGATCGCCGACCGCGTTCCGGACCTGATCCTGCTGGACTGGATGCTGCCCGGCACCAGCGGCCTGGACCTGGCCCGTCGCTGGCGCAAGGAAACGCTGACCCGCGAAGTGCCGATCATCATGCTGACCGCCCGCGGCGAAGAGAACGACCGCGTCGGTGGCCTGGAAGCCGGCGTCGACGACTACGTGGTCAAGCCGTTCTCGGCGCGCGAACTGCTGGCGCGCACCCGTGCGGTGATGCGCCGTGCCCGCGAGGACGACGAGGACGGCAGCGTGGCAGTCGGCCCGATCCGCATCGACGGCGCCGCCCATCGCGTGTTCGCCAACGACCAGCCGGTGCCGATCGGCCCGACCGAATACCGCCTGCTGCACTTCTTCATGACCCATCCGGAGCGCGTCTACACCCGCGCGCAGCTGCTGGACCATGTATGGGGTGGCAGCGTGTACGTGGAGGAGCGCACCATCGACGTGCATATCCGCCGCCTGCGCAAGACGCTGGAACCGTTCAACGCCGAGAACATGGTGCAGACCGTGCGCGGCGCCGGCTACCGGTTCTCCACTGCCACCTGAGTCTCGTCGTGCCGGCACCGCGCACCTGCGGGTGCCGGTGCCGGCAACTCTGCTATAACCCTTGGTTCACTCCAGTGAACCGCCGCACCTCAACGACGAGACCGCAATGCCCCGCCACATCCGCTCTGCCTGGTTGAAGACCCTGGCCACCGTTGCCGCGGTACTGCTGTTCGCCGGACTGGTGGGGTGGTTCACGGGCCATCTGTGGTTGTGCATCGCACTGGGCGCGCTGGCTACCCTGGCCTGGCATTACTGGCGACTGCGCAGCGTGCTGCGGCGGCTGACCGCGCGCCAGCGCTGGGACACCGCCGAAGAAGGCACCGGCGTCTGGAACGAACTGGACCGCCTGCTGTATCGCAACCAGGTGGAAATGCGCGTGCGCAAGCGCCGCCTGCTGGACATGCTGCGCAGCTACCGCGCCGCCGCCGCCGCATTGCCCGACGCAGTGGTGGTGCTGGACCGCAACAGCCAGCGCGTGCAGTGGTTCAACGAAGCGGCCACCGCCCTGCTCGGCCTGCACCATCCCGGCGACCTTGGCGAGGCCCTGGTCGAACGCTTGCAACCGATGCCGCTGGCCCACTGGCTGGCCGGTGGCCGCAATGCCGAACCGATCCTGGACGTGCCCTCGCCGGTCGATCCGGCGATCCGCCTGAACCTGCGCCTGATTCCCTATTCGTCGGATTACTGGCTGCTGATCGCCCGCGACGTCAGCAAGTTGCTGCGCCTGGAACAGGTGCGCCGCGACTTCGTGGCCAATGTTTCACACGAGCTGCGCACGCCGCTCACCGTGGTCCACGGCTACCTGGACATGATGGATCCGGAGGACTTCCCCGGCACCGGCCCGATGCTGGAAGAAATGCGCAAGCAGAGCCAGCGCATGGCCCAGCTGGTGGAAGACCTGCTGACCCTGTCGCGGCTGGAATCGCAGGAGCACAGCGAGGAAGAGACCGTGGCCATGCAGCCGATGCTGGCGACCCTGCGCCGCGAGGCCGAGGCGCACAGCCAGGGCCGCCACCAGATCAGCATCGATGATCTGGCCGGTGTCGACCTGCAGGGTTCGAACAAGGAACTGCACAGTGCCTTCTCCAACCTGGTCACCAACGCGGTGCGCTATACCCCGGCCGGGGGCCGCATTGCGGTGGAGTTCCGCCGCGAAGGCGACGGCGCCGTGCTGGCGGTGCGCGATTCCGGCTACGGCATTCCCGCCACCCACCTGCCGCGCCTGACCGAACGTTTCTACCGTGTGTCCAGCAGCCGCTCGCGCGAGAGCGGCGGCACCGGGCTGGGCCTGTCCATCGTCAAGCACATCCTCGGCCTGCACCACGCACGGCTGGAGATTGAAAGCGAAGTCGGCAAGGGCTCGGTGTTCTCCTGCCATTTCGATGCCGACCACGTGCGCCCGCGCGAGTCCGCCCCCCTGACCTCCATCGAAGAATGACGCCATGAGCAGCCTCGGATCCCTCCCCCTCCCCGTGAGCCCGGACAACGATCCGTTGCGCGACCCGTCGCTGTACATCAACCGCGAGCTGTCGCAGCTGGATTTCAACTTCCGCGTGCTGGCGCAGGCCATGGACCCGCAGGTGCCGCTGCTGGAGCGCCTGCGCTTCATGTGCATTTCCTGCACCAACCTCGACGAGTTCTTCGAGATCCGTGCCGCCGCCGTGCGCCACGCGCAGGAATTCGGCCTGCCGCCGGCGCCGGACGGCATGAGCCCGCAGGCCATCCTCAACGCCATCCATGACCGCGCTGCGGAGCTGGTGGACCAGCAGTACCGCTGCTGGAACGAGACGCTGCGCCCGGCGCTGATGGAGGCCGGCATCGGCGTGCTCGGTCGCCATTCCTGGACCGACCGCCAGAGGCGCTGGCTGCGCGCCTACTTCCGCAACGAGATCATGCCGGTGCTGTCGCCGCTGGGCCTGGACCCGGTGCACCCGTTCCCGAAGATCCTCAACAAGTCGCTGAACATCGTGGTGGTGCTGAAGGGCACCGATGCGTTCGGCCGCGCCGGCCACCTGGCGATCGTGCGTGCGCCGCGCTCGCTGCCGCGCATCATCCAGCTGCCGGAGAAGCTCGGCGGATCGCAGAACTTCGTGTTCCTGTCCTCGGTGCTGTCGACCTTCGTCGATGAGCTGTTCCCGGGCATGGAAGTCCAGGGTGCCTACCAGTTCCGTGTCACCCGCAACTCCGAGCTGGTGGTGGACGAGGAGGAAGTGGAGAACCTGGCGCTGGCGCTGCGCGACGAACTGGTCGACCGCGGCTACCGGCCGGCGGTGCGCCTGGAGATCGCCCACGACATGCCGCGCGAGATCGTGCGCACGCTGCTGCAGAATTTCGGCCTGACCGAGAACGCGGTGTACCGCATCGACGGCCCGGTCAACCTCAACCGCATCATTCAGCTGTACGACCTGATCGCGCAGCCAGACCTGAAGTACCCGCCGATGACCCCGCGCACGCTGCGCGACAGCGACGGCATCTTCGAGACCACGGCGCGCCAGGACCTGCTGCTGCACCACCCGTTCGATGCCTTCACCGCGGTGCTGGACCTGATCCGGCAGGCGGCGATCGATCCCAACGTGCTGGCGATCAAGCAGACGCTGTACCGCACCGGCAAGGATTCGCTGATCGTCGACGCACTGATCCAGGCCGCGCGCAACGGCAAGGATGTGACTGTAGTGGTCGAACTGCGTGCGCGCTTCGACGAAGAGGCCAACCTGGGCCTGGCCGATCGCCTGCAGGAGGCCGGGGTGCAGGTGGTGTACGGCGTGGTCGGCTACAAGACCCACGCCAAGATGCTGCTGATCGTGCGCCGCGAAGGCCGCAAGCTGCGCCGCTACGTGCACCTGGGCACCGGCAACTACCACAGCGGCACTGCCCGCGCGTACACCGACATCAGCCTGATCACCGCCGATCCGGACATCGGCAATGACGTGCACCTGTTGTTCCAGCAGCTGTCCGGGCTGGCCTCGAAGATGAAGCTCAAGCGCCTGCTGCAGTCGCCCTTCACCCTGCACACCGGCATCCTCGGCCGTATCGAGCGCGAGACGCGCATCGCCGCCGCCGGCCGCCCAGCGCGGATCATCGCCAAGATGAACGCGTTGAACGAACCGCAGGTGGTGCGCGCGCTGTACGCCGCGTCGCAGGCCGGCGTGCAGATCGACCTGATCATCCGTGGCGCCTGCACCCTGCGTCCGGGCGTTCCGGGTGTCTCGGACAACATCCGCGTGCGCTCGATCGTCGGCCGCTTCCTGGAGCACAGCCGCGTCTACTGGTTCGGCAACGACGGCGCGCCGGAGATGTACTGCGCCAGCGCCGACTGGCTGGAACGCAACCTGCTGCGCCGGGTCGAGACCTGCTTCCCGATCCTCGATCCGGAACTGGCCAAGCGGGTGTACCGCGAGGTCCTGCAGAACTACCTGGACGACAACCTCAACGCCTGGGAACTGGACGCCGACGGCCTCTACCACAAGCGTGCGCCGGCGCACGACGAAGCCCCGCATTCTGCGCAGATGGCATTGATGCAGGGGCTGTAGTCCTGCCCCGGTGGATCCCGACCGCTGGTCGGGATTCGATCAGCGGTCGCCCGGGGTCAGATCCCTTTCCTGCGGGAGAGGGATCTGACCCCTTGCAATCCTGCTGCACGCCTCCTTCCAGAATGTGAAGGCCGCGCGGTGACGAGCACACCGCCGCTTCGGCTAACATTCGCCCATGCCGCATACCTCCACGACTCCGCCCGCATTGCAGGATGGCGACCTGCTGGCCGCCATCGACCTTGGCTCCAACAGTTTCCACATGGTCATCGCGCGCTACACGCTCGGCCAGCTGCGGGTGATCGACCGCCTGCGCGAGACGGTGCGCATGGCCGACGGGCTGGATGGCAAAGGCGGACTGTCTTCCGCCGCACGGCAGCGCGCGCTGGAATGCCTGGCCCGTTTCGGCCAGCGCATCCGCAATGTGCCGCCGCATCGGGTGCGCGCGCTGGCCACCAACACGGTGCGCCAGCTGCGTTCTCCCCAGTCGTTCCTGGTCCCGGCCGAAACTGCACTGGGACACGCCATCGAAGTGGTCAGCGGCCGCGAAGAAGCCCGCCTGATCTATCTGGGCGTGGCCCACGCGCAACCCCCCAAGCCCGGCCAGCGCCGGCTGGTGATCGACATCGGTGGCGGCTCCACTGAATTCATCATCGGCATGGGCATGCAGACCCTGGAGCGCGAAAGCCTGCAGGCCGGTTGCATCGCCAGCACCCGGCGCTTCTTCCCCGGCGGCAAGCTCAGCAAGAAGCGCTGGAAGGACGCGCTGGCCGAGATCGGCCGCGAGTTCCAGCCCTTCGCCAGTAAGTACCGCGCGCTGGGCTGGCAGGAGGCGCTGGGTTCTTCGGGCACGCACAAGGCGATCAGCGAGATCTGCGCGACGATGAAGCTGAGCAAGGGCGCGATCACCGCCGAGGCCCTGCCGCAACTGCGCGATGAGCTGCTGAAGGCCAAGAAGATCGACGACATCCAGTTGCCGGGCCTGTCCAGCGACCGCCGCCCGATCATCGCCGGCGGCATCCTGGTGCTGGAAGCGGCGTTCCAGGCACTTGGCCTGCAGAAGCTGCTGGTCAGCAAGGCCGCGATGCGCGAGGGCATCCTCTACGACATCGTCGGCCGTGCCGGCGAGAACGACCTGCGCGATGAATCGGTGGCCGCGCTCAGCCAGCGCTACGGTATCGATACGGTACAGGCCGACCGCGTGCAGGACACCGCTCTGTCACTGCTGGAGCAGGTGCAGGAACGCTGGAAGCTCGATGCCGATGATGCGCGCATGCTCGGCTGGGCCGCACGCCTGCACGAACTGGGCCTGATGATTGCCCACAGCGGCTACCACGTGCATGGCAGCTACGTGCTGGAGCACTCGGACATCGCCGGATTCTCCCGCCAGGAACAGCAGATGCTGGCCGCGCTGGTGCGCAGCCATCGCCGCAGCGTGGCCAAGACCGCCTTCGACGCCCTGCCCGAGCGACTGCTGCTGACCGCGCGCCGGTTGGCGGCCCTGCTGCGGCTGGCGGTGCTGCTCAACCGCGCGCATGAGGACGACCCGCTGCCGGCGCTGGAACTGACCGCCGACGACAACCGGCTGTCGCTGATCGTGCCGCAGGCATTCATCGATGCCCGTCCGCTGCTGCGCGCCGACCTGATCGGCGAGACCGACGGGATCGCCGGGCTGGGCATCCAGTTCCGTCCGTTCGTAGCCTGAATACGCCGTCGCCTGTTGTCCACAGGACAGCAGGAGTGACGCACTTCGCACCCCCACTTTGCGCAGTCTGGCGGTTTTTTGTGCTGCTTCGCAACACAGCGGCGGGGTACGGGGCGTCCCGACCATCACGTAAGCGCCTGCTTTTGTTCACGTTTTGTGAAGGGCGGCGGTCCGCTGTGACATAAATGGATACGAACCCTTTACAGAGCATTAACTAACGAGACTACTATCGGGTCACCGGCTCGGTCATCGACCCTGCTGGCTCCTTCGACGCCCACTTTGGCGTCCTTTGCACGACCTGAGAGAGAGAGCTCGCCATGACTTCACGCACCACCGCACTGGGGCAGGCCATCCGCTACGCCCTGGCTACCACCGCAGCGCTGGCCGCCGTGCCCGCGTTTGCCCAGGACGGCAGCAGCGCCACTCCCACCAACCTCGACCGCATCGAGATCACCGGCTCGCGCATCCGCCAGGTGGACGTGGAAACCGCCCAGCCGGTGTTCGCGATCACCCGTACGGCCATCGAGCAGCAGGGCTTCAGCTCGGTAGCCGACATCCTGCAGAACGTCACTGCGATGGGCAGCCCGGCGATCAGCCGCGCCAACGCGCTGACCGCCGGTGAGAACGCGGGTGGTTCGTATATCGACATGCGCAACCTGGGCACCCAGCGCACGCTGGTGCTGATCAACGGCAAGCGCCTGGGCATCAGCACCTCCGGTTACCAGGACATCTCCACGATTCCGGTCTCGGCGGTGGAGCGCATCGAAGTGCTGAAGGACGGCGCGTCGGCCATCTACGGTTCCGATGCCATGTCCGGCGTGGTGAACATCATCACCCGTTCCAATGTCACCGGTGTGACCGCCAACGTCTACCACGGCCAGTTCAGCCAGGGCGACGGCGCGCGTGACCGCTTCGACGTGGTGGCGGGCTGGAGCAATGACCGCATCTCGCTGACCGTCGCGGCCGAACATGCCGAAGAGAAGGCGGTGTGGGCCAAGGACCGTGGCTTCAGCGCGTACGGCCTGACCGACCGCCATGCCGACAACCTGACCAACTGGACCACCATCAGCCAGTGGGGCCAGTTCACCGGCCTGAAGGGTCGCCCGGGCTGCACCACTGCCAGCGGCTGCAACTACTCGCTCAACCGCGGTGCTGACCCGACCAACCCGGCCAACTACCACATCACCGATCCGTCGGCGTTCACCGGCGACGTCAGCAACGCCAACGAGCAGATGCACCTGAACTTCCCGCTCAAGCGCGATTCGGTGTACTTCGACGGCCGCTTCAAGATCACCGACAACGTCAACTTCCGCACCGAGCTGGGCTACAACAAGCGCAAGGCCGTGCGCCAGATCGCCGGCTACCCGCTGCAGTCCAGCACCGCTGGCGTGGGCTCGATGTCGATCGACAGCTACTTCAACCCGTTCGGCCGCCAGCACGGCTACGCCACCCCGACCGCCGTGGCCTGGAACCGCCGCACCTGGGAAGTGCCGCGCGTGACCACCAGCGAGCTGAAGACCTACCGCGCAGTGGCGTCGTTCGACGGTTCGTTCGAGATCGGCAGCCGCTACTTCGATTGGGAAGCGGGCTACCAGTACAACCGCAACGAGCTGGAAACCATTGCCACCGGCAACCTGCACAAGGCGCGCGTCGCCGGCGGCGTCGGCCCGTCGTTCTACAATGCGGCCACCGGCAAGGTCCAGTGCGGCACCGCTGCCGCGCCGATCTCCTATGACGTGTGCAAGCCGTGGAACCCGCTGGTGCCGTACGGCACGATCGATCCGAACGGCATCGATGGCAACGCCGACCTGCAGGCCTGGCTGTTCCCGCCGGAAGTCACCACCGGCAAGACCACCAGCAAGAACTTCTTCGCCAACATCGCCGGTTCCATCGTGACCCTGCCGGCCGGCGACCTGGGCTTCGCGTTCGGTGTGGAAAGCCGCAAGGAGACCGGTGAGTACCGTCCGGATCCGCTGGCGCAGGCCGGCGCCACCACCAACCTGGCCGCAGGCCCGACCGGTGGCGGCTACAAGGTCAACGAGGCGTACCTGGAAATCAACGTGCCGGTGCTGGCGGACCTGCCGGGTGCCAAGGAACTGACCTTCAACGGCGCCACCCGCTTCTCGGACTACGACACCTTCGGCAACACGCTCAACAGCAAGTTCGGCTTCAAGTGGAAGCCGTTCGACCAGCTGCTGGTCCGTGGTACCTGGGCTGAAGGCTTCCGCGCCCCGACCATCAGCGATCTGTACGGTGGCGGCTCGCAGACCTTCGCCCAGTTCAGCGATCCGTGCGACGTGCAGTTCGGCTCCTCGCGCACCAGCGCCGAGGTGCGTGCCCGCTGCGCCCGTGACATTGCCAACGCCGCGACGTTCCGCCAGTTGCGCCAGGGCAACCAGCCGGTCGCCACCTCGGTCGACGCGACGCCGGTGCCGTTCGTGTCCGGCTCCAACCCGGACCTGACCCCGGAAACCTCGACCAGCAAGACGCTGGGCCTGGTCTGGAGTCCGAGCTTCATCAAGAACTTCAACGCCTCGCTGGACTGGTGGAAGATCCGCATCGACAACACCATCGTTGCCGACAGCCCGACCCAGATCCTGATCGACTGCTACGAGCAGGGCATCGACGCACGTTGCCAGCGCTTCACCCGTGACAAGTCGACCGGCCCGACCGCCGGCATCGTCGATACCCTGCAGTTCGGCAGCCGCAATGCCGGCTTCATGGAAACCGAAGGCTACGACCTGGACCTGAACTACCGCCTGGATACCAGCGTCGGCAAGTTCAACGCCGGCTGGGCCACCACCTATGTCAGCAAGAGCGAGTTCCGCTCGACCAACGACAGCACGGTGGTGCCGACCGTCTCCAACGGCATCGGCAGCAACTTCCGCGTCCGTTCGAACCTGGTGCTGGGCTGGGACCTGGGCAACTTCGGCGTCAGCTGGACCGCGCGTTACTACTCCGGCGTGAAGGAGCAGTGCGTGGACATCCGCGCCTATCCGGACGAGTGCTCCGATCCGGGCGTGTACGCCCCGTGGTACAAGGGTGCCCGCAACTACAACGAGCGTGGTTCGGTCACCTTCCACGACGTGCAGTTCCGCTACTCGCTGCCGTGGGATGCCACCGTCTCGGTCGGTGCCAACAACGTGTTCGAGAAGACCGGCCCGATCATGTACACCAAGCCGAACTCGGCCTTCTCGTACTACGGTGGCTACGATATCGGCCGCTTCGTCTACATGAAGTACCAGCAGCGCTTCTGATCCATCGCGCTGTCACGTGAAGCACGACAACCACGGCCCTTCGGGGCCGTGGTTTTTTATTGGCCGCCGCGCCCAGGCGCTGGCCGGCGCCACCGTCATCTGATGGTCGCAAAGCGGTCATGTCGGCTACATCGCCAGGCCCGAGCATGCCGGAAACCCGGAGGCCCGCCATGCGCTATGCCATCGTCACCGAGACCTATCCACCGGAAGTGAACGGCGTCGCCCTCACCGTGCAGGGGCTGGAACAAGGTCTGCGCGCAGCCGGGCACGAGATCGACCTGGTCCGCCCCCGCCAGTCCAGCGAAGCGCTGGATTCGGCACCCGGCACCTTGCTGGTTCCCGGCGCCGCCCTGCCCCGCTACCCCGGCCTGCGTTTCGGACTGCCGGCGCCGATCCGGCTGGGCCGCCATTGGCAGAAACAACGCCCGGATGCGGTCTACATCGCCACCGAAGGTCCGCTCGGCTGGTCGGCACTGCGCACTGCGCGCCGCCTCGGCATTCCGGTCGCCAGCGGCTTCCACACCCGCTTCGACGAGTACCTGCCCGACTACGGCGTGGCGTGGCTGCAGGCCGCAGCCATGCGCTGGATGCGCCGTTTCCACAACCAGGCCGATGCCACCCTGGTGCCGACCCGCGAGCTGCAGCAGTTCCTCGGCGAACAGGGCTTCGAGCGCGTGCGCCTGCTGGCCCGCGCGGTGGACAGCCAGCAGTTCGATCCGGGACGGCGCGATCCCGCGCTGCGCGAGGAATGGGGCGTGGATGGCAACGGCCTGGTGGCGATCTATGTCGGCCGCATCGCTGCTGAAAAGAACCTCGGCCTGGCAGTGAAGGCATTCCGCCGGCTGCAGCAGATCCGGCCCAAGGCACGCTTCGTGTGGGTCGGAGATGGCCCGGCCCGCGAGAAGCTGGCACATGAAAACCCCGACTTCATCTTCTGTGGCATCCAGCGCGGCGATGCGCTGGCCCGGCACTTCGCCAGCGGCGATCTGTTCCTGTTCCCCAGCCGCAGCGAGACGTTCGGCAACGTGACCCTGGAAAGCATGGCCAGCGGTGTGGCCACCGTGGCCTTCGACTACGGCGCCGCGCGCGAGTACCTGCGCAATGGCGAGAACGGCGCAGCCGTGGACAGCGACGATCAGTTCATCGAGGCCGCCGTGCGACTGGCCGCCGATGACGCGCAGCGCCGCGAACTGGGCGGCAATGCCGCACGCGCGATGAAGCGCCTGCATCCACAACAGGTGGTGGCCGAGTTCGATGCACTGCTGGCCGAACTGGCACAGTCGCGGAGGAACGGCCATGCGCACTACGCCGCTTGAGCTGCTGGCCGGGCGCGAAGCACGCTGGTGCCGGCGCGCAAACCACTACTGCCGGCGGCGCCGCGTGCGTCGCCTGTTCGCGGTCATCAGCCGGCTCGGCGATGGCGTGTTCTGGTACGTACTGATGGCCGCGCTGGTGGTGCTGGACGGCTTCGACGGCCTGCGCGCCTCGGTGCACATGGCCGCCACGGGCCTGGCCGCGCTGCTGCTGTACAAGGTCCTCAAGCGCTGGACCCGGCGCCCGCGGCCCTACGCGGCCGACCTGCGCATCCGCGCCTGGGTGGCGCCGCTGGACGAGTTCAGTTTCCCCTCCGGACACACCCTGCATGCGGTGTCGTTCACCATCGTGGCACTGGCCTACTACCCGTGGCTGGCGCCGCTGCTGGTGCCGTTCACCTGTGGCGTTGCACTGTCGCGGGTGGTCCTGGGCCTGCACTATCCTTCCGATGTGCTGGCAGCCACCGCCATCGCCATCGTGCTGGCTTCGGCCAGCCTGACCTGGCTGCCGCTGCCGGTATAGCCCCGGGGTCAGATCCTTTTCCTTCGGAAAAGAGATCTGACCCCCACAATACCGGCGGCGCCACCATCATCATTGATGGCCTAGAATGCGGGCATGACCACGCTGTTCATTTCCGACCTGCACCTGGACCCCAGCCGTCCGGAGATCACCGACCTGTTCCTGCGCTTCCTGCGCGAGCAGGCGCCCGGCGCCGATGCGCTGTACATCCTCGGCGACCTGTTCGAGGCCTGGATCGGCGACGACACGCCCTCGCCCGCCGCCGATGCGGTGGCCGATGCGTTGAAGGTGCTGTCCGACAGCGGCGTGCCGGTGTACTTCATCCGCGGCAACCGCGACTTCCTGCTCGGTGAGGACTACGCGCGCCGTGCCGGCCTGCGCATCCTGCCCGACCCGTGCATGATCGAACTGTACGGCCGCGCGGTGCTGCTGCAGCACGGTGACCTGCTGTGCACCGATGACATTCCCTACCAGCAGTTCCGTGCACAGACGCGCGACCCGGTATTTCAGGCGCAGTTCCTGTCGCAGCCGCTGGCCGCACGCATCGCGTTCGCGCAGAAGGCGCGCGAAGCCAGCCAGGCGCGCCAGTCCGAGATGAAGCAGGACGATCGTGCGCAGTTCGAGTCGGTGACCGACGTGGCCCCTGCCGAAGTCGATGCCACCTTCGTGCGCCATGGCGTGGACACCATGATCCATGGCCATACCCATCGGCCGGCGATCCACACGCTGCAGGCCGGTGGTCGCGAGCGCACCCGCATCGTGCTGGGTGACTGGTACGAACAGGGTTCGGTGCTGCGCGTGGATGCCAGCGGCTGGACGCTGGATACGCTCGCGCGCGAATAACGGATCGCAAGGTGCCAACCAAGGTTGGCATCTACCAGAGCAGGGTGCATGCGCCCGGGTAGACGCCGGCCTTGGTCGGCGCCTGGACAGTGTCAGCGGAAGGCCGCGATGGTGGCCTTGGTGTTGACCAGCACGCGCTGGTTGTCGGCGGTGCTGGCGTTGCCCATCGGGATGCCGTTGTAGCTGATGTTGGGGTTGGACCAGTAGTTCAGGCGCGGGCAGCTGCGGGTGCAGTTGTAGGCCATGATCGTGCGCCAGCCGGTGCCGGTGGCCGGCTCGTAGCGGTAGCCGTGGCCATAGGCATAGGGCGAGGTGCTCGAGTCGGTGGCGATGTCATGCCGCGCACTCTGCAGATGGCCGATCTCGTGCGCGAACGAGTAATAGCCGGTCGCGCAATCCCAGTACACGGCCGCGAACGCGGTCGACGCCGTCGAGCCGATGCCCGAGGCCAGGCCGCAGTAGGCGGTGTTGTTGATCAGCAGCACGCCCACATCAGCCGTGTAGGTATTCCGGCTGGTGTGGATGCTGTCCATGTAGCCATCGCTGGTGCCACGGAAACGCGCCAGGTCGGTATCGAAGCTGCCCGATTCGGTGTAACTGGTGGTTTCGTAGCGGGCCAGTTCCATGGTGATGCCGACGTTGCTGTTGACATAGCCCTGGTTCGATTCGGCCACGGCCAGCTGCACCAGTGACTGCATGTTGCCGCCATAGGCGGCGACGGCGGCATTGGTCGCCACCACCAGCACGCGGATGGTGGCCGGCGTGCCGGACGACGCCTGCGCGATGCCGAGGCGATCGTTGTTGCCCATCGGGATCTTCGGCAGCTGGTTGTAATCGGCCGGATGGTCGGCCGGCATCCGCGACTCGTCCACTTCCACAAGCACGTGGCGGTTGCCCAGCGGGCGCAGGCGGTACAGCTTTCCATCCTTGCGGATCGAGCCGGTGATGGTATCGCCCGAGCGCACCAGGATCAGCGAATTGCCGGGGTCGTCCTGGCCGTTGGAGGTGGCCGCGGTCAGCTTGTCCGAGGGCGAACGGAACTGGCCATACCAGATGCTGCCGCCATCGGGCAGCGCTTCAACCTTGCTGCGCACGGCCTGCACGCGCTGGCCGAGCAGTTCGAATTCCAGCTGCGGCTGTGCAGTCGCGGCTGCATCAACGCGCACTTCCTGTACCGTCGCGGTGGACGGGGTGGCCAGCAGCTTGCCCAGCGCGGGCTCACTGTTTGCCGATGCGCGGCTGATGACCGTCACCGGCTCGAACAACGGTGCCGCATGCGCGGCCGCCGCCACCGACAAACCCAACACCAGGCCACCTGCCGCTTTGCCAATCGATCTGGACAACATTGCGTCGCTCCTTGAATGATGTGAACAGCGTTGATGCAGCACGACCCGGTTTGCCGGGTTTGGCCATATGGCCTGCGCGGCTCGTGTGAATTCAATAGGCGAGTGGAATGAAAGTCAGGATTTGTGATCGACCGCATCTGCGTTCAGTCAGGTCAAAAGCGTCACTACACTTCGCCAATACACCGCTTTCGCGCTACCGTGACGCAGCCACGACGGGGAATGCACATGGCACCATCGCAGGACACGGACGAAGATGTCGGCTTGCTGCGGATCGGCCTGTTCTTCGATGGCACCCGCAACAACGCGCACAACCTCGCGCGTGGTCGACCACAGCAGCCGCGACCGCGCCCGGCGCAGCTGCGTGCGGATGATGATTCGACCTACCAGAGCCGGCTGACCAGCAGCTACGACAACGGCCTGACCAACATCGCACGCCTGCAGCAGCTGTACCCGGACAGCCGCCGCGATGCGATGGCCACGCCTTCGCTGTCGATCTACGTGGAAGGTGTTGGTACCCGCGATGACGCCGACGACGACCTGATCGGACTGGCGTTCGGTATCGGCGCCAGCGGCGTCCGCGCAAAGGTGCAGCGCGCGCTGCAGGTGGTGCTGCCGGCTGCGCTTGCAGAACTGTCCACGCGTTGGCGGCAACCGCTGCGTCGCGTGCAGCTGGATCTGTTCGGGTTCTCTCGAGGCGCTGCCGCCGCACGTGATATCGCCAACCAGCTGCAGGGCTGGGATACCACGCGCTGGCGGCAACTGCTGCAGTCGTCCGGCCTGGTCTGTACGCCGGACTTCGCCCCTGCCCTTCCGGTGCTGCGATTCATGGGCCTGTTCGATACCGTGGCTGCGGTCAGTGGTGGCCGCGCCGACGAACAACCGCAGCTTGCCCTGTCCAGTGGCATCGCTGCACGCGTGGTGCAGTTGACCGCGCGCGACGAGCATCGCCAGCACTATCCGCTGACCACGGTGGCACCGCCGTTCACCGAGATCGCTTTGCCCGGCGTGCACGCCAACATCGGCGGAGGCTACAACCAGCTGGAGGAAGGCCCCAAGCTGCTCAGCCGCCCACGTCGCCAGCAGCTGCGCCGCCCCGCCGTTGCCGACTACCAGATTCCCCCGCTGGCGATGCTGCAGGCCACCACGGCTTACGCTGAAACGCAGGCCGATGCCGAACGCTGGCGGCAGCAGCTGGGCGTGGACGAAAAGGAAGTGTGGGTGGATGTCTGGCACCAGTGGCAGCAGCAGCGCCGCGCCGGCAGCCGCAGCGTGCTGCTGTCCCCGGTGCTGTACGTGACTGCCGCCGTGGTACTGCGGCGGCGCATCGACTGGCGCTACCAGTTGATCGCGCTGCAGGTGATGCAGCAGCATGCCATCGATGCCGGCGTGACCTGGCGCGCCAGCGCTGCCGAGGTTCCCGGCTGGGAACTGCCGTCGGCCCTGCAACCGATCGCACGGCGGCTGGTGGCAGGGCAGGCGTTGACCCAGACCCAGGAGGCGCTGCTGCGCCGACGCTACCTGATGCAGTCGGCGCACTGGAATTTCGACGCGCTGGGCGACACCGCCCTGACCTATGCCGCCGATGCCGGCGTCAGCGAACTGCCCTACCGGCCCGGTCCCGGCCTGTTCTACATCAACCGGCCCACCGTGGATGGCAAGCGCGTGGTGCTGCCCAACGCATGAAAAAGGGGACGGAGGGGATTAAGTCGTTTGTGGCACAAACGACTTAATCCCCTCCGTCCCCTTTTGTTCAACCGGCCTGTTCGACCAGGTTGGCGAGCTCGTCGGCGTCGAAGCCGGCCAGCAGGCGCGCTTCGATGTTGAACGGCCCGTGCAGGTAGCCGCCGGCGTATTCCACCAGCAGCGCCTTGAAGCGCGCACGCGGCTCGACGCCGGCGCGATCGCAGTACCAGCGGTACCAGCGCGAACCGGCGGCAACGTGCGCCACTTCCTCGCGCAGGATCACTTCCAGTACGTCGGCGGTTTCACCATCACCGACATTGCGCAGCTTCTCGATCATGCCCGGTGTCACGTCCAGGCCGCGCGCTTCCAGCACGCGCGGTACCAGGGCCATGCGCGCCAGGCCGTCATGCGCGGTCTTTTCGCACATTTCCCACAGGCCGTTGTGCGCGGGGAAATCGGCGTAGTCGTGGCCATGCGCCTGCAGGCGCTCGCGCAGCAGCATGAAGTGCCGCGATTCGTCGTCGGCACAGCTGACCCAGTCGGCATGGAACGCTGGCGGCAGGCCGCGGAAGCGGTACACCGCATCCCAGGCCAGGTCGATCGCGTTGAGTTCGATGTGGGCGATGGCGTGGATGAAGGCGGCGCGTCCTTCCACGCCGCCCAGCCCGCGCCGGGGCACTTCGCGCGGATGCACCAGCACCAGCCGTGCCGGCCGGCCAGGCATGCGGATCGGTTCCGGCGGCGGCGCATCGGCAGCCACCTTCAGGCGGCCGGCACGGAACGCGGCGGCATACGCCTGGGTCAACGCGACCTTGCGCAGCGGGTCGGCTTCGGCCAGGCACTGCTGCGCTGAGCGCAGCAGGTCGCCACCAACGTCGGGTACATCGACCACGCCTGGACCTCAGGCGCGGCGCTTGTGCTTGGCGTCGTCCGAACGCAGCTGCTGGATGCGCTCGAAGTAGCCCGGCTCGATACCCGTCGGGTAGTGGCCGTTGAAGCAGGACGAATCGAAGTTGCGCAGCGCCGGGTTGCCCTCGCTCACCGCCGCTTCCATGTCCTCCAGATCCTGGTAGATCAGCCAGTCGCAGCCCAGGTGGGCCTCGATCTCTTCGACGGTGCGGTTGTGCGCGACCAGCTCTTCGGCCGCCGGCATGTCGATGCCGTAGATGTTCGGGTAGCGCACCGGCGGTGCCGCGCTGGCCAGGTAGACCTTGCGCGCGCCCGCATCACGGGCCATCTGCACGATCTGCTGGCTGGTGGTGCCACGCACGATCGAGTCGTCCACCAGCAGCACCACGCGGTTGCGGAACTCCAGGTGGATCGGGTTGAGCTTGCGGCGCACCGACTTCACGCGTTCGCCCTGGCCCGGCATGATGAAGGTGCGGCCGATGTAGCGGTTCTTGATGAAGCCTTCGCGATACTTCACCCCAAGCACGTTGGAGATCTCCAGCGCGGCATCACGCGAGGTATCCGGGATCGGGATGATGGTGTCGATATCGTGGTCCGGGCGCAGGCGCAGGATCTTCTCGCCCAGCTTGATGCCCATGCGCATGCGCGCCTTGTGCACCGAGACGTTGTCGATCATCGAATCCGGACGCGCGAAGTACACGTACTCGAAGATGCACGGGGTGTGCTCGGCCGGCTCGGCGCAGATTTCCGAGAACAGCTCGCCGCGGGCGGTGATCACCAGGGCTTCGCCCGGCTGCACATCGCGCACGCGCTGGAAGCCCAGCACGTCCAGCGCGGCCGACTCGGAGGCCACGATGTACTCGTCGCCCTCGGCATGGCTGCGCTTGCCGAGCACCAGCGGACGGATGCCGTGCGGGTCGCGGAAGGCCACCAGGCCCAGGCCCAGCACCACGCTGACCACCGCGTAGCCGCCCTTGCAGCGGCGGTGCACGCCAGCCACCGCGCGGATCGCGGCTTCCGGGCTCAGCTGGCGCTGCTGTTCCAGCTCATAGGCGAACACGTTCAACAGCACTTCGCTGTCCGAATCGGTGTTGACGTTGCGGCGGTCCTGCTCGAACACCTGCTGGCGCAGCGCCTCGGTGTTGATCAGGTTGCCGTTGTGGGCCAGCGCGATGCCGTACGGCGAGTTGACGTAGAACGGCTGCGCCTCGTCCATGCCTTCCGAGCCGGCCGTCGGGTAGCGCACATGGGCGATGCCGACGCTGCCTTCCAGGGTGGACATGGTGCGTGCATCGAACACATCGCGGACCAGGCCGGTGGCCTTCTGCACCCGCAGGCGGCTGCCATTGGCCGTGGCGATGCCCGCGGCATCCTGGCCGCGATGCTGGAGAACGGTCAAGCCGTCATACAACTGCCCGGCGACGTTCTGGTTGCCGACGATTCCGACGATGCCACACATGGTGCGAAGTCTCCGCTGGGCTGTGCCCAGTTACAAGGAAGGTGGCCGTACCTGGCCGCGGTGGTCGCCGCGCCTGCGGTCGACATTGGCCGGATCGCCCGGCTCGATACTGTCTGGCAGTGCTGGGGCGTCCGGGCGCACTTCGGCCGGATCGTATGCGTCGCCCTGTTCCGCTTTCGCGGGCCGCAGCCATCCGCTGCCCGCCACTACCTGGTTGAGGATGCCATTATCGCCTGCCGCACCCGGCTTTCCCAGATCGGCGCCTGCGCTCTTCCCCAGCTCCATCAATGCAGATGGGGACAGCATGTCGGTCGGCAAGGTCTTGGGCAGCAGATCGGCGCCGGGCACCTGCCAGTGCGGCAGCTTCCCGTTCATCCAGGCCACGGCCGGGTTCAGCACCGGGCGGACCGCCGAGCGCTTCCAGGACGGTTCGGCGGTCAGCGGGGTGAAGCCGGCCAGCAGCACCAGGATCGCCGCGATCAGGCCGCCACGCACGGCGCCCAGCACGCCGCCCAGCAACCGGTCCAGGCTGGTCAGCATGCTGCGATGGATCATCGCCTTGATGACCATGCCGATCACCGCGACCACGATCATCACGCCAATGCCCACGCCCAGGTAGCCGCCAACGAAATGCTCGCCGCCGGGTGCGGCCGGGGCCGCCCACCAGCGTGCCGCATCGTTGCCGAAGGCGAAGGCCGCCCACGCGGCCAGCAGCCACGACAGCGTGCCGATGACGATTCCAACAAAGCCACGCAGCATCCCGAGCAGGGTCGAGGCGGCGATCACGATCAGCAGCACCACGTCGATCATGGCGCCCCGCTCCTTCGGCGGCGCTGGCAACGGGCCTGCGCGTGGATCATGGGTGCGGTCGGACCATGCCGGCCACGCCGACCTTGGCGGCGACCTGCGCCTTCAGCTGCTCGGCGTCAGCGCGGTTGGCCACCGGTCCGACGCGGACGCGATGCAGCGTGCCCTTTTCAGTGCGTACCTGCTCGACGAAAGCACTGAAGCCGGCGGCGCGGACCTTGTCGCGCAGCGCGTTGGCATCGTTGGCCTGGCCGAACGCGCCCAACTGCACGGCGAAGCCGACGCCACTGGCTGCCGGTGCTGTCGGCGTGGCAGGCGCCGGCTTGTTGGCGGCGGCCTCCGGCTTCGGCTCGGGCTTGGCGTCCGGCTTCGGAGCCTCGGGCTTCGGTGCCGGCTTGGGCGGCTCTGGTTTGGTGGTCGCCGTCGGCGTGCTTGGCGGCAGGCTTTCGCTGCGCACCGGGTTGCTGGTGGCCGACGGCGTGGTGGCCGCGGCCGGGGTGCTGGTGGTCGGCGCCGGCGTGGCGGCAACCGTCGCACTGCTGCCTGCCGCCGCATCCAGGGTGATGACTTCTGCCTTCACATCGGCGCGGATCTTGACCGCCTGCAGGCGCGCGGCTTCGGCCTGGGCACGGTCGGCGTACGGCCCGACACGCACACGCCACGCCTGGCGCCCGCTGATGGTGGTGGTTTCGGCGAAGCCTGGCAGCTGCGAGCGCTGCAGGTAGGCGATCACCGCATCGGCGTCGGCCTTGCTGCCGTAGGCGCCAAACGTGACGGCGAAGTTGCCGGCGGCAACCGCCGGAGACGTGTCCACGGTCGGCGGCGTAGCCGGCGCGGCCGTCTCCTGCAGCGGCTTGGCCTGCCCGGTCTGCAGGCCGGTGGCTCCACCGGCCGGAGCAACCAGCGGCAGCTCACGGGTTTCGAACTGGCCATCGGCCGGTGCGTCCGGCGCGGCGATCGGCACCGAGGCCACACCGCTGTCCGGCGCCGGTCCCTTGACCAGCATCGGCAGGAAAATCACGGCCAGCGCCACCAGCACGATGGCACCAATCAGACGCTGTTTCAGAGGCGTATCCACGTGAGGCGGCAACTGTCCGGAGGTTGCGGTCGATTATACGGGTGCCGGACCGGACGGCGTCGGCATTGGCTGAACGCGGATCAGGCGGCGCCCTGCAACCATTGCAGCGCGGCAGCGGCGGTATGGAAGGAGCCGAACACCAGTACGCGGTCACCGCGCCCGGCCTGGGCCAGTACCTGTGCCAGCGCCTGCTCGACAGTATCAGCGCGCTGAGCCTTGGCCGCCGCCGTACCGGCCAGGCGGGCCTGCAACTGGGCAGCACTCTGCCCGCGCGGGCCGTCCAGTCCGGCCAGGGTCCACTCGCCGACCACGTCCTGCAGCGCCTGCACAACGCCCACCGCGTCCTTGTCCTGCAGCGCGGCGTACACCGCCAGGGTGCGCCCGGCCGACGCTTCGGCCTTCAGCGCGCGCGCCAGCTGGCCCGCCGCCTGCGGGTTGTGCCCGACATCGACACGGACCTGCACGCCGTCACGCTCGAACGCCTGCAGGCGGCCAGAGATGCGCGCCGCCGCGACACCAGCAGCCCACGCCGCACGCGGCACCGGCTTGTCCAGCGCGCGCAGCGCAGCGATGGCGGCACCCGCGTTGGCCAGCTGGATCGGGCCGGCCAGCGCCGGGGTCGGCAGTTCCATGCGCAGGCCGACATCGCGCCAGCGCCAGCGCTGGGCATCGATTGGTTCGTAGAAATAATCGCTGCCGCCGCGGATCGCGTTGGCGCCGACCAGGTAGGCACGTGCGAGCACGCTCGACGGCGGGTCGGTCTCGCCCAGGATCACCGGCTTCCAGCCACGGATGATGCCGGCCTTCTCGGTGCCGATCGCTTCGCGGTCCTCGCCCAGCCATTCGGCATGGTCGATGTCCACGGTGGTGATCACCGCCACGTCAGCGTCGACGATGTTGACCGCATCCAGGCGACCGCCCAGGCCCACTTCCAGCACCGCCAGGTCCAGCCCGGCGTCGGCGAACAGCTGCAGCGCGGCCAGCGTGCCGTACTCGAAATAGGTCAGCGTGATATCGCCACGCGCGGCCTCGATGGTGTTGAAGGCGGCGACCAGCGCCGCATCCTCCACATCGTGGCCGTCGATGCGCACGCGCTCGTTGTAGCGCAGCAGGTGCGGCGAGGTGTACGCGCCGACCTTCCAGCCGGCAGCACGCGCGATGGCTTCGATGAAGGCCACGGTGGAGCCCTTGCCGTTGGTGCCACCGACCACGATGGTGCGCTGGGCCGGCGCCCCCAGGCCCATCGCCGTAGCCACGGCGCGCACGCGCTCCAGGCCCATGTCGATGGTCGCCGGGTGCTGGCGTTCAATGTAGTCCAGCCAGTCGGCCAGGGTGGTCGGGGTGTTCGTCACGGCAGCGGTTCCAGCAGAAGCAGTTGATGCGAGGGGATGGATCAGAGTGCGCGGTGCTTGGCTTCGCCGAAGAACGGCGTGTGGTGGGCACAGTCGTTCAGGCGCACCACTTCCAGGCTGTCCAGGTCGGCGCCTTCGAGCAGGTTGAGCGTGGTCGGCGCCTGGCGGAAGGTCCACAGGCGGGAGATCGGCAGGCCCAGCACCTTGCACAGGATCACGCGGTTGACCGCATCATGGGCGACCACCAGCAGGGTGTCGTGCTCGCCGAGGCCTTCGGTGGCGCGGGCCAGGCCGCGCCAACTGCGCTCCAGCACCAGGCGCAGCGATTCACCGCCGGGCATCAGCACGGTGTCCGGCTCCTCGCGCCACGCCTTCAGGCGCGACGGGTCCTTTTCGTTGATTTCGCTGGCCAGCAGGCCTTCCCACTCGCCGTGGGCGATTTCCTGCAGCTCCGGCTCGGTCAGCAACATGTCGGCACGGGCGGCACCGAGTGCCAGCTGCGCGGTGCGCTGCGCGCGTGACAGCGGCGAGGCGACGGCACGGGTGATGTCCACCGAGGCCAAGCGGGCGCCCAGGGCTTGGGCCTGGGCTTCACCGATCGGCGAAAGCGGGATGTCGATCTGGCCCTGGTAGCGGCCTTCGGCGTTCCACGGCGTTTCGCCGTGGCGGGCAAGCAGGATGCGCATGCGTGCAAGGGGTCCTGGGGGGAGGAGGTTCCGCGTTTCGTTCACATCCTGTGAAGTGCGCGGAACAGGGATGATACCCGTTCGGCGCACCGGGCCGTGCCGGGCATGAAAAAACCCCGCGACGTGGATCGCGGGGTTTTGGAAACTCCGGCTATCTGGTCGGGGTTGCCGGCCAGCGGCCGGCACTACCGCAACGGGTTTATTTCGCCAGGTTCAGCTCCTTCAGCAGCGTCGGCGCCGGCGCCACTTCCTGCATGATCCACTGCATGTAGCGGCTGTCGACCGCGATCATGCGGGTCATCACCGGGTCGAACACCCAGTTGGAGCTGACCGATTCCCAGTTGCCGTCGAAGGCCAGGCCGACCAGCTTGCCGTTGGCGTCCAGCACCGGTGAACCCGAGTTGCCACCGGTGATGTCCAGGTTGGACAGGAAGTTCACCGGGACCGAGCCCACGCGCTTGTCTTCCAGGCCGCCGTAGCGCTTGGCCTTGACCGCGTCGAGCAGGGCCTTGGGCGCATCGAACGGATCGACGCCGGTGTCCTTGGCGACGATGCCCTCCAGCGTGGTGAACGGGGTGTAGGCCACGCCGTCCCTGGGCTCATAGCCCATCACGTTGCCGAAAGTGATGCGCAGCGACAGGTTGGCATCCGGGTACACGAACTCGCCCTGGCTCTTCTTGTAGTCAGCCAGTGCCTGCAGGTACAGCGGACGTGCGGTCAGCGACTCGCCTTCGCGGATCTTCTTCTGCTCTTCCTGCTTCAGCAGCGACGGCATGATCGCCACCGCGTACTGGATGGCCGGATCGGTGCTGGCTTCGAACGCGGCGCGGTCGGCCTTGAACCACTTCAGGCGTGCATCCAGGCTGCCCAGCTCAGTGCCCGACAGCTTGCTCACCAGTGCCTTGACCGCGCTGGCATCGCTGCCGCCCAGCCAGGTGTTCAGCACGTCGTTGTTGCGCTGCGCGGCCGGCAGGGCGACGTACTGGTCCAGCCAGTAGGTCTGCAGCTGCTGGTCCATCTTCGCCACATAGCGGCGATCCATCTGCTTCAGGCCGCCTTCCAGGGTCGGCAGGTCGCGCTGCTGGTAGCCGACCTCGCGCTCGGCGTCCGGCTTGGTGCGCTCGATCGACAGGCGGTACAGGCCGATGGCGGCGTTGACCGCCGAGGTGTTGTTGAACTGGCCGACGAACAGATCGCGCTCGCGGGTCGCCTTGCTGGTATCCAGGTGCTTGACCAGCTGCGCGTGCGCTGCCAGCGCCGGCTTGCCGGCGGCGCCCTGCTTCTTCAGCCAGGCCAGCACGGCGGCTTCTTCAGCCTGCTTCTGGCCAGCAGCGTCGATGCGCTTGAAGCCTTCCAGCTGGCCGGCGTAGTTCTTGGCCACGTTGTTCATGCTGGCCGCGGTGGCGGCGTACTTCACCTTGACGTCGGCGTCGGCCTTGCCCGCCTCATCGATCATCTTCAACACTGCGTTGTAGTGCCTGGCGATGGTCGGGTAGGTCCAGCTGGCGGTTTCGTTGAACTCACCGGCCAGCGCGTAGCGGTTGGTGCGGCCCGGATAGCCTGCCACCATCACGAAGTCACCGGCGCCCAGCGGCTGGTCGGTGAACTTCAGGAAGTGCTTGGGCTGGTACGGCACGTTGTCGGCCGAGAATGCGGCCGGCTTGCCGTCCTTGCCGACGTAGGCGCGGTAGAACGAGAAGTCGCCGGTGTGGCGCGGCCACATCCAGTTGTCGACGTCGCCGCCGTACTTGCCGACGCTGCCCGGGGGCGCGTAGACCAGGCGCACGTCCTTGATTTCCATGTTGCGGAACAGTCGGTAGGTGTTGCCGCCGGAGAAGGTGTACAGGCGGCAGCGGAAGCCGTCCTCGGCTTCACACGCGGCGACCTGGGCCTTGTCGAAGGCGTCCAGCGCACGGCTGCGGGCCAGCGGGTCGTTGCCGGCGGCGGCAATGGCGGCCTTGGCCTGGGCGGTGACGTCGGTGATCTGGTCGAGCACGTAGACGCGGGCGTTCGGGCCGGCGCTCAGTTCATCGCTGTGCTTCGGCGCGTTGAAGCCGTCCTTGATCAGGTTCTTCTCGGCGGTCGAATTCAGCTGGATCGCACCGTAGGCGCAGTGGTGGTTGGTGACCACCAGGCCCTGCGGCGACACGAAGCTGGCGGTGCAGCCGCCGAGGGCGACGACCGCGCCCATCGGGTCGCCGGTGAGGTTGGACAGCTGCTCCGGGGACAGCTTCAGGCCGGCCTTCTGCAACGGACCGGCGATTTCCGGCAGCTGCTGCGGCACCCACATGCCTTCAGCGGCATGGGCGACCTGGGCCAGCCCGAGGCTGGCGACGATGGAGAATGCAAGCAGGTTCGAGCGCATGGAGCAGCCCCTGGTAATGGAACCCTCGATTGTAGCCCGCCGCCCTGCCACGGCCCGAACCCCGGAAGTCATGGGCCTACTTCTTGCTCTGCCATGCGCACATCGGCCGCGCACATGGAATCGTCCAGAGGGGGCGTGGTCACCCTGGCCGGGACCGTTGGCGCCATGGGCCGGGCGCATGCGACTGGCGGGTTGGGCGGGACGCCCAACCCCGGTCTTGCCGTGTGCGCAGGATAGCGCGCACGAGCAAGGCGCCATCGAGCACCATGGATGGGCTTTTGCGTGTCCCGGCCAGGGTGACCGCGCGCCCTCCCCAGGACTCAAGGAGGCGCTGCTGTTTGCAGCACGTTCGAAACGCCCGTCGGCGCACGCCTTTCGTTCCGCCATTGCACCCGCAGCGCAACATGGGAAATCCGCGCGGCACCCTATAATCCGCGCTTTCCCCCTGATGAGTTCCACCCCGATGGCGCAGCAAACGATGAAGGCCCTGGTCAAGCGCGAAGCGGCCAAGGGCATCTGGCTGGAAGAAGTTCCGGTTCCGACCCCGGGCCCGAACGAGGTCCTGATCAAGCTGGAAAAGACCGCGATCTGCGGCACCGACCTGCACATCTATCTGTGGGACGAGTGGAGCCAGCGCACCATCAAGCCGGGCCTGACCATCGGCCATGAGTTCGTCGGCCGCATTGCCGCGCTCGGCTCGGCGGTGACCGGCTATGAGATCGGCCAGCGCGTCTCGGCCGAAGGTCACATCGTCTGTGGCCATTGCCGCAACTGCCGTGGCGGCCGCCCGCACCTGTGCCCGAACACCGTCGGCATCGGCGTCAACGTCAACGGCGCCTTCGCCGAATACATGGTGATGCCGGCCAGCAACCTGTGGCCGATTCCGGACCAGATCCCGTCGGAACTGGCCGCGTTCTTCGACCCGTACGGCAATGCCGCACACTGCGCGCTGGAATTCGACGTGATCGGCGAAGACGTGCTGATCACCGGCGCCGGT
This sequence comes from Stenotrophomonas sp. YJH_SMC_73, assembly GCF_059370155.1. Taxonomy (NCBI): domain Bacteria; kingdom Pseudomonadati; phylum Pseudomonadota; class Gammaproteobacteria; order Lysobacterales; family Lysobacteraceae; genus Stenotrophomonas; species Stenotrophomonas sp. YJH_SMC_73. The sequence continues at coordinate 44,209 of NZ_JCAFTJ010000005.1, read as the reverse complement.
CCGATCGGCATCATCGCCGCCGGCATCTGCAAGCACATCGGTGCGCGCAACGTGGTGGTGACCGACGTCAACGACTTCCGCCTGAAGCTGGCCGCCGACATGGGCGCCACCCGCGTGGTCAACGTCGCCAACCAGTCGCTGAAGGACGTGATGAAGGAGCTGCACATGGAGGGCTTCGACGTGGGCCTGGAAATGAGCGGCAACCCGCGCGCGTTCAACGACATGCTCGACTGCATGTACCACGGCGGCAAGATCGCCATGCTCGGCATCATGCCCAAGGGCGCCGGCTGCGACTGGGACAAGATCATCTTCAAGGGCCTGACCGTGCAGGGCATCTACGGCCGCAAGATGTACGAGACCTGGTACAAGATGACCCAGCTGGTGCTGTCCGGCTTCCCGCTCGGCAAGGTGATGACCCACCAGCTGCCGATCGACGAGTTCCAGAAGGGCTTCGACCTGATGGAAGAAGGCAAGGCCGGCAAGGTCGTGCTCAGCTGGAACTGACCCGAAGGGTCAATTCCCCCGCATGTTTCCTTATCCCCGCGCCTTTGGCGCGCCCCCTTGAACAACAAGGGGGCTCTTCCCCAGATGGGATCAAGAACACCGCGGAACTGAAAAAGGCGCCCGATGGGCGCCTTTTTCGCAATGCGTGCCAGGCAAGCTTGGCACCTACCGTAACGCCTGCGGCGTTACTTGCCCACGGCCACGGTCAGCAGCACCCGGCTGTGGGCCAGCTTGCCCGAGTTCTCGCGTCCATTGCTGTCGGTGCCGTAGTAGCCCAGGCCGACGTTGAACAGGCCGAACTGGCGGCTGACGCCGACGTTCCAGTCGGTATAGTCCTTGGCGATGCCGTCCTCGAAGGTGCTGCGACCGACGTTGGCATTCAGCGTGAAGTCCTTCGGCAGGCCCCAGCTGCCGCCCAAGCCGTAGTACCAGCCATCGGTGCCGCTGTTCCACTGGTCGTTGGTGTAGGCCACGGTCAGCTTGTAGGTGTCGTCGAGCGTGGTGGTGGTCACCAGCTCGTTGTAGTTCTGGTGGCTGGCACCGAGGTAGGTGTAGCGGTTCAGCAGCACGTCGAAGTTGACGCGCGAAGTGACGTCCACGCCGTAGCCGATCTGGTAGTCGATCTCGGTGTTCGGATCGCCCGGACCGAAGTCCACGCCCGAACCCCAGACACCGGCATACAGGCCCACCGGCGAGGTGTAGGTGAAGCCCGCCTGCAGGGTCGGCTTCTCGTCGGTCTGCGACACGCCACGGAACAGGTAGTCGGAAACGGCGGTGACATTCCAGCTGTACGGCGATTCGTTCTCCTGCGCGCTGGCGGCGAACGGGGCGGCCAGGGTCAGGGCAGCGGCAATGGCGAGGCAGGCACGGGCGTGCTTCATGAGCGTCTCCGGTGGGGGCGGTGGCGTGGCGTGGAAGGCGGGAGCGGCCGGAGCGCGACAGCTCCGGTTCACGAATTCTTAACCACTTTGCTATTGCGATGCAACATGCGCTGCCCATGGCGATGCCCCATCCAGCCCGGTTGATGACCGGTGATGCCCGGTAGAATCAGCGGTTTCCCCGTTCAGAGCCGTGCCCACGCCATGACCGACGTCTCCTCCGCCCTGACCCGCCACTACGCCGAGGAACTGGACGCCATCCGCGCCCAGGGCCTGTTCAAGTCCGAGCGGATCATCACCAGCCCGCAATCGGCCGAGATCACCCTCGACGACGGCCGCAAGGTGCTGAACTTCTGTGCCAACAACTACCTGGGCCTGGCCGACCATCCGGACCTGATCCAGGCCGCCAAGGACGCACTGGATACCCACGGCTTCGGCATGGCCTCGGTGCGCTTCATCTGCGGCACCCAGGATCTGCACAAGCAGCTGGAGAAGCAGATCGCCGATTTCTTCGGCAAGCAGGACACCATCCTGTACGCGGCCTGCTTCGATGCCAACGGTGGCCTGTTCGAGCCGCTGCTCGGCGAGAACGACGCGATCATTTCCGACGCGCTGAACCATGCTTCGATCATCGACGGCGTGCGCCTGTGCAAGGCCAAGCGCTTCCGATACGCCAACTGCGACATGGCCGATCTGGAAGCGCAGCTGCAGGCCGCCGATGCCGCAGGCTGCAAGACCAAGCTGATCACCACCGATGGCGTATTCTCGATGGACGGCTTCATCGCGCCGCTGGACGAGATCACCGCGCTGGCGAAGAAGTACAACGCGCTGGTACACATCGACGAATGCCACGCCACCGGCTTCCTTGGCGCTACCGGCCGTGGGTCGGCCGAGGTCAAGGGCGTGCTGGAGAAGATCGACATCATCACCGGCACTCTGGGCAAGGCCATGGGCGGCGCGCTGGGCGGCTTCACCTGCGCCAGCGCCGAGGTGATCGAACTGCTGCGCCAGCGCTCGCGCCCGTACCTGTTCTCCAACTCGCTGCCGCCGCATGTGGTGGCCGCCGGCATCAAGGCGTTCGAAATGCTGGCTGCCGCTGACGACCTTCGCAGCACGCTGGCCGAGAACACCGCCTACTTCCGCGAGAAGATGACCGCCGCCGGTTTCGACGTGAAGCCGGGCGTGCATCCGATCAGCCCGGTAATGCTGTATGACGCACCGTTGGCGCAGAAATTCGCCGAGCGCCTGCTGGAAGAAGGCATCTACGCGATCGGCTTCTTCTTCCCGGTGGTGCCCAAGGGCCAGGCCCGCATCCGGACCCAGATCAGCGCCGCGCACAGCCGCGAGCACCTGGATCGCGCGATCGATGCGTTCACCCGCATTGGTGTCGAACTGGGCGTGGTCAAGGGCTGATCATGCCGGGGTCGGATCCCTTTCCTGCGGAAAAGGCCCTGACCCCGCTGGTCAAAGCGTGCCGACCAAGGTCGGCACCTACCGGGCTGGATGGCTGCCGACCACGGTCGGCACCCGCCGTGGCCTGAGGGCGTGCCGGCCAGGGTCGGCACCGCCAGGCGTCACTTCTTTTTCTTCTTGCCCTTCGGCTCTTCCTTGCTGGCCACCACTACCGGCTTGGCGGCGGCGTCCTGGCCGTTGCCCTTGGCAACGCGGATGCCGTTGGCCTTCATCCAGGCATCGAACTCATCGGCGGTCATCTTCTTGTCGCCGTTGCTCATCAGGAAGCGGTAACTGCCGCGACCATCCAGCTCCGGGGTCTTCACTTCCACCACCGGGGTCTCGGCAGGCGTTTCCGCCTTGGCCACCTTCTTGTGGCCGCCACAGGCGGCCAGCAGCACCATCGGCAGCAGCAGGCCTGCGCAGCGCAGGGTTTGGTTGAGGGTCGGGTGGTACATGGGCAGGCTCCGTTCGGGAAATTCAGCAACCAGGCGCCCCCTACGCCTGGAACGGTGGCCGGCGACTGCCGGCCGCGGGCGATGATCAGCCCGGTGCAGCGGCCCCCAGCCGCTGCTGGTCGCTGACCTCCAGCACCCGCCATTGCCCCTTGCCGAGATCGCCGAGCAGCAGCCCACCGATCGCGACCCGGACCAGGCGCAGCACCTGCAGGTCGAAGGCCGCCAACAGGCGGCGGATATGGCGGTTGCGTCCCTCGTCGAGGACCACCTCCAGCCATGCGGTCTTGTCGCCACTGCGCAGTACGCGCACGGCCTGGGCGACGAGGAACTCGCCCTCGTCCTCGACACCGGCGCGCAGCGCGGCCAGGGTGTCCTCATCGGGAAGACGATCCACCTGCACGTGATAGGTCTTCTGTGGGCCGGTCTCCGGATCGGTCAGGCGCGCCGCCCACTGCGGATCATTGCTGAACAACAACAGCCCTTCGCTGGCCTTGTCCAGGCGCCCGACCGGCGCGATCCACGGCAGGCCGGCACCATCGAAGCAGCGATACACCGTGTCGCGACCACGCTCGTCCTGCGCCGTGGTCACCACGCCGCGCGGCTTGTTGAGCACCAGGTACAGCCGCTGCGGCGCATCCATCGGCCGGCCATCGACTTCGATCGGCGGGTGCGGACTGGCAATCGGGAACTCGGGATCACGGATGATGCGGCCGGACACGCGCACGCGGCCATCGGAAATCCAGCGCGCGGCCTCGCTGCGTGAGCACACGCCGGCCTTGGACAGCACGCGCGCCAGGCCATGGCGCACGCCATTGGAGACATCCGGAACCGCACGCCCACGCGGTGCGTGGGAGCGGGCAGCGGGGGCAGCAGGTGGGCGGCGCGTGCGCAAGCCTCTGCTCCCCGCCGCGCTTACTTCTTGTCGACCGGCTTGGTCTCAGCCGGTGCTTCGGCCGCAGCCGGAGTGGCGGCCGGAGCCGGACGCGCCTTGACCACACGCACGCCACGCGCCTTCATCCAGGCGTCGAACTCTTCGGCGGTCATGCGCTTGCCGTTCTGGCTCATGTCGAAGCGCCAGGGCGTGTTGTCGAATTCGGTCTGCGGCTTGTAGGCCGCCGGATCGTTCGGCTTCACCGCCGGTGCGCTCGGAATGGCCTTGGCGATGTTCTGGCACCCATCGATGCGCAGGCGCTGCAGCACCTGGTCCAGCGACTGCGACGGATCGTAGTTGCTGCTCAGCACGCCGGCCGGCATGCCCAGCTGGTTGCCACGGATGTAGAGCTCGTCGGCCACCGGCGCGATGGTCGTGGCCGGCAACGGCAGCGGCGAGGCGCTGGTGTTGACCGAGCAATCGACCGCAGCGTGGGCGGCGGGAACCAGGGCCAGCGCCAGGAAGGCGGCCGATGCAGAGCGCAGCATGAAGGGCATCCAGGAAAGGAAGTGACGCGGCGAGTTTAGCAATGCCGCGACAGCTTTCAAGCGCCACTTTCAATGAATACGGCAACTCATTGGTTTTATGGGCAAAATCCCGACGAACGGTTACTCCCGCGCCTGAAACGCCGGGTTCCGGACCGCAGAAACAACAAGACCCGGCCGAAGCCGGGTCCTGCTGTGTCCTACTGGCAGAGCGTCAGAACTTAGTTCTGGACGTTCAGCTCGGTACGACGGTTCTTGGCGCGACCTTCCGGGTTGTCCGAACCATCCGGGTTGGTGTTCGGAGCAATCGGACGGCTCTCGCCGTAGCCGATCGGGCCGACCAGGCGACCGGCGTCGACGCCGTTCTTGGTCAGGTAGTTGTACACGGCGGTGGCGCGACGCTCCGACAGCTTCTGGTTGTAAGCGTCGGTACCCTTCGAGTCGGTGTGACCGGCAACTTCAACGCGCAGATCCGGGTAACGCTTCAGGATCTCGGTGGCTTCGCTCAGGATCGCCACGGCGTCCGGACGCAGGTTCGACTTGTCGAAGTCGAAGTTGACGCCCTTCAGGTCGATGGAGACCGGAACCGGGCAACCGTCCGGACCGATGGTCTGACCCGGCTGCGAGTTCGGGCACTTGTCGTCGCAGTTGTTGACGCCGTCACCGTCGTCATCCAGGTCGGCGCAGCTCGGGGCAACCGGAGCCGGAGCCGGAGCAGCCGCGACCGGAGCCGGGCCCAGCGGGATCACGACGCCGACCGAAGCCAGCACGTCGCCGAACCAGCTCTCGTCCTTGGCGGCGATGCTCTGGTCGTCGAAGTCAGCGCGGTAGGCCACTTCGGCGCGGACAGCAACACGCTTCTCGAAGGTGGTCTGCAGGCCGACGCCCAGCTTGGCGGCAACGTTGCCGTCCTTACGCTGGCGCGGACCGTTGTTGTCGATTGCAGCGTACTCTTCTTCCGACTTCTGGTAGCCCAGGCCACCGACGATGTACGGGTTCCAGCCGCGGCCTTCCTTGATGAAGTGGCGACGCAGGTCCAGCGAGACGCCGTACTGCGACCAGTTCAGGTCCTGGTTGCTGTCGAAGTTCGGGTTCTGGTAGTTCAGTTCACCGTCCAGCGACCAGTTCGGGCTGATGAACTTACCCAGGCCCAGGGTCACGAACGGAGCGTCATTGGTCAGACGGTCGCTGTCCTGGAAGTTGAAGCCGGCCGAACCGGTCAGGTACCAGCGGTCATCGAACTCCTGCGCCGAAGCTGCCTGGGCGAAAGCCAGGCCGCCCAGCAGCGCGGCAGTAAGGATCTTCTTGTTCATTGAGTACAGCTCCTATTTCGGGGGTATGAAACCGGTAGAGGCATGGGCCAGCACTAGTGCGTCGATGTACGACAGCCGATTCAGCACGCCACCGCCGCGAACATTATGCTCAGGCGGGTGAAGGCCATGTTAACAGTCCCGTAACATGTGAAGTGTTGCGCCCGACCGTCGACCGGTCCGACGTTGAAACCCTATACAGGATGATGAAAATCCGCAAGACCCACACACTGCAAGGGTTTGACGGGGTTTAAGCGCGAAAACCGACATACTGCGCAGCACACTGCATCGCACGGTTCAGCAGGTTTGCGGAAACGTGAGGAACCTTATGATGGGATCACGAACCCAGCCGGAGCCGTGATGAAAGCCGTCGCCCTGAGTCGTGAATACGCACCTGCCCTGCGTGATGTCCTGCTGCCGCCGCCGCTGCCTCCTCGCGGCCGCGATCTGCTGGTGCGGATCGAAGCGGTATCGGTCAACCCCGTCGATGGCAAGCAGCGGGCCGCTACCGATCCGGCCACCCTTGAGGTTCCCCGGGTGCTCGGCTGGGACGCCGCCGGCGTGGTCGAAGCCATCGGTGACGAGGCCAGCCTGTTCGCCTCCGGTGACGAGGTCTACTTCGCCGGTGACGTTACCCGGCCGGGCTGCAACGCCCAGTACCAGTGGGTGGACGAGCGCCTGGTCGCCCGCAAGCCGACCACGCTCGATTTCGCCGAAGCCGCCGCACTACCCCTGACCACGCTGACCGCCTGGGAGCTGTTGTTCCAGCGCATGCCGCTGCACCTGGATGATCGCCGCCATGGCGGCCAGCACCTGCTGGTGATCGGCGGTGCGGGAGGCGTGGGCTCGATGGCGATCCAGCTGGCCCGCCATGCCGGCTTCGAGGTGATCGCCACCGCCTCGCGCGAGGCCTCGATCGACTGGTGCCGGCAGATGGGGGCCACGCATGTGATCGACCATCGGCAGCCGCTGCAGCCCCAGCTGCAGGCACTGGGCATCGACGCAGTGCAGGTGGCGCTCAACCTGGCCGACACCGATCACTACTGGGACGAACTGGGCCAGCTGCTGGCACCACAGGGCCATGTCGGCCTGATCGTGGAGCCGCGTGGCGCACTGCGCATCGGCGATCCGTACAAGGCCAAGTGCATCGGCATCCATTGGGAATTCATGTTCGCGCGCTCGCGCTTCGCCACCGCCGACTGCATCGAACAGCATCGCATCCTCAGCCGCGCCGCCAGCATGATCGATGCCGGCCAGCTGCGTGGCACGCTCAGTGAAACGCTGGGCACGATCAATGCGGCCAACCTGGACATCGCGCATCAGCGCCTGGCCAGCGGGCACACGGTGGGCAAGCTGGCGCTGGTGGGCTGGGACGACTGACGCCGTGATGTAGGCCGAGCCCACGCCCGGCTGCTACGCCTGCCGCCACCAACAGAACACGGGCGCGGCCCTGCACAACCGCCCGCATGCAGGATCGGCGCGGCCTGTACCAGCGGATTGGCTGGGATCTGTATCTATGGCCTCAAGGAAATCAGGGATACGGTGGAAACAGATATCCCCTCCCCCGAGCCCGCCATGCCTACCGCCCTGCCCCTGCGCCTGCTGCAACTGATCACCGGCCTGTTCCTGTATGGCTTCGGTGCCTCGCTGATGATCCGTGCCGCCATCGGCGTGGCGCCCTGGGACGTGCTGTCGCAGGGCATCGCCGCACAGACGCCGCTGTCCTTCGGGCTGGCGACCAATGTCATCGGCGCACTGGTGCTGTTGCTGTGGTGGCCACTGCGCCAGAAGCCGGGCGTCGGCACGGTGCTCAACGTGATGCTGATCGGTCCCTCCGCACAGTTCGGGTTGTGGCTGCTGCCACCGGCCATCGGCGTGGGCTGGCAGCTGGCGATGTTCTGTGCAGGCATGCTGCTGGTCGCGCTGGCCACCGGCCTGTACATCGGCGCCCGCCTCGGCCCGGGACCGCGCGATGGCTTGATGACTGGCCTGCATGCCCGCACCGGTTGGCCGATCTGGAAGGTGCGCAGCCTGATCGAAGGCAGCGTATTGCTGCTGGGCTGGTGGCTGGGCGGCAATGTCGGCCTCGGCACCCTCGCCTTCGCCCTGCTGATCGGCCCGCTGTGCGGCGTCACGCTGGGCTGGTTCGGGATCGGCCGCCCCCCGGTCGTACCCGCCGCTGCCCGGCAGCCGCAATCACCCTGAGCTGCCCCGAATGCCGGCCAGCGGCCGGCACTACCGCCCCCGGAGTTCGGGGGCAGCGCCGCAGGCGCGGGGGGGTGGAGGCCGGTAAGTGGGGCCCGCGATTCGCGCAGCGAAACGCGGGAGCGACAGCACGCATGTGCCGAGCGTACCCGGCCAGCGGCCGGCACTATCGCCCCCGGAGTTCGGGGGCAGCGCCGGCGCCATCCAGCGGCCCTTGCCCCGGCCGCCGTTTCGCGGCACGCTTCGCGCTTCCGTACGCAAGCGTATCGACCATGTCGCCAGCCAACGAAAGCGCCTATCCCCATCTGTTCGCCCCGCTGGACCTGGGCTTCACCCAACTGCGCAACCGCGTATTGATGGGCTCGATGCACACCGGCCTGGAGGATCGCGCCCGCGACTTCCCGCGGCTGGCGGCGTATTTCGCCGAGCGCGCCGAGGGCGGCGTCGGCCTGATCGTCACCGGCGGCTTCGCACCGAATGTGGTCGGCTGGCTGAAGCCGTTCGGCGGCAAGCTGTCCTGGCCCTGGGAAGTGCGGCCGCACCGCCAGCTCACCGCCGCCGCGCACCAGCACGGCGCGAAGATCTGCCTGCAGCTGCTGCATGCAGGCCGTTACGCCTATCACCCGTTGTCGGTGGCACCGTCGAAGCTGAAGGCACCGATCAACCCGTTCACCCCGCGCGTGTTGTCGGCCAGCGGCGTCGACCGGCATATCGCCGATTACGCACGCAGCGCGAAGCTGGCCCGCGAGGCTGGCTACGACGGCGTGGAAGTGATGGGTTCGGAGGGCTACCTCATCAACGAATTCATCGCCCCGCGCACCAACAAGCGCACCGATGCCTGGGGCGGCGACGCGCGCCAACGCATGCGCTTCGCGGTCGAGATCGTACGCCGCATCCGCGAGGCCTGCGGCCCGGACTTCATCATCATCTATCGCCTGTCGCTGGTGGATCTGGTCGACGACGGCAGCAGCTGGGAAGAAATCGTGCAGCAGGCGCAGGCCATCGAGGCGGCCGGCGCAACGATCATCAATTCCGGCATCGGCTGGCACGAAGCGCGCATTCCGACCATCGCCACCTCGGTGCCGCGTGCTGCCTTCGCCGGGGTCACCGCCAAGCTCAAGCCGCATGTGAAGGTGCCGCTGGTGGCGACCAACCGCATCAACATGCCCGACGTCGCCGAGCGCATCCTCGCCAATGGCGGCGCCGACATGGTGTCGCTGGCGCGCCCGCTGCTGGCCGACCCGCAGTGGCCGAACAAGGCCCGTGCCGGCCGCGCCGAGGCGATCAACACCTGCATCGCCTGCAACCAGGCCTGCCTGGACCACGTGTTCGAGAACAAGCTGGCCAGCTGCCTGGTCAATCCGCGCGCCGCGCACGAGACCGAGCTGGTCTATCACCCCACTGCCACGCCGAAGAAGATTGCCGTGGTCGGTGCCGGCCCTGCCGGCCTGGCCTGTGCCACCGTCGCTGCCCAGCGCGGCCACCAGGTCACCCTGTTCGACGCCAATGATGAGATCGGCGGCCAGTTCAACGTGGCCAAGCGCATCCCCGGCAAGGAAGAGTTCCACGAGACCCTGCGCTACTTCCGCCACAAACTGGCCGAAACCGGTGTGCAGCTGCGCCTCGGCACCCGCGCCGATGCCGCCCAGCTGACCGGCTTCGACGAAGTGGTGCTGGCCACCGGCATCACGCCGCGCAGAGTTGATTTCCCCGGTGCCGACCACGCCAGGGTGGTCAGCTATCTGGACGTACTGCTGGGCCGGGTCGAAGTGGGCGCCAGTGCGGCGATCATCGGCGCCGGCGGCATCGGCTTCGATGTCGGCGAATTCCTCAGCCACGCCGGCGAGTCCCCCTCCCTCGACCCGCAGCGCTGGATGGCCGAATGGGGCGTGGACAGCACCTTCGAGGCCCGCGGCTCACTGGCCAGGCCGGAGGTTGAAACCTCGCCGCGCCGGCTGTGGCTGCTGCAGCGCAGCCCGGGCAAGCCCGGCGCGCGCCTGGGCAAGACCACCGGCTGGATCCATCGCGCCACGCTGAAGGCCAAGGGCGTGCGCATGCTCGGTGGCGTCGAGTACCTCGGCGTGGACGACGCGGGCCTGCGCATCCGCGTGGACGGCAGCGAACAGCTGCTGCCGGTCGACCATGTGGTGATCTGCGCCGGGCAGGAACCCAACCGCGCGCTGCAGGCCGAACTGCAGGCGGCCGGCATCAACGCGCAGCTGATCGGCGGTGCCGACGTGGCCGCAGAACTCGACGCCAAGCGCGCCATCGACCAGGGCAGCCGGGTTGCCGCCGGGCTCTGATGAGCGCCTGAATGGGGGGCGGAATGTGATTTCCGTCACCCTCATTAAACCTGAATGTCAAGCCGAGCGGTTCACGATGCGTTCGGCTACGCCCCCCTACCTTGCGCCATCTTTCCGCTCACCAGCCAGTTTCCGGTGAGCCGGCGCAGCCCCACGATCGGTACTGGTCGTTTCTTTTGGGGCTGCCCAACGGGGCGGCCCCGATGGCCGCCTCCCCATGACGCCAAGTCGTACCCCGCCTCCTGTCGCCCTGCGGCCGGAACCGGAGGGTGCGGCCCATACGGAGCAAGGAGTTATATGAAACTGGCCTGGATTCTCTGGCTGTCGCAGTTGTTGCCGCAGCCGGCCGCTGATTCACTGTGTTTGAGCACCACCGTTTACCTGGAAGCCCGCGACCAGACCCTGCGCGGCCAGCAGGCCGTCGCCGAGGTCGCACTGCGCCGTCTCGACAGTGGCCTGTGGGGCGACTCGATGTGCCAGGTGGTCACCGCGCGCAAGCAGTTCGCACCGACCATCGTCTCCCCCGGCACCCAGTTGGGCAACGACGCGGCCTGGAGCGAGGCAATGAACGTGGCCTTCGACGCCGAGCGCAACTGGGCGCTGCCGGCCGGCGAGCGCCGCGAGATCGTGCCCGGTGCCAGCCACTTCGCCGCGCTGTCCATCGCCAGCCCGAACTGGCGCAATGCCTACCAGGTGGCCACCATCGGCGATCACACCTTCTATAAGGTGCAGAACCTCAAGCCGCGGCAGTCGTAACGATCCGTGCCGGCGGCAGCGTTGCCGCCTGCCGGCAGGCTCTGGGATAGTGGGCGTTTCCCGCCCGCATCACCTGGAGTTCCCATGAAGCTGTACAGCAAGCCCGGTGCCTGTTCCACCGCCGACCACATCGCCCTGCAGTGGACCGGCCAGCCGTTCGAGGTTGAACTGCTGAACAAGGACACCCTGAAGGGTCCGGAATTCCTCAAGATCAATCCGGCCGGTGCGGTGCCCGCGCTGGTCGACGGCGACTTCGTGCTGCTGCAGAACGCCGCGATCATGGGCTACATCGCCGACAGCTTCCCGCAGGCCGGCCTCGGCGGTGACGGCAGCCCGCGCCAGCGCGCCGAAGCCACCCGCTGGCTGGCGTTCGTCAATTCCGACGTGCACCCGGCCTTCTCGCCGCTGTTCGCGCCGGGCAAGTTCATTGCCGACGAAGGCCAGTACGACGCGATCCGCGCCGCCGCGCACAAGCGCCTGCGTGGCCTGTTCGAGACCGCCGACAGGCAGCTGGCCGACAAGCCCTGGCTGGCCGGCTTCCGCAGCTTCGCCGACCCGTACTTCTACATCACCCTGCGCTGGGCCGCCGGCACCAAGGTCGACCTGTCGGGCCTGGACAATCTGGCCGCCTACAAGGCACGCATGGATGCCGATGCCGGCGTGCAGGCCGCGCTTAAGGCCGAAGGCCTGGCCTGACCTTGGTCAGGGGTCAGAGCCGTTCGCGTGGCGGACGGATCTGACCCCACCGGCCACCAGACGGGGTCGGATCCGCCTGCGCAGCAGGCGGCTCCGACCCCTCGATATCATTCGCGCGATCAGCCGATCTGGCGGATCACTTCCCCCTTGGCATCGCGCAGGTAGGTCGGCACCACTTCGATGCGCAGCGCCCCCGCCACCGGGTAAACCCCGCGCTCGGCGCGCACCCCTGCCAGGGCCTGCAGGCCCGCCTCGTCCAGTGACCAGCGCGCGCTGTCGGCGGATACGTCCGCCGCTTCACCGCCCCCATGCGCGATGAACTCCCACTGCCGCTCGCGGCTGGCCAGTTCCAGCGATTTGCCGTGGCGCAGGCGCAGCGGCAACAGTTCGCACACGCTGGCGACCTGACCGGCGCCGAGCACCAGCGTGGTGACGCCCGCCTCCTGCCGCCAGTCCAGGGTCTCGATGAACAGCATGCCGGTGCTGGAACCCTCGCGTTCGCTGCCGGCCTGCACCCGCTGTGCCAGCGCCGGATCGTCCAGCAGATTGCCGCGATGCAGATCGCTGATCCACAGCGGCATTGCCGGCAGCAGCGCCTGCAGCACGCCACGCGTCGACCAGCGCTTGACCGCCTCCATCTCCTCATCGGTCAATCCGACCAGCTGCAGGAACTGCAGATGGCCGTTGGCCGTGTCCCGCGCCGGCAACTGCGGGTCCGCAATGAAGGCCAGATGGCACAGCCGCGTGCCGGTCTCCAGCGCGATCGGACCGTTGGCGTTGAGGTGATGGCCATCCTCGAACACGTTGCCACTGCCGAACACGTAGCGCGCCAGGTTCTGCAGCAGGTTCATCGGCCACACCGGCGGGGTGCTGCCGGCGTTCTCACCGGCCTCGGCAGCCAGACGGAAGGTCAGCTCGAAGCCATAACCGCTGGCATCTGCATCACTGCTCTCCTTGGCGTACAGCTCGGAGAAGCCGTAGGTGATGTAATGCCAGTGCGGTACCGGCGCATCCGCCCAGTACACGCTGATGCCATCCAGTGGATCCTGGCCACCGAGCGTGTACGGAAGCGCGGTGCCGAAGTGACGCGGCTCCTGGCCGGCATACAGCGGCGCCAGCGCCGCATTGATCGCGTCCCAGCCTGGGGTGTCGGTGTCGTCGTGGTCGTCCTGCACGCGGGACTCCTTGTAGGGAAGTGAACCGATCACTTTACGCGGTGGCTCAGGCCTGCACGACCTCACTGCCAGCGTTCAGCACCGCCGCCTGGGTTTCCTGCCACCAGCGCTGCGCCAATGCCGGGCTGCGCGCCTTGCCCACCGCCGCCAGCAACTCCGGGCACAAGCGCTCCAGCGCCAGCGCATCGGTGCAGCGTTCGATCTTCAACTGCATGAAGTAGCCCTTCAGGCCCAGGTGGCGGCGCACCGCCTCGCTCATCGCGTCGTACAACTGCTGGTACAGCGCCGGGTCCTGTTCGCGCCCGGTGCTGATGCCGCGCGCCGGCGCCACCTCTGCGCTTCCGCCGATCACTTCGATCAGGCCCTGTGCTGACAATTGCTCCAGCGCGTCCGGTGGTGCCCGCAGGCCTTCGAACAGGCCACGCAGTTCGGTGTCGTTGCGATGGCCATCGACCATCAGCAGGATCGAACGCAGTGCCGCCGGCAGGCGCCGGCTACGGTCTTCGATTTCCTGACGGCCAGCAGCCGTCTTGGCGTGCAGCAATGCCATTGCCTCCCCCTCGCTCGATGCGCAATGCCAGCGCGCCCTCGCGGGCACGCTCCCCTGTGTTGCCATCTCCGGACGGCACGCGCGTTCCCCGGCGCGAGCCGCGTATTGCAGGTCGATGACAGGCCGAGCTTAGCGCAAGTACTGCGGGTAGTGCCGGCCGCTGGCCGGCAACCTCGGGGTGGATGGGGGTGCCGGCCAGTGGCCGGCAACCTCGGGGTGGATGGGGGTGCCGGCCAGTGGCCGGCACGACCGGATCAACGGCCCAGCGCCCGGCGGATCTCCTCCAGCGCGCCGGGGTCGTCCAGCGTCGACAGGTCACCCGGGTCGCGCTGCTCGGCCAGCGCCTGCAACGAGCGCCGCAGCAGCTTGCCCGAACGGGTCTTGGGCAGCGCGTTGACCACGTGCACGTGCGCCGGGCGGGCCACTGCGCCGAGCGAGGTGGTCACCGTGGCCATCATCTCGGCCACCACTTGCGCCGGATCCTCGCCATCCAGGCCCTGCTTGAGGGTGACGAACACCAGCGGCACCTGCCCCTTCAATTCGTCCTTGACCCCGATCACGGCAGCCTCGGCCACGCGCGGGTGGCTCGAAATGGCCTCTTCGATCTCGCGCGTGCCCAGCCGGTGCCCGGCCACGTTGATCACATCATCGGTACGGCCGAGGATGAAGGTGTAGCCATCGTCGTCGCGGATTGCCCAGTCCAGCGAGCTGTACAGCAGTTCCTTGAAGTGGCTGAAGTAGCTCTGCAGGAAACGGTTGTCGTCGTTCCACACCGTGCTCATGCAGCCCGGCGGCAACGGTGGCGACACCACCAGCACCCCCTTCTGCCCCGGTGCGACTTCCTCGCCGGTGTTCTCGTCGATCACCTTCATCCGGTAGCCGAGGTTGGGCAAGCCCGGCGAACCGAAGCGCACCGGCTTCATCTCCAGGCCCGGCAGCAGGGTCAGCGCCGGCCAGCCGGTCTCGGTCTGCCAGTAGTTGTCGATGATCGGCTTGCCGAGCGCTTCGCTGATCCAGTGCGCGGTCGGTTCGTCCAGCGGCTCGCCGGCCAGGAACAGGTATTTCAGCGCGCGCAGGTCGTGGCGATGGATGAAGTCCGCATCGTGCTTCTTCAGCACGCGGATGGCAGTGGGGGACGAGAACATCGTGCGCACGTTGTACTGCTCGCACAGCGCCCACCAGATGCCCGGGTCCGGGTTGGTCGGCAGCCCTTCGTACAGCAGCGAGGTGCAGCCGCCGATCAGCGGGCCGTACACATTGTAGGAATGGCCTACCGCCCAGCCGACATCGGACGTGGAGAACATCACCTGCCCCGGCCTGCAGTCGAACACGGTTTCCATCGACTGTGCCATCGCCACCGCGTAGCCGCCGACATCGCGCTGCACGCCCTTCGGCTTGCCGGTGGTGCCCGAGGTATACAACAGGTAGCTCGGCTCGCTCGATTCCAGCCACTGCACCGGCACGTCGACCTCACCGATCTGCGCACGCAGCGCGGCGTACTCCACATCGCGGCCCGGCACGCGTGGTTCGGCGGCATCCAGTCCGCGCGACACGATCAGCACGTGCGGCGGTGGCGACGTGGCTTCGGCGCAGGCTGCATCGACCATCGGCTTGTACGGAATCAGCTTGCCACCGCGCATGCCGGCATCGGCGGCGATCAGCAGCTTCGGCTTGGCATCGTCGATGCGCAGCGCCAGGTTGTGCGCGGCGAAGCCACCGAACACCACCGAATGCACGGCGCCGATGCGCGCGCAGGCGAGCATGGCGAATACCGCTTCGGCCATGTTCGGCATGTAGATCACCACACGGTCACCGTGACCGACGCCGAGGTGCTTGAGCACGGCAGCGAAGTCGTTCACTTCCCGATACAGCTGGCGATAGGTGATCTCGCGGGTGCTGCTGGTCTCGGTGGAAATGGCAACCAGCGCGAGCTGGTCGGCGCGCTCGGCCAGATGGCGGTCGACGGCGTTGTAGCAGAGATTGGTTTCACCCCCGACAAACCAGCGCCGGAACGGCGGGTTGCTGTAGTCGAGTACCTGCTGCGGCGGTTTGTGCCAATGGATGCGCTTGGCTTCCTCGCCCCAGAAGGCCTCCGGCTCGTCGATCGAGCGACGGTAGGTTTCCTCGTAGTTCATGACGCAGCCCTCCCAGACAAAGTCATGGGTTCGAGGATAGTCCGGCGCTGCCGCGCGGGCCGCCCTACCTTGGTAGGGGGTGGGGTTTTCATGCAGGGCTGCGCCCTGCACCCGCGGTAGTGCCGGCCGCTGGCCGGCAACCTCAGAAGCAACAGCCGAAGCAACAGCGGGTTTCCCGTGGGATGGCGAGGTGGGTCCGGTTGCGGGGGACACCGTGAATCCGTCCATGGAGGCTCGGTCGCCGCATCCATGCGGCTCACGCCCCCGCAACCGGACCCACCCCGCCTTCGACAGACTTCCGCGATCTGTCGGAGCACGGGGTCGGATCCCCAGATTCAATATTCAATTCGATATCTGACAGAAAAATCTTGTCGACCAAGGTCGACACCTACCAACACCAACAGCGACAGCCGTTACCAACTGCCGCACAAATCTGTCGGGGGTGGGGCGGTGTGGGTTGGCAGGACCGTTGGCGCCATGGATGGCGCCATCGAGCCCCCATGGGTGAGGGCGCTTTGCTTGCGAAGCACTGCTTTGCAAGCGCCCGAACGCACAGCCGCCAGCGGCTGGGCCGGCCCCCGGAGGGGGAGTTACGGCGTGTCCTGCCAACCCACACCGCCCCGCCCAGCAAGCAGAAGACCAGAGCCACCTTGGCCTTTGACGTTGCTCCGGTTCGTAGCAGGTGCAGGGCTGCAAGCCCTGCCGAACCCCTAGAACGGAGTGGCGGACTCGAACGCGAGCGCGTCGCCCGTCACCGGGTGGGTGAACCGCAGGCTGCGCGCATGCAGATGCACGCGCTGCGCAGGCGCGGCGTCATACAGCACATCGCCAACGATGGGATGGCCGAGACTGGCCATGTGCAGGCGCAGTTGATGGCTGCGGCCAGTAACCGGCTCCAGCGCCACGCGCGTGCGCTGCGCTTCGGCATCACGCGCCATTACGCGCCAGCGCGTCAGCGCCGGCTTGCCGCGTTCGTGATCGATCATCTGCTTCGGCCGGTTTGGCCAGTCCACGATCAGTGGCAGGTCCACGTCGCCGGCATCGCCTTCAAGCAGCCCCTCCACGATCGCTTCATAACGCTTGCCGACCTGGCGCTGCTCGAACTGCATCGACAACGCCACCTGCATGTCCTTGCCGCGCGCATGCAGCAGCAGGCCGGAGGTCACCTGGTCCAGGCGGTGCACGGTCAACGCATCCGGGTACAGCGCCTGCAGGCGCGCGACCACGCAATCCTGGTTCTCGGCGCCGCGGCCGGGCACGGACAGCAGGCCGGCCGGCTTCTCGGCCACCAGCAGCGCGTCGTCGATGTAATGCAGGTGGATCATGCGGCTCCGTATCCGTCCAAACAGAAACGGGGAAGCCGAAGCTTCCCCGTTCTGCGTACCGACCAACGGTCGGTACCTACCTTGATGGAAATGTACCGACCAATGGTCGGTACCTACCTCGATGGGAATGTACCGACCAGCGGTCGACACCTACCTTGATGAAAGAGGTACCGGCTCGAGCCGGTACCGCCTGCATCAGCCCAGCAGGTGGGCAACGCCGGCGCGCTCTTCTTCCAGCTCGGCCAGGGTCTTGTCGATGTACTTCTGGCTGAAGTCGTCGATCGGCAGATCCTTCACCAGGGTGTACTTGCCGTTCTCGGTGGTCACTGCGAAGCCGAAGATCACGCCTTCCGGAATGCCGTAGGAACCGTCGGACGGCACGCCCATGGTGACCCACTTGCCGTTGCTGCCCAGCACCCAGTCACGCACGTGGTCGATGGCAGCGTTGGCGGCCGAAGCGGCCGAGGACGAGCCACGGGCTTCGATGATCGCCGCGCCGCGCTTGCCCACGGTCGGGATGAAGGTGTTGGCGTTCCATTCCTGGTCGTTGATCGCATCGGCGATCGACGCGCCATCGGCGGTGGCGAAACGGTAGTCCGGGTACATGGTCGGGCTGTGGTTGCCCCACACGACCAGCTTCTCCATGCCACCGACCGGCTTGCCGAGCTTGGTCGACAGCTGGCTCAGCGCGCGGTTGTGGTCCAGGCGCAGCATGGCGGTGAAGTTTTCCGGCTTCAGGTCCGGGGCCGACTTCATGGCGATGTAGGCATTGGTGTTGGCCGGGTTGCCGACCACCAGCACCTTCACGTCACGGCTGGCGACCTTGTTCAGCGCCGCGCCCTGGGCGGTGAAGATCTTGGCGTTTTCCAGCAGCAGGTCCTTGCGCTCCATGCCCGGGCCACGCGGACGTGCGCCAACCAGCAGGGCGATGTCGGCGTCCTTGAACGCGACTTCGGCATCATCGGTGCCGACCATGCCGGCCAGCAGCGGGAAGGCGCAGTCTTCCAGCTCCATCATCACGCCCTTCAGGGCGGCCTGGGCCTTGTCGACCGGCAGTTCCAGCAGCTGCAGGATGACCGGCTGGTCCTTGCCCAGCATTTCGCCGGAGGCGATGCGGAACAGCAGGGCATAACCGATCTGGCCGGCGGCGCCGGTCACGGCAACACGAACGGGTGCTTTCATGGGGGTTTCCTCTTGCTTGCAAGCGTTTGATGGGACGCCGCGGGCAGAGCCACGCAGGCCTGGCGGGCGGCGGGGAACAGGGAAACGGCCACCCGTGGGTGGCCGTTTCGAAGGGGGATCAGGCGGCGAGGTGCTTGTTCCACTCCGCGACGCGGTCGGCCTGGGCGGCCAGCACGGCGTCGACGTCGCCTTCCAGGGTAATCGAATGGATCACGTCGCCCTGCTTGACCGAATCGACGATCGCCTGGCCTTCCAGGACCTTGCCGAAGACGGTGTGGCGGCCGTCCAGCCAATCGGTCTTGATGTGGGTGATGAAGAACTGGCTGCCGTTGGTGTTCGGGCCGGCGTTGGCCATCGACAGCGAGCCGACCTCGTGCTTCACGCCATTCTTCTCGTCTTCGAACTTGTAGCCCGGGCCGCCGGTGCCACGACCCTGCGGGCAGCCGCCCTGGATCATGAAGTCGGCGATAACGCGGTGGAAGATCAGGCCGTCATAGAAGCCGTGCTTGACCAGGTTCACGAAGTTGGCCACGGTCAGCGGTGCCTTGTCGGCGAACAGCTCGACCTTGATCGGGCCCTGGGTGGTGTCGAAAGTGGCGATGAGGGACATGAAGATCCTTGATGCAAAGGGGAATGCGTCTAGCCACCTAGTTTACACCCGCCTCGTGTCGGCGGCGGCTTCGACCATTGGTGAAGCGCCCCGCTTCAGCCCCCGGACGGGGAGCCGCGCAGCCGGGTTCTGGCGGCCCCGGCCGGGGCGGCGGATGCCCAGCTGAATGGGCCCCGTGACAGGCGTGAAATCCACCTTTTCGCGAATCGTCAAGTTCGACGTATAATGTTGGACTTCTTTTTCCAAATCCGGCGCCGACTGGCCCCCTTTCGTATGTCCATCGAAAATCTTCGCAACATCGCCATCGTCGCCCACGTCGACCATGGCAAGACCACCCTGGTCGACCAGCTGCTGAAGCAGTCCGGCACCCTGTCCGAGCGTACCGTCCTCGCCGAGCGCGTGATGGACAGCAACGACCAGGAAAAGGAACGCGGCATCACCATCCTGGCCAAGAACACCGCCATCACCTGGGAAGACAAGAAGACCGGCATCAAGAACCGGATCAACATCGTCGACACCCCCGGCCACGCCGACTTCGGTGGTGAGGTCGAGCGCGTGCTGTCGATGGTCGACACCGTGCTGATCCTGGTCGATGCGATGGACGGCCCGATGCCGCAGACCCGCTTCGTCACCCAGAAGGCCTTCGCGATGGGCTTCAAGCCGATCGTCGTGGTCAACAAGATCGACCGTCCGGGCGCGCGTCCGGAATGGGTGATCGACCAGGTCTTCGACCTGTTCGACAAGCTCGGCGCCACCAATGAGCAGCTGGACTTCCCGATCGTCTACGCCTCGGCCCTGAACGGCTACGCCGGCCTGGAAGACACCGTGCGCGACGGCGACATGACCCCGCTGTACGAAGCGATCATGCAGCACGCCCCGCGTCCGGAAGTGGACCCGGAAGGCCCGTTCCAGATGCGCATCAGCCAGCTGGACTACAACAACTTCGTGGGCGTGATCGGCATCGGCCGCATCCAGCGCGGCACCCTGAAGAAGAACATGCAGGTCGCCGTCATCGACCGTGAAGGCAAGAAGCGCAACGGCAAGGTCGCCCAGGTGCTGGGCTTCCTGGGCCTGGAGCGCATCGAGCAGGAGACGGCCGAGGCCGGTGACATCGTGGCCATCTCCGGCATTCCGGAGCTGACCATCTCCGACACCCTGTGCCACCCGGATACCCCCGAAGCCCTGCCGGCGCTGACCGTCGACGAGCCGACCATCTCGATGACCTTCCAGGTCAACAACTCGCCGTTCGCCGGCAACAAGGACCTGTCCGGTGGCAAGTTCCTGACCAGCCGCCAGATCAAGGACCGCCTGGACCGCGAGCAGGTCCACAACGTGGCACTGAAGGTCGAACAGCTGGAAGACGCCGACAAGTTCCTGGTCTCCGGCCGCGGCGAACTGCACCTGTCGGTGCTGATCGAGAACATGCGCCGTGAAGGCTACGAGCTGGCGGTGTCGCGCCCGGAAGTGATCATCAAGGAAATCGACGGCCAGATGATGG
This sequence comes from Stenotrophomonas sp. YJH_SMC_73, assembly GCF_059370155.1. Classification (NCBI taxonomy): domain Bacteria; kingdom Pseudomonadati; phylum Pseudomonadota; class Gammaproteobacteria; order Lysobacterales; family Lysobacteraceae; genus Stenotrophomonas; species Stenotrophomonas sp. YJH_SMC_73. The sequence goes on along the minus strand of NZ_JCAFTJ010000005.1, from coordinate 23,756 downwards.
AGCCGATCGAGCAGCTGGTGGTGGACATCGAAGAAATCCACCAGGGCGGCGTGATGGAAAAGCTGGGTACCCGCAAGGGCCAGCTGAAGAACATGGAACCGGACGGCAAGGGCCGTGTGCGCCTGGAATACCAGATCCCGGCCCGTGGCCTGATCGGTTTCCAGAACGAGTTCAAGACCCTGACCCAGGGTTCGGGCCTGCTGTTCCACGTGTTCGACCATTACGGTCCGAAGGAACAGGGCGCGATCGCCAAGCGCATCAACGGCGTGATGATCGCCAATGCGCCGGGCGTCACTCCCGCCTACTCGCTGGGTCCGCTGCAGGAGCGCGGCAAGCTCTTCGCTGCCGAAGGCGACAACGTGTATGAAGGCCAGCTGGTCGGCATCCACTCCAAGGACAACGATCTGACCGTCAACGCGATCAAGACCAAGCCGCTGACCAACATGCGCGCTTCGGGCAAGGACGACGCGATCCAGCTGACCCCGGCGATCAAGTACTCGCTGGAACAGGCCCTGGACTTCATCGAAGACGACGAGCTGGTCGAGATCACCCCCAAGGAGATCCGTCTGCGCAAGAAGTTCCTGACCGAAAGCGACCGCAAGAAGGCTTCGCGCGGCGGCTGAGCCAGCACCCCGTGGACCAGAGCGGCTACAACCCGGATCCGCACCGGCATCCGGGCCTCCACGTCATCGCCCTGCTCGAAGCGAGCAAGGCGATGCTGGCGCTGTTGGCCGCCACCGGGCTGGAAGTGCTCGGACCGCAGCCGCTGCGGCACGGCATCATGGTCCTGATCCGGCGTTTCAGCCTGGATCCGGACCATGGCACCCTGCCCTCGCTGCTGCACATGATCAGCCCCGACGCGGTCCACCTGGCCGCGGCGGGGATGATCGGCTACGGCCTGCTGCACCTGGTCGAAGCCTGGGGCCTGTGGCGGGCCAAGGCCTGGGCCTCCTGGCTGGGCTGCCTGACCGCCTCCCTGTACCTGCCTTTCGACATCTTCGCGATCATCCGCCATCCCGGCTGGCCATCGTGGGCGATCCTGGCGATCAACCTGATCGTGGTCTACGTCCTCGCCCGCGACCTGCGCAAGCGCCACCGCTGAGCACCGGCTACACTGGGGATTGGAGCCGACCAAGCCGCCCCATGCGCCCGTCCTTGCCGCCTCTGCTGACCTGCCTGCTTGCCGCGCTGCCTGCGCTGCTTTCGGCTGGCTGCAGCCCGGCCGCGTCCAGCGCGCATGCGGCCGAACCCGCGAGCCGCAACGTGCCGTTCCCGTACGCCGAAACCGATGTCACCGACCTGCAGGCGCGGATGAGCGCCGGTGAGCTGGACAGCACCACCCTGACCCAGGCCTACCTGCAGCGCATCGCCACCCTGGACCGCACCGGGCCGCGCCTGCGCGCGGTGATCGAGCTCAACCCGGATGCACTGAAGGAAGCCGCTGCGCGCGACCGCGAGCGCCGTGATGGACGCCTGCGCGGCCCGCTGCACGGCATTCCGGTACTGCTGAAGGACAACATCAACGCCGCCCCGATGGCCACCAGCGCCGGCTCGCTGGCCCTGCAGGGGTTCCGCCCGGACGACGCCTACCTGGTGCGCCGGCTGCGCGACGCCGGCGCGGTGGTGCTGGGCAAGACCAATCTCAGCGAGTGGGCCAATTTCCGCGGCAACGATTCGGTGTCCGGCTGGAGCGCACGCGGCGGCCAGACCCGCAATCCCTATCGCCTCAGCCACTCGCCCTGCGGCTCCAGCAGCGGCAGCGCGGTGGCGGTCGCCGCCAACCTGGCCAGCGTGGCGATCGGCACCGAAACCGACGGCAGCATCGTCTGCCCTGCGGCGGTCAATGGCATCGTCGGCCTCAAGCCGACCGTCGGCCTGGTCAGCCGCGAGGGCATCATCCCGATTTCCTTCAGCCAGGACACCGCAGGGCCGATGACCCGCAGCGTCGCCGACGCTGCAGCCGTGCTGACCGCTATCGCCGGCCGCGACGATGCCGACCCGGCCACGGCGACCATGCCTGGCCGCGCGGTGTACGACTACACCGCGCGCCTGGACCCGCAGGGCCTGCGTGGCAAGCGCATCGGCCTGCTGCAGACACCGCTGCTGAAATACCGCGGCATGCCGCCGCTGATCGAACAGGCGGCCACCGAGCTGCGTCGGGCGGGTGCCTTCGTGGTGCCGGTGGAGCTGCCCAACCAGGGCGCCTGGGCCGAGGCGGAACGCACGGTGCTGCTGTACGAATTCAAGGCCGGGCTGGAGCGCTACTTCAGCACCCATCGCGCGCCACTACGCAGCCTGGCCGACCTGATCGCCTTCAACCAGGCGCACAGCAAGCAGGAGCTGGGCCTGTTCGGCCAGGAACTGCTGGTGGCGGCCGACGCTACCGCCGGCCTGGCCGACCCCGCCTATATCCGTGCACGCAGCAATGCGCGCCGGCTGGCCGGCGCGGAAGGCATCGACGCCGCCCTCGCCGCCCACCAGCTCGATGCCCTGGTGGCGCCGACCACCGGTGTGGCGTGGCCGATCCGCAGCGAAGGCGACGACTTCCCCGGCGAGAGCTACAGCGCCGCCGCCGTCGCCGGCTATCCCAGCCTCAGCGTGCCGATGGGCCAGATCAATGGCCTGCCGGTCGGCCTGCTGTTCATGGGCACCGCCTGGAGCGAACCGAAGCTGATCGAAATGGCCTACGCCTACGAACAGCGCACCCGCGCGCGACGCCCGCCGCACTTCGACACCGACACCCTGATCGACGCCGGCGAGCCGTGATCGTGTTTCTGTAGAGCCGAGCCCACGCTCGGCTTCAACGGAAAATCGAAAGCAGCCGAGCATGGCTCGGCTCTACAGCGGCTGGTCGGGCTCCACCGGCACGATCGCCGCCTCACCGTCTTCAGCCCCCGGCGAACGCACATCCGCAGTGCGCGCACGTGGACCGCGCGGCATGTCCAGTTCGTCTGCATGCTGCAGCCGCGCACGCACCTGCGGCAGCGACTGCGGATGCTCGCGCGCGAGGAAATCGAGCATGCGTTCGCGCACCAGGCAGCGCAGATCGAAGGCATCACCGGAGCTGCGCGCACTGACCAGCAGGCGCACCTGGATCGCGCGCTCGCTGGTCTCGGTCACCTGGGTCACGCAGACCCGGCCATCCCACAGCGCTTCACCGCGGCAGATGCGTTCCAGCTCGGCACGGATCGCTGCCACCGGGGCACGATAGTCCAGCCACAGGAACGCGGTGCCGAGCAGGTCGGCGCTGCGCCGCGTCCAGTTCTGGAAGGGGTTCTCGATGAACCAGGTCAGCGGCACCACCATTCGCCGCTCATCCCAGATGCGCACCACCACATAGCTGCTGCCGATCTCCTCGATGCGCCCCCACTCGCCTTCGACGATCACCACATCATCCAGCCGGATCGGCTGCGTCACTGCGATCTGCAGGCCGGCGATCAGATTGCCGAACACGGGCTTTGCAGCGATACCGGCCACCAGGCCGATCAGGCCCGCCGAGGCCAGCAGCGCGGTGCCGATCTTCTGCACCATGGGGAAGGTCAGCAGCACCAGCGACGCGCCCAGCACGATGATGCCGCCCATCAGCACGCGGCTGAGCACCCGCGTCTGGGTCTGGATGCGGCGCGCCTCCAGGTTGTCGGAGACATCGATGGGATGGCTGCGCAGGATGGCACGTTCGCCCGCCGCCACCGCCCGCACCAGCAGCCAGATGAAGCACGCGGTCAGCGCGATATGCAGCACCCGTTGCAGGTTGCCCAGAACGGGATCCTGCAGCGGCGTGGCCTGCAATGCAGGGATCAACAGCAGCAGCGGCCATGCGGTGGCCATCGGCAGCCCGAGCACACGCCCGATACGCGCGCGCCGACGATCGCGCCCCTTCAGCCGATGGTAGATCCACAGGATCAGCCACGCGCCGATGCCGCCCACCACTACGGCCAATCCCAACGGCCATGCGTATGCCTGTGCGCTTTGCCAGTGCACCGTTGCCACCTCCACTCGAACAGCCAAGTGGACAGACTCGCGCATGGCGCATGAGCGCCACGTCAGTCGTTCGTAAGCAGGGTGTTGGTCGGCAGGGCTTGCAGCCCTGCACCTGCGGTAGTGCCGGCCGCTGGCCGGCAACCTCAACAGCAACAGCCGAAGCAGAAGCGGGCTTCCTGTGGGATGGCGGAGTGGGGCCGGTTGCGGGAGACGCCGTGAATCCCGCTCCGCGGTCCGGCCCAGCCGCTGGCGGCTGTGCCGGACCCCGGAGGGGGGTTCACGGCGTGTCCTGCCTGCCCACATCGCCCCGCCATCCCACGGAATGCATGCTGTTGCCGTTGCTTAGGCCGTTGCCGTTGCCGTTGCGTCAGCAGGTGCAGGGCTGCAAGCCCTGCCGCAACGCCCTTACCGCACCTGCTCCTGCTTGCGCACGATCGCCATCGCGATCTCCAGCGACTGCTCGTAGTTCAACCGCGGGTCCACCGTCGAACGATACGCGCGTTCCAGGTCGCGCTCGGTCAGTTCGCGCGCGCCACCGGTGCATTCGGTCACGTCTTCGCCCGTCAGTTCCAGGTGCACACCGCCCAGTCGCGTGCCTGCGGCCGCATGCAGATCGAACGACATCTCCACTTCGCCACGCACGTTGTCGAAGCGGCGCGTCTTGAAGCCATTGGCGGTGCTCTCGGTATTGCCATGCATCGCGTCACACACCCACAGCACGCGACGGCCATCGCGCTTGACCGCATCCAGCAGCGGCGGCAGCTTATCGGCAATCTGCGCTGCCCCCATGCGGTGGATGAAGCTCAGTCGCCCTGGCTCGTCATGCGGGTTGAGCACATCGATCAGGCGCAGCAGCTGGTCCGGCGTCACCGACGGGCCGACCTTGATCGCAATCGGATTGCGCACGCCACGCAGGTATTCCACGTGCGCGCCGTCAAGCGCGGCGGTGCGCATGCCGATCCACGGGTAATGCGTGCTCAGGTTCAACCAGCCCTGCTGGCGCGGCACCTGCCGGGTCAGCGCCTGCTCGTAGGGCAGCAGCAGCGCTTCATGCGAGGTGTAGAAGTCGATGCGGTTGAGGTTGTGCACGCGGGCCCCGGCCAGGGTTTCCATGAAGTGCACCGCATCACCGATCGACGCCACCATCTTCTGGTACTCGGCGGCCAGCGGCGAATGCCGCACCCACTCCAGGTTCCAGTACTCCGGATGATGCAGGTCGGCGAAGCCGCCATCGATCAGCGCACGCACGAAGTTCATGGTCATCGCCGAATGCGCATGCGCCTGCAGCATCCGCTTCGGATCCGGCAGGCGCGCCGCCTCGGTGAACGCCGGCGCATTGATCACATCGCCGCGGTAGCTGGGCAGGGTCACGCCGTCGCGGGTCTCGGTATCGGCCGAACGCGGCTTGGCGTACTGGCCGGCAAAGCGCCCGACGCGGATCACCGGCTGGCGAAGGCCATGCACCAGCACCAGGCTCATCTGCAGCAGCACTTTCAATCGGTTGGAAATCGTGCCCGATTCGCAGTCGCTGAAGTTCTCGGCGCAATCGCCGCCCTGCAGCAGGAAGCGCTTGCCTTCCTGGGCCTCGGCCAACTGCTGCTTCAGCGCCAGGATTTCCCACGAGGTGACCAGCGGCGGCAGGCGCTTCAGCTCATGCAGTGCAGCGTCCAGCGCCACCGGGTCCGGGTAGGTCGGCATCTGCAGCGCGGTCTTGCCGCGCCAGCTCTCCGGCGACCAGGCAGCGCCAGCGGCGGTCGCGGCAGGATCGAGGACGGGCGGAACGGCGGACAGGCTCATTGCAGACTTCCGGGGAGGGGGGCGGTCATGGTCGCAGAGCCAGCCGCTGGCGCAAAGGGCTGGGCACGCCCTGCACATGACTGAACGCCGGGGAAAGGGCATCGCGATCGGCCAGAAACCGCATGGCCACGGCCGCCCGGACAGGCGCATGATTCGCCACGCACTGTTACGAAGTAACACTCCGTCCCCGTCGGACCCTTCCACAGCCTATCTGCCATGAAGCCCTCCCTGCTCGCTACCGGCATTACCTTCGCCCTGACCCTGGCCAGTCTGCCCACCCTCGCTATGGCCGCCGATGCCGCCGCTCCCGTGAAGGACCTCGACACGGTCACTGTCAGCGCCCAGCTCGACCAAGCCCGCAATGCGCTGTCGCCGGACATCGGCAGCAGCCAGTACCAGATCACCGCCGAGGACATCCAGAAGCAGCCGCTGGGTGCCTCCGCGCCGCTCAGCCAGGTGCTGCTGCAGGCTCCGGGCGTGGTCCAGGATTCCTACGGTGGCGTGCACGTGCGCGGCGACCACGCGAACCTGCAGTACCGCATCAACGGCGTACTGCTGCCCGAATCGATCTCCGGCTTCGGCCAGACCCTGGATGCCCGCACCATCAAGAGCATCCGCCTGATGGACGGGGCGCTGCCGGCGCAGTTCGGCGAGCGCACCGCTGCGGTGGTCGACATCACCACCCGCAGCGGCGCCGAGCTCGGCAATGGCGGCAGCGCCGGTCTGACCGCAGGCTCGTTCGGCAAGATCAATCCGAATGCCTCGTGGTGGGGCAATCAAGGGCGCTGGAGCTGGTTCCTGACCGGCAACTACGACCAGAACGAGGTCGGCCTGGAGAACCCGACCCGCTCGCGCAAGCCGCTGCACGACGACACGCACCAGGGCAAAGCCTTCGCCGACCTGACCTACCTGGTCAACGAGAACACCCGCCTGAGCGTGTTCGCCGGCTTTGCCAACAATCGCTTCCAGATCCCGGTCAATCCCGGGCAGACCCCGCAGTTCGGTTACCTGGACACGACCACCTTCGACTCCAGCCAGCTGGATGAAACCCAGCGCGAGACCACCCGCTTCGGCATGCTGGTGCTGCAGGGCACGCTGGGCGGCACCGCCTACCAGCTGTCCGCCGGGCAGCGCTACAGCGACGTGGCGTTCAACCCGGATGTCATCGGCGATCTGGTATTCAGTGGCGTCGCCTCGCAGGTCCAGCGCAGCAACCGCGCCAACACGCTGCAGGCCGACTTCTCCACCCCGCTGGGCAACGACCACACGCTGCGCTACGGCCTGTACGGCAACTACGAGAATGCGCGCGCCAGCAACAACAGCTGGGTGTTCCCGGTCGATGGCGCCGGCCAGCAATCCAGCACCACGCCACTGCTGATTCCAGACCGCAGCGCCTTCCACGCCAGTACGCTGGCGGTGTACGTGCAGGATGAGTGGAAGATCGGCGACGACTGGACAGTGAACTACGGCCTGCGTGGTGATCGGTACAAGGCCTTCGGCCGCACCGAGGGCCAGCTCAGCCCCCGCGTGGGCGCGGTCTGGAATGCCAGCGACAGCACCACCGTGCATGCCGGCTATTCGCGTTACTTCACGCCACCGGCCAGTGAGCTGATCGCCAGCAGCGATATCGCCCTGTACGACGGCACCACCAACCAGCAGCCGGGCGGCGGCAACAACATTCCGCTGGCCGAACGCAGCGACTACTACGACATCGGCGTCTCGCAGCAGCTGGGTGAACACCTGACCCTGGGCCTGGACGCCTACGACCGCCGCGTCGCGCGCCTGCAGGACGAAGGCCAGTTCGGCGCCGCCTACATCTACTCGACGTTCAACTACCGCCGCGGCCATATCCGTGGGCTGGAGTTCAGTGCCGACTACAGCAACGGTCCGTTCAGCGCCTACTTCAACGCGGCGTACAACAAGGCCATCGGCACCCAGGTCATCACCAGCCAGTACAACCTCGATCCGGACGCGCTGGCCTATGTGGCCGACCACTGGATCCACCTGGACCACGACCAGAAGCTGACGTCGTCGGGGGGCTTCAGCTACGCCTTCGCCGGGCACAACCGGGTCGGTGCCAACTACGTGTTCGGCAGCGGCCTGCGTTCGGATATCGAGGGCGTGCCCAACGGCGGCGAGCTGCCGTCCTACCTGCAGGTGAACCTCAGCGCCGGGCATGATTTCAATGCCGACAGCGGCCATCCGCTGCACGTGCAGCTGGCCGTGATCAACGCATTGGATCGCAGCTACCAGCTGCGCGATGGCGGCGGTGTGGGCGTGTTCGCCCCGCAATGGGGACCGCGCCGCGGCGCCTACCTGAGCCTGCAGCAGGACTTCTGAGGAGACAGGGGTCGGATCCCTTTCCGCAGGAAAGGGCTCTGACCCCGCACCGGGAATGGGGTCAGAGCCCTTTGCGATGCAAAGGGATCCGACCCCATCCTGCTTCAGCGCTTGACCTTGCGCAGCGACACCACCAGTGCCCACAGCGCCAGCAGCACGAACCACACGCCCGACCACATCGGCATGGTCAGGCCCAGGAACGTCCAGTCGATGTTGCCGCAGTTGCCGGTACCGGTCAGCACCGTGCGGAACACTTCCAGCGGCCCCATGGTCTCGCGCAGGAAGCTCAGCGGCGGGCCACAGGTCGCGCCCATCTCCGGCGGCAGCATCTGCACGTAGACGTGGCGCGCAGCGATGCCCACGCCGACGGCCGCCGCGATGAAGGCGAGCACGCCGTAGGTGGCGCGGCCGGGACGGTTGGACGGCCCATGCAGCGCACCGATCAGGAACAACAGGCCCAGCGCGGCAAAAGCCAGGCGCTGGAAGATGCACAGCGGGCACGGCTCCAGGCCCATCTTCAGCTGCAGGAAGATCGCGTAGCCGAGCAGGCCCGCGCAGATCAGGAAGCCCAGGAAGAACTGGGCGCGGAAGGGCCAGCGCAGTGGATTCATCGTCAACGCTCGAATGGATCAAGGCGCCAAGCGTAACCGAGAGCGCGCCCCATTCGAACCGCCACAGGTGACGCCTGTCGGAACGGTGCGGGTCGGATCCCTTTGCGAATGCAAAGGGATCTGACCTGCGGTGCTGCCTGCTCGGGGTCAGAGCCCTTTCCTGCGGAAAGGGATCCGACCCCTGGAAACGCAAAAGCCCGGCAGGAGCCGGGCTTTCGCTGTGTCGCGTTGGAGCGGTCCGATTACTCGGCCACTTCCTCGGCCACGACCGGACGGTCAACCAGCTCGACGTAGGCCATCGGTGCGTTGTCGCCGGCGCGGAAACCGCACTTCAGCAGGCGCAGGTAGCCGCCCGGACGGTTCGCGTAGCGCGGGCCCAGGATGGTGAACAGGTTGCCCACGGCTTCGTTGTCGCGCAGGCGGGCGAAGGCCAGACGGCGGTTGGCGACCGAGTCGACCTTGGCCAGAGTGATCAGCGGCTCGGCAACGCGGCGCAGTTCCTTGGCCTTCGGCAGGGTGGTCTTGATCAGCTCGTGCTTGAACAGCGAGGCGGCCATGTTCTTGAACATCGCTTCGCGGTGCGCGCTGGTGCGGCTGAACTTACGGCCAGACTTCTGGTGACGCATGGTGATATTCCTTGGTTAATGATGCGGCTGTGTGGATCGTTGTCGCCATCCTGGCGTTACTGCGCGGACTGCGGTTGGTCCTGGCCGCCCGTCCTGGACGACCTGCCCGCGAACCTGCGGTTCGTCGTGGCATGGTGTGTTGCGTTGAAGGCTCCACCGCGAGCGGTGGAGCCTCCAGGCATTACCGATATCAGCCCAGCATGCCGTGGCTGGCGACGCCGGCCGGCGGCCAGTTCTCCAGCTTCATGCCGAGGGACAGGCCGCGCTGAGCCAGCACTTCCTTGATCTCGGTGAGCGACTTCTTGCCCAGGTTCGGGGTCTTCAGCAGCTCCACTTCGGTCTTCTGGATCAGATCGCCGATGTAGTAGATGCTTTCAGCCTTCAGGCAGTTGGCCGAACGCACGGTCAGCTCCAGATCGTCGATCGGGCGCAGCAGCACCGGATCCACGCCGTTGTTGGCCGGCTTGGCCGCACCGCGGTCGCGGTGGGTGAAGTCACCGAACACCGACAGCTGGTCGCTGAGGATGTCGGCGGCGGTGCGCACGGCTTCCTCGGCATCGATGGTGCCGTTGGTCTCGATATCGATGACCAGCTTGTCCAGGTCGGTACGCTGTTCGACACGCGCCGCTTCCACGGCGTAGGCGACACGGCGGACCGGCGAGAACGAGGCATCCAGGACCAGGCGGCCGATGGCACGGGTTTCTTCGTCCGGACGACGACGCGCGGCAGCCGGCTGGTAGCCGAAACCACGTTCGATCTTCAGACGCATGTTGATCGCCGTATCCTTGGTCAGGTGGCAGATCACATGGTCGCCGTTCAGGATCTCCACATTGTGGTCGACCTTGATGTCGGCAGCGGTGACAACGCCCGGGCCCTGCTTGGACAGGGACAGGGTGGCGCTGTCGCCGGAGTGCATACGGATGGCCACGTCCTTCAGGTTCAGCAGGACTTCGAGCACGTCCTCCTGCAGACCTTCGACCGTGGTGTACTCATGCAACACGCCGTCGATTTCGACTTCCGTGATGGCGAAGCCCGGGATGGACGACAGCAGCACGCGACGCAGGGCATTACCCAGCGTATGCCCGTAACCCCGCTCCAAAGGTTCGATAACGACCTTTGCACGGGTGTCGGTAAGGCGTTCGATCTGCGGACCGCGAGGACGCAGAACCTGGTTGGCGGTAACCGTCATGTTGCGGGTTCTCCTAGTGAACCCCCGGCCGTCGCCGGGGGCTCTCCAATGTGAATTACTTCGAATACAGCTCGACGATCAGCGCTTCGTTGATGTCCGCAGGCAGATCCGAACGATCCGGAACAGCCTTGAAGATGCCGGTGAACTTGCCGGAATCCACTTCAACCCACGACGGGCTCAGGTCATGCTGGGCGGCGACGGTCAGGGCTTCCTGGACGCGCAGCTGCTTGGCAGCCTTTTCAGACAGGGCGATGGCGTCGCCAGCCTTGACCTGGTACGAAGCCAGGTTGACCGACTTGCCATTCACGGTGACGCCGCGGTGCGACACCAGCTGACGGGCAGCCGGACGGGTCACGGCGAAGCCCATGCGGTAGACGACGTTGTCCAGGCGGGTTTCCAGCAGCTGCAGCAGGTTCTCGCCGGTGTTGCCCTTCTTGGTCGAGGCCTTCTTGTAGTAGTTGCGGAACTGACGCTCCAGCAGGCCGTAGATACGCTTGACCTTCTGCTTTTCACGCAGCTGGGTGGCGTAGTCGGACAGCTTGCCCTTGCGGGCAGTGGCGCCGTGCTGGCCGGGCTTCTGCTCCAGCTTGCACTTCGAGTCCAGCGCACGCGCCGGGCTCTTCAGGGACAGGTCGGCGCCTTCGCGGCGGGCGAGCTTACAGGTAGGACCGATATAACGAGCCATTTCTTATCGCTCCCTTTAGACGCGACGCTTCTTCGGCGGACGGCACCCGTTGTGCGGGATAGGCGTCACGTCGATGATGTTGGTGATCTTGTAGCCGACGTTGTTCAACGAACGCACGGCCGACTCACGGCCCGGACCCGGGCCCTTGATGCGGACTTCCAGCGACTTCACGCCGTAGTCCAGCGCAGCACGACCGGCCTTTTCAGCAGCCACCTGGGCAGCGAACGGGGTCGACTTGCGCGAACCGCGGAAGCCAGCGCCACCGGAGGTCGCCCACGACAGAGCATTGCCCTGGCGGTCGGTGATGGTGACGATGGTGTTGTTGAACGAAGCGTGGACGTGGGCAACGCCGTCGGTGACGACGCGCTTGATCTTCTTCTTGGTCTTAGCAGCGGGCTTAGCCATTTCTCAGTCCCTTACTTCTTGATCGCCTTGCGCGGACCCTTGCGGGTGCGGGCGTTGGTACGGGTGCGCTGGCCACGCAGCGGGAGGCCACGACGGTGACGCAGGCCGCGGTAGCAGCCCAGGTCCATCAGGCGCTTGATCGCGATACCGATTTCACGGCGCAGATCGCCTTCCACGATGTACTTGCCGACTTCGGCGCGCAGGCGCTCGATTTCCGGCTCCGACAGATCGCGGATCTTGGTGGTCGAAGCAACGCCTGCGACTTCGCAGACCTTCTTCGAACGGGTACGGCCGATGCCGTAAATGCTTTGCAACCCGACCCAGACATGCTTCTGGGCTGGCAGGTTGACGCCTGCAATACGCGCCATGACGCGGTTCTCCAGCTGAGTGATGGCCGACAGCGCGCCTCGGGCACGCCAATCCGGCAGGATGGATCAAAAAAGTGAACTAGCGATACTAACAAGGTTCCGGTTTACATGGAAGCCCGTGAAACCATTGGTTTCATGAACCCGGCCTGGGGAGTGTGCCCAGGCTCCGGCGCCGGATGGGGTTGGACCTGGGGTTTCCCCCGGGGCCGCCCGCGCTACTCCAGCGCGGGACCACCTCATCACACCCCCACCCGGAACCGCTGCGGGGGCCGCCCTTCGTTTGTGTGGCCGGAGTCCGCGAAGCGGAGGGACCATCACGTCAGGAAGACGAAAGTATAACAGGCCTATCAGCCGCGGGCAAAACCGCCGCGGTTGCCACCCTTCAGGTTGGCCTTCTTCAGCAGGCTCTCGTACTGGTGGGACATCAGGTGCGCCTGCACCTGGGCGATGAAGTCCATCACCACCACCACCACGATCAGCAGCGAAGTACCACCGAAGTAGAACGAGGCGTTCAGCTGCGTGCGCATCAGTTCCGGCAGCAGGCAGACGATCACCAGGTACGCCGAGCCGGCCGCGGTCAGGCGGGTCAGCACGCCGTCGATGTAGTCGGCGGTCGCCTTGCCCGGACGGATGCCCGGAATCAGCGCACCGGACTTCTTCAGGTTGTCGGCGGTTTCCTGCGAGTTGAACACCAGCGCGGTATAGAAGAACGCGAAACCGGTGATCAGCGCAGCGAACACGATCATGTGCAGCGGCTCGCCCGGGCCCAGGGCGTTGGCGACCTTCTGCAGGACCTGGCCGAAGCTGCTCTGGTTGGCGGCCTGGCCGGACCACATGGCCAGGGTGGCCGGGAAGGCCAGCAGGCTCGAGGCAAAGATCGCCGGGATGACGCCGGCCATGTTGAGCTTCAGCGGCAGGAACGAGGTCTGGTTCATGTACGCGTTGCGACCACCCTGGCGGCGCGCGTAATTGACCGTGATCCGGCGCTGGCCACGCTCGACGAACACCACGAAGAAGGTGAAGGCGAGCACGACGATGGCGATCAGCAGCAGCTGGATGAACTGGATGTTGCCGTCGCGGTAGGCATCGAAGGTGTGGATGACCGCACCCGGCAGGCCCGCCACGATACCGGCGAAGATGATCAGCGACACGCCGTTGCCGATGCCGCGCTCGGTGACCTGCTCACCGACCCACATCAGGAACATGGTGCCGGCGGTCAGTGCGACCACGGCAGTGAGCACGAAGCCCATGCCCGGCGCATACACGACCGGAGCGCCCGACGGCGAGACCTGGCCCTGCAGGGCCAGCGCGATCGAGCCGCCCTGCACCACTGCCAGCAGCACGGCGCCGATGCGCGAATACTGGGTGATCTTGCGGCGGCCGGACTCACCTTCCTTCTGCATCGCCTTCAGGGCGGGGAAGATGTGCACGGCCAGCTGCATCACGATCGATGCCGAGATGTACGGCATCACGTTCAGCGCGAAGATGCTGAAACGGTGCAGGGCGCCGCCCGAGAACATGTTGAACATGTCCACGATGCCGCCGCCCTGCTGTTGCATCATGGCAAGCATGGCATCGGGATTGACGCCCGGCACCGGCACGTAGCAGCCGATGCGATAGACGATCAAAGCCCCGACGACGAACAGCAAACGTTGGCGAAGTTCAGTGAACTTGCCCATTCCGCCCGCGAGGTTACCGATGCCAGCTTGCGCCATGATTTTCTTACTCCGTTACGCTGCCGCCGGCAGCTTCGATTGCAGCCTTGGCACCCGCCGTGGCAGCAATACCCTTCAGGGTGAACGCCTTGGTCACTTCGCCCTTGACGACGACCTTGGCCTTCTTTGCGGTGCTCGGGACCAGCTTGGCAGCACGCAGGGCGGCGAAATCGATCTCACCGGCCGGCAGCTTGTCCAGCGCGTACAGCAGCACTTCAGCGGTGTCCTTGGCGATCGGCGAACGGAAGCCGATCTTCGGCAGACGACGCTGCATGGGGGTCTGGCCGCCTTCGAAGCCAGCCTTGATCTTGCCGCCACCCTTACGGGCGAACGAACCCTTGTGGCCGCGGCCGGCAGTCTTGCCCAGGCCCGAGCCGATACCGCGGCCGACGCGGGTGCGCTCGGTGCGGGCGCCCGGTGCCGGGCTCAGTTCATTGAGACGCAGAGTCATGGTCGATTACTCCTCAACCTGGACGAGGTACTGAACCTTGTTGATCAGGCCGCGTACCTGCGGGCTGTCCTTCAGTTCACGCACATCGTTGAGCTTGTTCAGGCCCAGGGCACGCACCGACAGGCGGTGACGCGACTGGGTACCACGCAGGCCACGCACCAGGCGGACCTTCACAGTCTTGTTGGACTCATTAGCCATGGTTGAGTTCCTCCACCTTCTTGCCGCGCTTGGCCGCGATGCGAGCCGGCGACTGCGCAGCAGACAGGCCCTTCACGGTGGCACGCACCAGGTTGATCGGGTTACGCGAACCGGTGGCCTTGGCCAGCACGTTCTTCACGCCAACGGCTTCCAGCACGGCGCGCATGGCACCGCCGGCGATCACGCCGGTACCTTCCGAAGCCGGCTGCATGAACACGCGGGCTGCGCCGTGACCATCCTTGATGGTGTGCCACAGGGTGCCGTTGTTCAGGTCAACGCTGACCAGGTTCTTGCGGGCCTGTTCCATCGACTTCTGGATGGCGACCGGCACTTCGCGGGCCTTGCCATAACCGAAACCGACCTTGCCTTCGCCGTCGCCGACAACGGTCAGGGCGGTGAAGGTGAACTGGCGGCCACCCTTGACGGTCTTGCTGACGCGGTTGACCGCGACCAGCTTTTCGATCATGCCGTCGTCGATCTTCTCTTCGCGGTTACGGTCGCGATCGCGACCCCGCTGCTGACGCTCTTCTGCCATGTTGATTCCTTGGTTGTTTGGGTATGTACGGCTCGAGGCCGCTTATGGTTGTGGAGTGACGCGTTGTTCCGGTGGGCCACTGCAGAAGAGCGGCGCCGTCCAGCCTCGCTCAGGCTGGCGAGCAGGCAGGCAGGAGGCCATCGGCCCCCTGCCCTTGTCCCTTAGAACTGCAGGCCGGCTTCGCGGGCCGCTTCTGCCAGGGCCTTGATGCGGCCGTGGTAGCGGTAGCCCGAACGATCGAAGGCAACCTTCTCGACGCCGGCGGCCTTGGCGCGCTCGGCGACGATGCGGCCAACCTTGGCAGCGGCATCGGCGTTCTTGCCGTTCTTCAGGCCTTCCTTGACGTCGGTCTGGGTGGTGTTGGCGGCAGCCAGCACCTTCGAACCGTCAGCGGTGAAGACCTGGGCGTACAGGTGCTGGCCGGTGCGCAGCACCGACAGGCGGGCGACGCCGAGCTCACGGATGTGGGCGCGGGTCGACTTGGCGCGACGCAGGCGGGCGATGTTCTTGTTCATTTTGATTATTCCTTGAAAGCTGAAGGATGGGCTTCTCCCTGAGGAGTCCGCACATGGATGTGCGGGCTCTTGCGAGGGACTCGCACTTACGCCTTCTTGGCTTCCTTACGGATGATGACTTCGTCGGAGTACTTCACGCCCTTGCCCTTGTACGGCTCCGGCTTGCGGAACGCACGGATCTTGGCGGCGACTTCACCGACGACCTGCTTGTCAGCGCCCTGGACCAGGATCTCGGTCTGGGTCGGGGTGGTGATGGTGATGCCTTCCGGCGCCACGAACACGACCGGGTGCGAGAAGCCCAGCGACAGGCTCAGGTCCTTGCCCTGCATGGCAGCGCGGTAACCCACGCCAACCAGCTCCAGCTTGCGCTCGAAGCCTTCGGACACGCCCTTGACCATGTTGGACAGGATCGCACGCACGGTGCCGGTCAGTGCGACCAGCTCGGCGTTCTCGGTGCTCAGGGTGGCAACGCCATTGTCGACGTTGATGGCAATGCCGGCCGGCTTGGCCAGCGACAGGGTGCCCTTCGGGCCCTTGGCGGTGACGCTGTCCGACTGGACGTTCAGTTCAACCTTACCCAGGGTGATCGGCTTCTTGGCTACGCGGGACATAGTTCTACTCCTTTCGCCTTAGGCCACGAAGCACAGGACTTCGCCGCCGACGCCCAGCTGGCGCGCCTGCGCATCAGTCATGATGCCCTTGGAGGTGGAAATGATGGAGATACCCAGGCCGTTCATGACCTTCGGCAGCTCGCTCTTGCCGCGGTACTGGCGCAGGCCCGAACGCGAGAAGCGCTTCAGGGTCGCGATGACCGGCTTGCCTTCGAAATACTTCAGCACGATTTCCAGCTCGGACTTGTTGTTTTCCAGCTGGGTCACGCGCAGGTCGGTGATGTAACCCTCGTCCTTCAGGACCTGGGCGATCGCAACCTTGATCTTGGACGACGGGGCTTTCACCGTCTGCTTGCCAACTGCGGCCGCATTCTTGATGCGGACCAGCAGGTCGGCGATGGGATCAGTCATGCTCATATGAGTACCTTTGAGTGCACCGATATCCGCTTTCGCGAAAATCTGTTGTCTCCTGGAAACGGGCCAGGTCCCTTGATGCAGCGGGCCGGGGCCCACTCCTACAACCCCGTCTGCACAGGGCAAGACGCGGGAGTATACGCCAAAAGAGCCCGACTTGCGTCGGGCTCTTCGGGTTTTTTCGCAGAAAGGAAGCTGAACAGCCCCCTCCCCCGGTTCAGCACCCCCGCAAGGGGGTGCTGAGCGCAGGGCCGGCTGGGATTACCAGCTGGCCTTGCGCAGGCCCGGGACGTCGCCACGCATGGTGGCTTCGCGCAGCTTGTTGCGGCCGAGGCCGAACTTGCTGTACACGCCACGCGGACGACCCGACAGCTCGCAACGGTTGCGCTGACGGCTCGGCGACGAATCGCGCGGCAGCTTGGCCAGCTTGGTTGCGGCGTCGATCTTCTCCTCGTAGGTCGCGTCCACGGAGGACACGATCTTCTTCAGAGCCGCACGCTTCTCAGCGTACTTCTTGGCCAGCTTTTCCCGCTTGATGTCGCGGTTGACCATGGAGGTCTTTGCCATTTCGGTTTCCTCGACAGATCAGTTACGGAACGGGAACTTGAACGCTGCCAGCAGCGCCTTCGCTTCCGCGTCGGTCTTCGCAGTGGTGGTGATGGCGATATCCATACCGCGGATCGCGTCGACGGCGTCGAAGTCGATTTCCGGGAAGATGATCTGTTCCTTCACACCCATGTTGAAGTTGCCGCGGCCGTCGAAGGAACGACCGGAAACACCACGGAAGTCGCGCACGCGCGGCAGCGAGATGTTGATCAGGCGGTCCAGGAACTCATACATCTTGTGGCGACGCAGCGTGGTCTTGCAGCCGATCGGCCAACCATCACGGATCTTGAACGACGCAACCGAGATACGCGACTTGGTGACAACCGGCTTCTGGCCGGAAATCTTGGTCATGTCCGCGACGGCGTTTTCCAGGATCTTCTTGTTGGTGGCAGCCTCGCCGACACCCATGTTCAGGGTGACCTTGACGAGCTTCGGTACTTCCATCGGATTGGTGTAGCCGAACTGCTTCATCAGCGCCGGCACCACTTCTTCCTTGTAGATCTTTTCGAGACGGGAAGTCATCTTCACATTCCTCAGGCGTCGAGCGCCTCACCGCTGGAGCGGAACACACGCAGTTTGCGTCCATCCTCCAGCACCTTGAAGCCAACGCGTTCGCCCTTGCCCGAAGCCGGGTTCAGCACGTTCACGTTGGAGATATGGATCGAAGCTTCGCGCTCGACCACGCCGCCGGCAACACCTGCCTGCGGGTTCGGCTTGGTGTGGCGCTTGACGATGTTCACGTTGGCGACGACCACACGGTCGCCGTCGACGCGGACGACTTCGCCCTGCTTGCCCTTGTCCTTGCCAGCGTTGACGACAACCTGGTCGCCCTTCTTGATACGGTTAGCCATGATTATCTCCTGTCGCTCACAGCACTTCGGGAGCGAGCGAGACGATCTTCATGAACTTCTCCGAACGAAGTTCACGGGTCACCGGCCCGAAGATACGGGTACCGATCGGCTCCTGCTTGTTGTTCAGCAGGACGGCAGCGTTGCCGTCGAAGCGGATCAGCGAACCGTCGGCGCGACGCACACCCTTGCGGGTACGCACCACGACGGCGTCATACACTTCACCCTTCTTGACCTTGCCGCGCGGAATCGCATCCTTCACGGTGACCTTGATGATGTCGCCGATGCCGGCGTAACGGCGCTTGGAACCACCCAGCACCTTGAAGCACATCACCTGCTTGGCACCCGAATTGTCCGCGACGTCAAGGTAGCTCTGCATCTGGATCATGATTCAGACTCCTTATTCAGCCGCACGCGTGATGACTTCCACCACGCGCCAGTTCTTGGTCTTGGACATCGGAGCAATCTCGGTCACGCGGACGACATCGCCTTCCTTGCAGGCGTTGTCGGCATCGTGGGCGTGCAGCTTGGTCGAGCGCTTGATGTACTTGCCGTACAGCGCGTGCTTGACCTGACGCTCAACCAGGACGGTAACCGTCTTGTCCATCTTGTTGCTGACGACACGGCCTTCGACCGTGCGCAGCGTCTTCTTTTCAGTATTGTCGCTCATAGCGGCCATCCTTACTTCGTGCTGCCGAGCAGGGTCTTGACGCGAGCAATCTCGCGACGGACCCGGCGAATGTCGTGGGTCTTCGGCAGCTGGCCGGTGACCTGCTGCATACGGACAGAGAACTGTTCCTTACGCAGGTCGATCAGGTGGGCCTTGAGTTCGTCAGCCGACTTTTCACGGAGAGTTTTGATATCCATCAGCGCACCGTACGGGTCACGAAAGTGGTGGTGACCGAGAGCTTGGCGGCGGCCAGGCGGAACGCCTCGCGAGCCACTTCCTCGGAAACACCCTCGATTTCATAGATCATGCGGCCGGGCTGGATCTGGGCCACCCAGTATTCCACGTTACCCTTACCCGAACCCATTCGAACTTCGATGGGCTTCTTGGTGATGGGCTTGTCGGGGAACACGCGGATCCACATCTTGCCGCCGCGCTTGACGTAGCGGCTGATCGAGCGGCGGGCCGCTTCGATCTGACGCGCGGTCAGCTGACCGTGTGCGGTTGCCTTCAGGCCGTATTCGCCGAAGCTGACAGCGTTGGCGCTCCAGCTCAGGCCATCGTTACGGCCCTTGTGTACCTTGCGGTACTTGGTTCGCTTGGGTTGCAACATTGTCGTTACCTCGCTTCACGGGCCGGGCGCTGACGGTCACCACGGTCGCCGCGATCGTGACGATCGTTGCGCGACGGGGTGTCGTCCTGCTTTTCCTGGCCAACCTGGGAGAAATCGAAGACCTCGCCCTTGTAGATCCAGACCTTGATGCCGATGATGCCGTAGGTCGTCTTGGCTTCAGCGAAGCCATAGTCGATGTCGGCACGCAGGGTGTGCAGCGGCACGCGGCCTTCGCGGTACCACTCCGAACGGGCGATTTCAGCACCGTTGAGGCGGCCACCAACGTTGACCTTGATGCCCAGGGCACCCAGGCGCATCGCGTTGCCGACCGAGCGCTTCATTGCACGGCGGAACATGATGCGACGCTCCAGCTGCTGGGCGATCGACTCGGCAACGAGCTGCGCGTCCAGTTCCGGCTTGCGCACTTCGGTGACGTTGATGTGCGCCGGGACGCCCATCATCTCGCTCACTTCCTTGCGCAGCTTCTCGATGTCCTCACCGCGCTTGCCGATCACCACGCCCGGACGGGCGGTGTGGATCGTCACGCGAGCGGTCTTGGCCGGACGCTCGATCAGGATCTTGCTGATGCCGGCCTGGGCCAGCTTCTTGCGCAGCATTTCGCGCACTTTCAGGTCGGCTGCCAGGTAACCGGCGAACTCGGCCTTGTTGGCGTACCACTTGGAGTTCCAGTCCTTGGAAATGCCGAGGCGGATACCAATCGGATGAACTTTATGACCCATGGTCTTTTCCTTATCCGCTTACTTGGCGGCGCCCACAACCACAGTGATGTGGCTGGTGCGCTTGAGGATGCGGGTACCGCGGCCTTTCGCCCGCGCCATGAAACGCTTCAGGGTCGGACCTTCATCAACCATGATGGTCTGAACCTTCAGCTCGTCGACGTCGGCGCCCTGGTTGTTCTCGGCGTTGGCAATTGCCGACTCCACCACCTTCTTGATCAGGTGGGCAGCCTTCTTGTCCGAGAACTTCAGCAGGTTGACCGCACGTTCGGCCGGCAGACCGCGCACCTGGTCAGCGACCAGACGAGCCTTCTGCGGGGAGATGCGCGCAGTGCGCAGGATGGCTTTCGCTTCCATTGTCATCTCTCCTTACTTGCCCGACTTCTTGTCACCACCGTGACCCTTGAAGGTCCGGGTGATGGCAAATTCGCCGAGCTTGTGGCCGACCATGTTCTCGTTGACGAGAACCGGGATGTGGTTCTTGCCGTTATGCACGGCAATGGTGATGCCTACCATGTCAGGCAGGATCATCGAACGGCGCGACCAGGTCTTGATCGGCTTCTTGCTGCCCGCAGCGGCCTCCACCTTCTTGACGAGGTGGTGATCGACGAACGGGCCCTTCTTGAGTGAACGTGCCATGGTCGATTAGCCCCTACGATCGCGGACGATGAACTGCTGAGTGCGCTTGTTATGGCGCGTCTTGTAACCCTTGGTCGGAACACCCCACGGGGTGACCGGATGCGGGTTACCCTGGCCGGCCTTGGCCTCACCACCACCGTGCGGGTGGTCAACCGGGTTCATGGCAGCACCACGAACGGTCGGGCGGACGCCGCGCCAACGCTTGGCACCGGCCTTGCCCAGCTTTTCCAGGCTGTGCTCGTCGTTGCCGACTTCGCCGATGGTGGCGCAGCACTCGACCGGAACCTTGCGCATTTCACCCGAGCGCAGGCGCAGGGTGGCGTAGATGCCTTCGCGAGCCACCAGCTGCACGGCCGCACCAGCGGCGCGAGCGATCTGAGCGCCCTTGCCCGGCTTCAGCTCGATGCAGTGGATGGTGGTGCCGACCGGGATGTTGCGCAGCGGCAGGGTGTTGCCGGCCTTGATCGGGGCGTCCGAACCAGCGATCACCTGATCACCGGCCTTCAGGCCCTTCGGGGCGATGATGTAGCGACGCTCACCATCGACGTAGCACAGCAGGGCGATGTGGGCGGTGCGGTTCGGATCGTATTCGATGCGTTCCACGCGCGCCGGGATGCCCAGCTTGTTGCGCTTGAAGTCGATGATGCGGTAGTGCTGCTTGGCACCACCACCGACGTGACGCACGGTGATGCGGCCGTGGTGGTTGCGGCCACCCGAGCGGCTCTGCGACTCGACCAGTGCGGCGTGCGGAGCACCCTTGTGCAGGTCGGGCGTAACCACGCGCACGGCCGAACGGCGGCCGGGGGAAGTGGGCTTGAATTTCATCAATGGCATGGGATGTACCTCAGGCCTTGGCCGTTACATCGATCGACTGGCCGTCGGCCAGGCGAACGTACGCCTTGCGCCAATCGCCGCGGCGGCCAGCACGGTTACGGAAGGACTTGTTCTTGCCCTTGACGTTGACCACGTTGACGGCTTCGACCTTGACGTCGAACAGCTGCTCAACCGCGGCCTTTACATCGGCCTTGGTGGCTTCGTTCGAAACTTCGAAGACATACTGGTTGGAGAGTTCCTGCAGGCGCGCGGTCTTTTCGGAGACACGCGGGGCACGCAGCACGCTGAAGATTTTTTCGTTGCTGTTCATGCCAGCCACTCCTCGACCTTCTTGACCGCGTCAGCGGTGATGACGACCGTGTCGGCACCCACCAGCGAGACCGGATCCAGACCCTGGACGTCACGCACCTGCACGTACGGCAGATTGCGGGCGGACAGGTACAGGTGCTCGGACGCTTCTTCGGTGACGATCAGCGGGCGCTTGCCCACCTCCAGGCCGGCCAGCTTGGCGATCAGACCCTTCGTGTTGGTCACTTCGACATCGAAGGACTCCACGATGGTCAGACGGCCCTGACGGTTCAGCTCGGACAGGATCGCGCACATGGCGGCACGGTACTGCTTACGATTGACCTTCTGCTCGAAGCTGCGCGGCTTGGCCGCGAAGGTGACACCGCCGCCGACGAAGATCGGAGCCGTCAGTGCGCCATGACGCGCGCCGCCGCCCTTCTGCTTCTTCGACTTCTTGGTGGTACCAGCCACTTCGGAGCGAGTCTTCTGTGCCTTGGTGCCGGCGCGACCGGCGTTGCGGTAGGCAACGACGACCTGGTGGACCAGATCTTCGCTGAAATCGCGACCGAACACGGCGTCGGAGACCGAGACCTTGTTGTTGCTACCCGTGATAACGAGTTCCATCGTCATCTCTCCTTATGCCTTGCTCGCCGGACGGACGATCACATCGCCACCCGCCGCGCCCGGAACGGCGCCGCGAACGGCGATCAGACCGCGCTCGACGTCGACCTTGACCACTTCCAGGTTCTGGGTGCTCTGCTGCACCGCGCCCATGTGGCCCGACATCTTCTTGCCCGGGAAAACGCGACCCGGGGTCTGGCGCTGACCCAGCGAACCCGGCGCGCGATGCGACAGCGAGTTACCGTGGGTTGCATCGCCCATACGGAAGTTGTGGCGCTTGATGGTGCCCTGGAAGCCCTTACCCTTGGTGACACCCTGGACGTCGACGATCTGGCCGACTTCGAAGATGTCCGCCTTGACTTCGCCGCCAACGGCGAAATCGCCGAGCTGCGCGTCTTCAACGCGGAATTCCCACAGGCCACGACCCGCTTCCACCTTCGCCTTGGCGAAGTGGCCGGCTTCCGGCTTGTTGACCAGGGCAGCGCGACGCGCGCCGACGGTCACCTGCACGGCGCTGTAGCCGTCGGTTTCGACGGTCTTGATCTGCGCGATGCGGTTCGGGGTTGCTTCGATCAGGGTCACCGGGATGGAACGGCCATCTTCGGTGAACACGCGGCTCATGCCGGCCTTGCGGCCCACGAAGCCCAACGAATACTTCTTCGTCATGGTCGTAGTCCTCAGGTCAGCTTGATCTGAACGTCGACGCCGGCAGCCAGTTCGAGCTTCATCAGCGCGTCCACGGTCTTGTCATTCGGGTCAACGATATCGAGCACGCGCTTGTGCGTGCGGGTCTCGTACTGGTCACGCGCGTCCTTGTCGACGTGCGGGGAGACGAGAACGGTGTAACGCTCGATCTTGGTCGGCAGCGGGATCGGGCCACGCACTTGCGCGCCGGTCCGCTTTGCCGTTTCAACGATCTCGCTGGCCGAACGGTCGATCAGACGATGATCGAACGCTTTCAGCCGGATCCGGATCTTTTGGTCCGCCATGGCGGTAGGTTCCTTCGTTAAAAGAGCGACAGACAAAGCCTCTGGGTTGCTTTGCCCCATGAAATTCCTGAATACGGACGGCCCGCAGTCCTGCAGGCCGACAAGGTCACTCCATGGACCTCAAAAACGCAGGCAGACCAGTTTCCTGGCCTGCCCAGACGTAGAAGCATAATGGCACGCAAGGCAGCTGTCAACAGTCGCCTGTTGACGCCGCCTGAATGGCATTGACCCTTCCTGGTCCGGGGAACACAAGGCACATCCTGTGCCTGCTTTCCCATTTGATACGCCCCGATGCCCTACCCAGGCAACATCGGGGCGCAGATACTACCAGATTACTCGATGATCTTCGAGACCACGCCGGCGCCGACGGTACGGCCGCCTTCGCGGATGGCGAAGCGCAGGCCTTCGTCCATTGCCACCGGGTTGATCAGGGTGACGACCATCTTGACGTTGTCACCCGGCATCACCATTTC